>DATFYI010000091.1:0-16337 GCA_035315125.1 Anaerolineaceae bacterium | reverse complement strand
ATCAACCGATATTCCCTGGCAATCTTAGTCAGGTAGCTCGACAACTTTACCTTCTAAATCCAAAATGTATCCGACGCCGCATACATTATTAATCCAGAGAAACCCCACTCTGATTGATAGCTAGTCAGAAAATACACATTGTTATTTTCGTTTGTTCCAAAAGCCCAAAATAAGATCTTTCGTCAAGATTTTTCAAATCAGGATATATTTCTCTTCCCTAATTAATAATAACATTTAGGGGTAAGTGGCTAGAAAGAACCTCGGTTACTACTTCAACCATCAATATATCAGTATAGTTATAATTCGGTTCAGCAAGACCAGTAACATTAATAAGACCTAATGGAGTATTATTTTTTTGAATTGGTAAAAGGATTTGACGGACAAGTTGCTGCCTATTACCATTTGGAAAAATATGTGATAAAGTAAGATCCTCTTCAATCTTTTCATCTGTTTGGTACTTTTTTAGAAAGTCCAATAACCCTTGTTTAGCTGCTGTTTCATCAACATCAGCTTTGGTTTTTCCTGCAGAAGCCAGGAAGCTTCTTGATTGATTGACATTCTCTTCCACAATAATCTGGATGTTAGAATCAATGAAGTGTTCAGCTAATGAATCAGCAGAAATCTGTATAATCTCCTGGATATCCGATAACCCACTTATTTTTTGGATTAAGTTGCAGATTAAGTTTAGGTTACTGGACCTTACATCAGTCTCCTGTTGAAGTCTTAAAAACTCCAGAAATCCGGCCATATATCCTACAACCAGCGCCAATAACTCCACCATATCTCGATGAATGGCGTTAGCCCTGGTGCTTTCCACATTTAAAACACCCGTAACTTTTCCATGGTAAATTAGCGGGACGGCCAATTCTGACAATATTCCTGGAGTCAGCTTATATGAAACGATTTCTTTACCAGCATCTCTTATTTGTATAGGGATGCCTGTTTCAAATACACGACCGATCAAAGTATTCTGAAGCGGGTATACGGATTCTGAATCAACCGGCTCAGCGCCATATTGATACAAATATTTTCGATCTGCTGTAGGCAGCAGCAATCCAACGAATGGGGTTTTAAAATTGTCTGCCAGAAGACGAATTAATGATCGCGTAACTTCTTCCAGGTTCTCTCCTTGAGTCGCTGCCAGAACAATATCATTGAATCGATGAATAAAGGTAAACTGCCTGTTAATTTCTATTCGCTCAATCTCACTATACAAAGCAGAGGCAACATGTTGAGCCAGTTGTTTTATATTTTCTAAATCTTTATGTAAATATCGCTGAGAACCAAAGATTGAAATTAAACCGATGATTGTCTGGCCATTCAATATTGGAATACCAACCCAAAACCGGCTGGATGTGCCATTAATCGATCGGTGAAGAAAAGACCAACCAGGAGAATTTAACTCACGGTGAGTAATTCCGTTTTCTAATAATGAGAAAATATTCGTTGCATCTTCAGTTTGAAATTCTGTTTGTTCTAACCAATCAGCTCCATTGGTGGCTTTTTCAATTACCAGTACTTCACCGTGCTTAATACCAATCCAGAGTGCCTCATATTGGACTATTTGCTGGACCTGTTCAACGATGTGATCGAGCAACCCAGATAGACCCTGATATTGAATTGCAGAAAATTTTTCTTTCTGAAAAGTAATCTGTAAGTCGGTAGAAAATGGGGGTGTTATCAACTGTAATCCATTGATTAAACCCGCAAAAATTCGCCAAAAAGTCTGACCTGTTTTATCTAATTCATCCGTGCCTACGATCAATGCAATATCGATCGATTGGCTTGGAAATAAATAGAGCCGCTCACAATCTAAGTGGAAGGCTTTTTCTGAAAATTTCCGCCAGCGACCACGACCGCTTAATAATGCGCCCGAAACCCAGGCATTGATTACTGGGTCATTGAGATAATTTCGAAGGATGGATTGGCCCTGTTTATTTAATCCCTGGACAATCTGAATTTCCCAGGTCTCTTTTTTGCGAACAATTATTACGACCCAATCCGCCTTGGTAATCAGACACAATTCTTTAATTTGGGAGATTAAATTCAATGATTTTGGCATTTTTATTCACAACTCAAATTAATGTATGGCAAATTCAGACGTGGCAGATCGGTATTACAAAAATGATAATTTTGATTATCGGGTATTCCTGCGATCAATCAATACCAATTTCGCAGGATAAATTTGGGATAATAGTCAAATCCAGCCCTGGAAATTATAGATAGCTAATATTTTCTTATCCTCTTTATTCTAACCCTAAAAAATCTATCTTCAAGTAAAACAACTGCCTGATTTGGTGTCGTATTAAAATAGTTATGACTTAAAAGGGTAGAAATGGTTTGGCCCATAAACCCACTTTAAGCCTCCCCCCAATGAGTATGAAATACACCCTTTGCATCCACGCGCTCATATGTATGCGCGCCAAAATAATCTCTTTGTGCCTGGATCAGGTTAGCTGGTAACCAGGCGCTGCGGTAGCCATCAAAATATGCTAAAGCAGCCATGAAACCTGGGATTGAGATACCCATTTCCACAGCAGCATTTACAATCAAACGCAAAGAAGATTGCCTTTCGCTTACTGCACTTCCTAAATGTGAGTCCATCAACAGATTCGCCAGCCCTGGCTGATTACGGTATGCAGCGCGGATATCCTCCAATAGAACTGCGCGAATGATACAGCCGCCTCGCCATATTCTGGCAACCGCTTCGAGATTAAGATCATACTCATATTGATTTGAGCCTGCGAATAGCAGTGCCATCCCCTGTGCAAAAGAAATGACAAGACTGGCATAAAGGGATTCTTCCAGATGAACCATAAAAGCAGTCTTATCTCCTCTAAGGTGCGGTGAAGGACCATTCAGCACTCTACTAGCTGCCTGCCTCGCTTCTTTGAGTGCAGTCAGGTCACGCATAGAAACCGCCGCGTCAATAACCGGTATTGGTACCTGTAAATCCAAGGCATCTTGAGACGTCCATTTGCCAGTCCCTTTTTGACGAGCTTCATCCAGAATTTGATCAATCAGCTTTTGGCCTGTTTGTTCATCCGTATATCGGAAAATATTGGCAGTTATTTCAATCAGATATGAGTTTAACAGTCCACGATTCCAGTGATCAAACACGTCATGAAGATCATCATCTGATAAGCCCAATCCATCTTTCATCAGTGCATAACTTTCGGCAATTAGCTCTAAAAAAGCATATTCGATCCCGTTGTGGACCATTTTTACATAATGACCGGCAGAATCTGGACCAAGATAGGTTACACAAGCTTCGCCATTTACCTGAGCTGCAACCGATTCAAATATTTTTCGGACCAGCTCATAAGCGCTTTGCGGTCCTCCAGGCATCAAGCAGGGCCCATGGCGTGCGCCGCTTTCGCCGCCTGAAATACCGACCCCTAGAAAATAGATCCCTTTTCCGGCAAGGGTTTTTGCCCGCAAATTTGTATCGGTAAAATGTGAATTACCGCCATCGATGAGCACGTCCCCTGTTTCAATAAAAGGAAGTAGATCGCGGATGACAGCATCTACTGGGGAACCGGCTGGTACTAATAACATGATTACTCGCGGCTTCTTTAAGTTCGTAATAAAATCTGCCAGGGTAGTTGCCACATACACTGGCCTTTTTTCTACTGCAACGCGCAATTCCTGAATTTGATTAGGATTCTTGTCATACCCAACCACGGAGTAACCATGATCGGCAATATTCAATATTAAATTTCGACCCATAACACCCAGGCCAATCATACCAATATCAGATTGTCCTTGCATGATCTTCTCCTATAATTACTGATCTAGAGATAACCCCACCTCGGCCAGCATATGCCTTGTCGTCGGTAAATCTCTATGCTGGATAGTGAGGATATCCAGACTACGGGCAACTTCAACAAACAGGGGGCGGTCCTCAATATAAACAATTTGAGGACGCGAAACCTGGGCAATATCAAGCGCAATATTATAAATGTCCTGGTCCGGCTTGCGAAAATGGACAAAACTGGAAGACACAAAGAAATCTACAAATTTATCCAATCGAAACCTTTGAATACGGTCGATCATTAACTCACGACCTTCATTACTCACAACAACAATTTTTAAATGATATTTGTCTTTCAACTGGGTAATGAAATTAATCATTTCCAGATAAGGCCTGGTTTGAGCCAACATATAATTAATAAAAGTCTGCTTTGAAAATGGCTGGTCCTTGTAGAATATTATCCGTGTTAAATACTCGTCAAGGCTTAATTTTCCCAACTCATATGTGTCAAAACTAAGGTGATGCCTTTCATTCAGATCATCAAAATCCAGGTTGAACGCTTCGCAAGCATTTTTGCGAGTTTTTGTATCCCAGGCGTTGGTCAGTAAAACGCCGCCCACATCCAGAAACAAAGCAGTGATTTGAGGGTCTTTCTCGCTCATTTTTATCTTTGACTTCCTTAATGATGATCATCAAGTCAGGATCCTACTTCGTGAAAGATCCAATATGTTTTCCGGGAAAACAGATAAATTAGTGGTATTTTTTCCAAATCAAAAATAATTTTTCCCTATTATGTCAGATTGTTATCATTTATAACTTCTTTGATTGTGTTTATCCTTATAAGAAATTAATAAAAACCTTAAAGGACAACGATTATGAACAGGGTATCCAGACAAGAAGATGATTCTTCTTCCCGCCGGGAATAAATATAATTAACTCAAGAGATGCGACCTTTGAGATTATCTGATCGTACCGGACCTTTTTCAGAAATCAGAGATCTAGCGTTGTCTACCCGGTCCCATACATTCCACAATAAAACGCCCCGTACGCGTTGATCTGCCAGATAATAGAGCACTCCCTTGTGGTAAGGTTCTTGCCAATCAGCCACTATTTCCATTCGAGAATCCAGCTCGCCGACTGCTTCGTAACCCAGCTCAAATAAATCCGAGAAGAAATACGGCAAATGAGTGTATTGTTCAGCTGCGCCAGCCATGTTTCGACCGGCCATTTTCCCCATCATCTTGGCGTTATCTTCATGTTCCACTCGCGTGCGTTTTTCCAACGCAGTATTTATAAAATTTGCTACATCGCCAGCCGCATAGATATCCTGCATACTGGTTTGGAGATATTCATCCACCAGGATGCCATTTTGTACTGCTAAACCGGCGCTTTGCGCTAACGCGATATCCGGCTGGGTTCCAAGACCTGCTACGACACCATCCACTACAATCTCATTGCCACCCTTAGTTTTTAAGAGGATATCACTGCTGCGGTCCTCAAAACTCACCAGACTTTCCTTTGGCAGCACATCTACATTTTTCTGACGGTAAAACTCATTCAGAAATTGGGATAGATCTGCTGGAAACATACGTGCGCCAATACCGGCTTCCAAAAACAGCATAACAACTTTTTTACCATTCATTGCCAGGGCAGCAGCTATCTCAGAACCGATAAAGCCTCCACCGATCACAGCAATCTGGCCATTTCGCTCACTCAACAAACGCAGCTTTTTATAATCATCCAAAGTTCTAAAATAAATGATTTCATCGTTCCCAAATGGCAACTTATTCGGAATTACGCCCGTAGCTAATAATAGCTTTCCATAGTGGTAGGATTCACTGTGATCGTCCAATACCAGCCTTCTTTGCGGATCAAGGTAGCTGGCCCGTCGACCAAGATGAAATTCTGCGGGCGGTTCAGCAGCTTTGCGCCAAATACTATCAAATGGCTTTCCCATCCACAATTTTTTAGACAATGAAGGACGGTTGTAAGGCGGGTATTCTTCAGCACCAATCACGCCGATTGAACTCGTTTTATCAATTTCTCGAATACCATGAATAGCCGCATCAGCAGTTAATCCACTTCCGATAATTAAGTATTTATAATCTGGCATTTTTCACCTGACTTTCAATATGAATGATTTATTTTACTATTTAGATATATTATAGCGACTATGCGCAAATAATAAAATAGACTTAGGATAAAATAATGTTCAATGAAACCCCCATCACCAACCAATAATCTTCCAAATTTATTTGAAGGACCTGCCTCCCAATGCTTATCTTGGACGATGGACATCATCAATCGGTTTGGCCCACGTCTGGCTGGCACGGAAAGCTGTCTTAATACAGCCAAAAGCATACGAGAAGAATTTGAAAACATCTGTGGAACAGCGCGTTTAGAGACCTTTACAACTCACCCTCTGGCCTTTATGAATTTCTATAAGATTAATGTGACTGTGTATATCATTTGTCTAATATTAATATTCTACAACCAGCCGTTGCCAGCCGTAATTGGCCTTTTGTTCATAATAGTCAGTGGAATGCTGGAATTTGGATATTATCGTGAATTTTTTGATTGGTTATTCCCCCAAAAAACCTGCGCCAATGTTTGGTCGAAGTTAGAGCCTCAAGGCAAGGTCGAACAACAAATCATCATCAGCGGTCACCACGACAGCCCACAAGAGATTCTTTTTCTGAAAAAATATCAGAAACTGTTTGCTTTCCGAGCCTTTGCTCCCGACCTGTTCCACATCGGCGGGATTATCTTTTGCTCAAGCTGGGTTTTTATACAAGCATTCAGTGGACGCCTACCCACATACATCGGAGTTCTTAAGATTTTTATGCTGGCAGGCTTGCTGGTCGTGATACCAAAATTTTTTCTGGTCGGCCGGAAGGTTTCTCCCGGCGCCGGAGACAACCTGATCGCCTCTGCAATGATAATACAAACCGCCAGGATGTTTGCCAACCAACCTGGAACTGGATCGAGTAGTCTCAAGCATACTCGCTTGACCTTTATAAGCTTTGATGCCGAAGAATCGGGATTGCGCGGCTCCCGGGCTTTTGTACGCCAGCATTCCGCCGAGTTGCAGTCTTTCCCTAGTTTTATGCTGAATATCGATACGATTTATAACGCCAACCAGCTTCAATTCATGCTAAGTGACCTGAACGGATACGTAAAACTTTCTCAGGAAACAGCTCAAGAATGCCAGCAGATAGCCTGCAAGGCGGGTTATCCCGCTCGTCTGACCCAAATGTTGTTTGGGGGCGGATCCACCGATGCCGCCGAACTGGCAAAGGTTGGGTTTAAAGCCACCACCATGATCGCTATGCCAACTGAGATCATTCGCGACGGCCTGGTTTATCATACTTTAAAGGACACGATCGATCGGGTGGAACCTGAGGCAGTCCGGGCTTGCTTACGAGTGATCCATGATTTTATATTGCAGAAAGAACAATAGTGCGCTGGTTTATCCTAACCTAATCTTCTTGGGCTTAGATCTTTTCAGAATGAAGTTAGAGGGAAGTAGAGATTAAACCTATGCCTTTTCATCCTCATGCTTCCATCGCCTGGTGGATAAAATCATCTCGCAATTCCCGATCACTAATCTCATCTGCCAGCTCGAGCACAAATTGGCGAGCGGTCTGATGTTCCATTTCAGCCTCAGTATTTTTGCCCTGGAATCGATATAACTTTGCCAGAGACCGATGAATCCGCCAAATTTTGGAGCGGTAATCCAAGGCTTGTACCTCGGCCAGAACAGCAAAAAGTAAATCCTGTGCTTCATTCAACAAAAATTGCCTCTCAGCATTATCAGCCTTGTTTTCAGCAAGCAGCATCAGCGCCTCAGCACGCAGCATCCATAATCTCACAACTACATCTTTTGCAGAATAAGAAAGAGCCTCCATCATCTTTTTTACAAACTCTATGGCATGTCGAGGGTCTCCTTTTGCCAATGCCAGTTCAGCTCGCGCCGCCCATACCAAACGCCCGCCATTTGTAATCATACGAATATCGTCCAATTGGAATTGTTCTAATAATTCTCGAGCACCTGCCAGATCATGGTTTTTAATCAAGGTCTCTGCTAGAAAGCCACAAGAAACATGGATCCAGTGTGTTGAATGGCTCTGCTGAGCCATCACTAAAGCACTTTGAAAACAGATTCTTGCTTTTTCAAATGAAAATAAATCTAGGTAAACGACCCCGCTAACAATATCAATATAAGTCTGCCACTGATGGTGCTGAATCTTCTCGGCGATCTCTGCTCCATTCCGGACGCACTCCATAGCACGGTCATAGTGGCCAACAGCCACAAGATTTACCACCAATGTACAATAACTGAACACTTGCCCAGATCGCCAACCTATATCCGTAGCTAACTGCAATGCTCGTTCAGTCATCTGTATAGCGTCTTTGGAAGTAATTCCAGCCGGAACGAATGTATCGGTTTGGGGTTCACTGGTAAGAATGGATTCGGCCGCAAGAGAGGAAGATAGGCTGCGCAGGTCTCCTAATTTCTCGAATAATGCCACTGACTGCGTGAAATGCTCAAAAGCTTTCAATATATTTCCGCCCAATGCATTGGACATACCGAGTAAATCATTCGTTTCAGCAATCCCCTTTTCATCCCCCAATCGTGTAAATATATTAAGCGCTTCCTGGTGTGATTTTTGAGAATCAAGGGGTTGTTCCACATTAATATAATAATTTCCAACCCGGTTCAAGCTGGTCGCCAAAATGAGGTCGTCACCTATTGTACGCGCCAATGAAAGGGCACGACGATAATATGTGCCTGTTTTCTGATAGTCTCGAGCAGACCATAATGCCCCAAGATTAATCAACGCCTGCCACTCTGCGGTCATGTCTTGAGAGGTTTGCGACAGCTCTAAAGCCTGCTCCTGATCTAAACGGGCAAGATCGAAATCACCGGTGATTTCATACAACTCTCCTCTGGCGCGCAGGATAGCCGCCATGGTACGAGGTTCATGTTCGGCTGCCATAAGAGCCCGAGAATAATTTTCAATGGCCTCGGAATTGGCATACGAAAGTCTGGCTTGTTCGGCTGACATCAAGAAATATGGAAGAGCTCGCTGCGGCCGTCCTGCTTGCCAGAAATGCTCTGCAAGGCGATTAGCTATTTCTGATCGATGATCTTTATGGATTTCTTCAAGCACTTCTCCAACAATGAGATGAAGCTCATGCTGCTCGGATTTCAGTAATGAAACATAAACTGCATCCTGGATCAGGGCATGGCGGAAGGTATATTCGATTTCCGGTAGGGTTCCAGCCAGAGCGATCAAACCAGAAGATTCAAGCTGTGCGAGTTGAACGAGATGTGCATTTTTTCTTTGAACAGGTCCCAAGCGATTTAGTACCTTTTCCAATACGCCGGTAGAAAATTGTCGACCGATGACCGAGGCAACCCGCAAAATATGCCGGGCATCAACCGGTAAACGATCGATACGGGCCAACAGCAAACTTTGCAGGTTGTCAGGTATCTCTAATGACTCAATTCCTTTTGTTACCTGCCAGCCTTCATTCTGCCTGGCGAGTATCTGCCGGTCAACTAACATTTGGACGACCTCCTCAACGAAAAGAGGGTTCCCGTCGCTGCTGTTGCAAATGAGTTCATTGATTGATTCAGGAAGGTTGGTTGTGTCCAACAATTTCGCTATCAACTGGCTGCTTTCTGTTTCGGAAAGCGCCGCCAGTGTGATTTCAGTTAAGCCAGCCCCCATTTTATCTCGGAGGTTCTCAACCAATTTCCAACCGGTTGCTTCTCGATCTGGTCGGGTAACAACACAAAAAAGAATCCTTGTTCGTAAAATAATTGGGACCAGATGAACCAGCAAATCAATTGAGGATGGATCCGCCCATTGGATATCATCCAGAATGATATACAACGATCCCCGCTCAGCCAGGGCGACGATGAGCCGGCTAAGGGCTGCCAAATACTGCGCTTGTAAGGCTTGTGGATCCAAAAGCCGCAACCGATCCAGGGCATCTCCCTGCAATGGCAAAGACATGAAATGGCCTAAGAAAGGGATTATAGCTTTTTTTTCATCTCCAAAAAGGTTTTCACAAAGCGCTTGTAGTGCTATGAGAGTCTCAACACTACCAGCGCCTGGATTAATATTCAGGATCGAATGCATCAGGTCAACCAGCAAGTGATAGGGCATCCCCCTACCATAGGACAGGGTACGCCCTTCCATCCAGGTTATTTGCGGGAAATCCGCCGGTTGAAGTTTATTCACGAGTGATCTCCACTCAAGAACCAGACGGCTTTTCCCAATACCAGGTTCCCCAACTACCAATACAGCTCTCCCCAAACCAGCTTGAACAGCCTCGCCAAGCTGCATGAGAAGGCGTAATTCCTTTTCCCTACCGACTATAGCGCCTTGCTGCCTGTTCAGGCTGCGAGTGCCAAGGAACAGTGGATTAAGATGTTCCAGCTCGTAGACATGCACTGGCTCCATTTTCCCTTTTACAGCAATTTTTCCCAAATCAGTGCACTCAAAAGCCTGTGCCAGGAAGCGATAAGTATTTTCAGTGATTAAAACAGTCATCGGGCGGGCAGAAGCCTGCATGCGGGCGGCCAGATTGACGGCGTCACCCATGGCGGTATATTCATAGGCCAGAATGCTACCAACCTCCCCTACAACAACGGGGCCGGTGTTTAATCCTACCCGTATACCAAAATCAATACCATATTGTGTTTGCAGTTCTTGCGCGTACTCCCGGGTGACCGATATAAGATCGAGCGCTGCCCGTCCTGCCCGAATAGGATCGTCCTCATGGGCAACCGGAGCGCCAAAAAAGACCAACAAAGCGTCTCCCATCAGACGGGCAATCGTCCCTTCATAGTGGGAAATGATCGGGTTAAGGATATCGAAAGCCCGGTTCATAATAGCTGTCCAATCCTCCGGATCCATTCGCTCTGCCAAGGAAGTCGAATCAACCACATCGGCAAACAAAATTGTCACGATCCTTCGTTCCCCGGCCAAATGAGAGGACGATCCTCCTTGCTCGATTATGGATTGAGAGCTCGTTCCGGTAAAACCGGGCTTTGAGGATAATTTGACATTATCCAAATTATTTTGAGTATCCAACAAGTTTTTACCGCAATTCTTACAATATTTTGCATCGAGTGGATTGTGAGTACTACAATAAGGACATACCCGTTCCATCGGCTGGCCGCACTGCTGGCAGAATTTAGCATCATCCGGGTTAATAGACGAACAATTCAAACATCGCATACTTTTAATACACCTTACAAATTGGCCACTAAAAGGCAATTAAGTCTCGAATTTCCTACATCTCAGTCTAAGGGAGCTGGTGACCTTTTATCTTCACTCATATTCGCCTATTAACTATCGTTACAAAACCTGCAACTAATATTACTATGTAATAACAATACCCAGGGGCGAGTCTTATTGATAACCATCCAGGCCGGTTATAAGGGATAATCAGCCAGGAAATGAGCAAAAAACAGAATCCATATCATAGCCCTCGACTCTAATCAAGGCGGCGCGAGTCAGTCGTTCTTGCCGGGATGTGTATTGTTTCCAATTGCTCAAAATTTACCGGCAGCCGGATCGTAAATATTGTCTGACCAGGTTGAGAAGACACCTTGATATCTCCGGCATGCTTTTTTACGATGTTGTAGGTTATGCTCAATCCCAAACCGGTACCTTTTCCGAGAGGCTTGGTTGTAAAGAAAGGATTAAACATTTTTTCCTGTACAGAGAGAGGCATACCAGGCCCGTTATCTTCGATTTCTACGGTCACCCAGGCATCTTTGTGATCAGTTCGGATGACCAGCCGGCCTCTCCCATCCATAGCATCAATGGCATTATCAAGGATATTCGTCCAGACCTGGTTCAATTCACTGCCATAGGCCATGATATGCGGGAGTTCAGGATCATATTCACGCACGATTTCAATTCCTTGCTTAAGCTTGTAATGAAGGATAACCAGCGTGTTCTCTAGCCCTTCTTGAACATCTATTTCCTGAATGGGTGCCTCATCCAGGTAGACATAGGTTTTTAAGGCCTTCACAATTTCTGAAATGCGACCAGCCCCCTGACCAACCTCTTCAAGTAAAGTATAGACTTCATAACTGGATGCCATCCAGTGTAACAAGCTACTCAGGCTCTCTTTTGAAAAATCTGCCGCAAAAGTGTCGAGAGATTTTGAGTTCTCCATTAAATTTACTAACTGAGGCGCCAGCTCCCAACCATTTTCTATTTCGTGATTGTCCAACCAATTTTCCAACTCATATTCCAAATCATTTCGGGTGATTGAATCCATCAAGTTTGGCTTGGTGGCTTTCTGGCGAATTTCTTTTTCAAAATCACTCATTTGTGTTTTTGATATACCCGATAAAAACAACTCTCTCGAAAGATCCTGATACGCTTGCAGGGCAGTTTTTAATTGCTTGGCGCCCCGGCTGACCGCTGCCGATGGGTTATTCAGCTCGTGAGCAATCCCTGCTATCAAAGTACCTAATTGCGCCATCTTTTCATTCTGGCGTAGCAGCAGCTCTGTATCCCGTAACCGGCTGGTTATCGTTGAAAGCATTGAGCGAGAAGCGGAGGGACTGGAATCTAATAAATGATCCATTTGATCGTGACTGATAACAATGAGTTGGCAGTCCGAAATTGCCCGTGCACTGGCGCTGCGCGGCGCCGCCTGCAAAAGAGCCATTTCACCGATCACTTCACCTGGCAGGCGAACTGCAATTTGAATTTTTTTTCCATCTGAGGTTTTATATATTTCGATCTGGCCTTGCTTTATTACGTAGGCGTTCTGTCCAATGCTGCCCTCACTGAAAAGCAGATCATCTGATCGTAGAGACAATTCTTCCACCTGCTGGCACAATTGCTCCAGATCCGTATCAGGTAGATTTGCAAATAAAGGGACTTTTTGTAAGAACGAATAGCTGCTAATCATCGTTTAAACCGTCTTCAGATATTGATGTACTAATGCAACCGATACCGCACCCTCCCCAACTGCAGACGCAACTCGTTTAATCGAACCATGACGGACATCGCCGGCCGCAAAAATTCCTGGAGCGCTTGTTTCAAGTAAATACGGATTCCGTTTGAGCGGCCAGCTTTTCGTCCATTGACCATCTTTGAATAAGTCCGGCCCAGTCAGAATAAAACCAGCAGGATCGCGATCTACAAGACCATTTACACTGTCGGTGTGCGGAGCTGCCCCGATGAATATAAACATAGCTGCGGCAGGGTAATCTGCTTCGCTGCCGGTTTCGCGGTTTTTGACACAGATCGATTGCAGCTTCTCATCGCCCTTTGCACCTACTACTTCTACGTTTGGCATCACTATAATATTCTTGATTGCTTCAATTTGGTCAATCAGGTATTGAGACATAGCAGGCTTTAATGAGTCGGAACGGAGCAAAATTGTTACAGTGCGAGTGTATCCGGCGAAAAATACTGCCGCCTGCCCGGCCGAATTTGCGCCTCCTACAATATAGATATCCTGGTCACGGTAAAAGGCCGCATCGGTGAGTGCCGCTCCGTAATACACGCCTGCTCCAGTCAATTTATCGATACCAGGTGCTTCTAGACGGCGTACCGAGACACCGGTAGCAATTAATAGTGCATGACAACTGATTTCACCACCTGATGTAAATCGAATAATCCGGTAGGGGTCTTCCAATCGAATTGCGTTTACTTCCTGCGTATTAATGATCTCGACCCCAAAACGCAGCGCCTGGGTAACTGCACGTCTGGCCAGATCCGCTCCGCTGATACCATTCGGAAAACCCAGATAATTTTCGATCCTTGAGCTGGTTCCGGCCTGACCTCCGGCCGCCTCTTTCTCGATCATAACCGTTTTTAGACCTTCCGAAGCCCCGTAAACTGCCGCGGCAAGGCCGGCAGGACCGGCTCCAATGATTGCCAGATCATAAAATGGATGGGAAGGATGTGTCTGAAGCCCAGTTTTTTCGGCCAGATTACTGAGGGTAGGCTGAATCAAGAAACTACCATCCGGAAAGAATACAACTGGAAGCTGATGCTTGCCTTGATTAACCTCTTCAACCAAAAGACGCGCTTGGGGATCGCTCTCAATCTCCTGCCATTGATAAGGAATCTGGTTTCGGGAGAGAAAGTCTTTGACCGCATGACTGGTTGCTGACCACTGCGTACCCGCCACACGGATTCCATCATATGGAAGTGTAGTATTTGCTTTCCAATCACTGAGTAAATCATCCAGGATTGGATAAAGTTTTTGTTCGGGAGGATCCCAAGGTTTCATCAGGTAATAATCCAACCGTATTTCGTTAATACTGGTGATGGCCGCGTTGGTATCGGCATAGGCCGTCAAAAGGACTTTGCGAGCATCTGAATAAAGCTTGGCAGCTTCCCGTAGAAATTCTGTGCCAGTCATATTCGGCATACGCTGGTCTACCAGAAAAAGCGCCAAAGGCGCGGCCCGCCGTTTTAATTGCTTTACGGCATCCAAAGCCTCTTGACCGGATGTGGCTTTGACAATTCGATATTCGCCGTGAAAATGAGCTCGCAAATCTCGCTCAACTGCATTAACAACTTGAATTTCATCATCAACAATTAATATTGCGGGTTTTGCCATATCCACCACCCAACTGAAGAACAAAGCGCCAATTTTATTAACATTGCATTACAATTGCATAGTATTTATTATATATTATACCTTTATAGTCTGTATTTCAACAATTATTTGAAATTACTTAAATAAAAAAGCCAACCCGATTGGATTGGCTTTGCTAACCAGATTATTTCTGTTAATTATTTAAACCTGGACTTGATATATTCGGTAGCGGCCACCAACGCTGCATCTCGATCTTTGGCAGGTTGTGGATCGGTCCTCTTCAGGACGTTGCTGCCCTTCTCCTGACCAACCAACCACCATTTATTGGCAGGCTCGCCCCAATTAAAAGTCAGACGATACTTTGATAAAAGTATTTCTAGCTCAGACCTTTCCATAGTTGTCTCCCTTCGAAGGCCGTACATTTTGAATATGATAAAGTTGAAAACCCAATTTCATTGTACCACATAAATTAGAGACAAGCAGTCAGATTTATAGATAAAAAAAGGCCGGTATGATGGATAAGGCCTTTTTCATTGGGTGGCTGATGGGTGTCGAACCCACAACCCCCTGATCCACAGTCAGGTGCTCTGCCATTGAGCTACAGCCACCATAATTAGAGTAAAAATTGTATCATAGCGCATTGGCTTGCGCAAGCATTTTCTTGAAATGTTCTGCGAATGTACTGCGTTCAACTGTGGTTTGAGTACGGGCGGCCAGGTCTTTTACCGTTACAACGCCGTTGGCAGCTTCATCTGGTCCCATAATAACGGCATATCGAATGCCCATGCGATCAGCAAATTTCAATTGCTTGGGCAGCTTAGCGGCCTCCGGGTAGCATATCACTTGAATGCCGGCCTGGTGCAGATCGGCAGACAAGCTCAGTGATCCATTTAAAAGGCCCTCATCAAATACAGTAACCAGCACTGCAGCCTTAACAGGAACATAATCCGGGATGCAGCCATATTTTTGTAATACCAGGGTAGCCATCACGTCACCCATCGCAAAACCAACCGCCGGCAATGGGTCTCCGCCCACATCACTAACCAGGTTGTTGTAGCGCCCTCCACCCAGCAGAGAACGGCCACCATCCAAATCTTTTGCCTCGAAGACAGTGCCGGTGTAGTAGTCCAGCCCACGGATAATTTGTGGGTCAAACTGGACGTAATCAGCCACACCCAGGCTTCCTACTGCCTTAAAAAACCGTATAAAAGCGTCCGAGTGCTGCCATAAGTCGGGATCTGTTAATAAATTCTTCACACCCTGGAATTGTAACGAGCTAAACCCCGCTTCAGCGGCGTAAGCCTCCCAGGCCTGCGGAGATAGCTTATCTTTACGATCAATCAAATGGAAGGTGGATTTTTTCAATTCGTTTTGAATGCCAAGTTTTGCCAGTTCTTCATCCATCAGCTCACGGTTATTTACCAAAATCTTGACCTGCTTTGGCGTGAGTCCTACCTTTTGAAAGAAAGCAGCACAGACTGCCACCAGTTCAGCATCTACTTCTGGGGAGTTAGGGCCGATTAAATCGATATTCCATTGAAAAAATTCGCGCGTGCGGCCCTTTTGCGGCCGTTCATATCGCCAGAATGGCCCGAAGGACCACCATCGCAGCGGAAAAGCCAGCTCATTCTGCCGTTGAGCGACCATCCTTGCCAAGGATGGGGTT
Organism: Anaerolineaceae bacterium; assembly: GCA_035315125.1. Classification (GTDB taxonomy): domain Bacteria; phylum Chloroflexota; class Anaerolineae; order Anaerolineales; family Anaerolineaceae; genus DATFYI01. The sequence goes on along the minus strand of DATFYI010000091.1, from coordinate 321 downwards.
AATTCCGGACGCAGGGTGATTAAATCACCACTGCGGTCCTGGAATACAAAGGCTTGCTCTTTGACCAGCTCCTCACCTGACTTTGCGGCATAGAGATCGATCCTTTCCAGGAATGGAGCATCGTATTCCTGGTATCCAAAGGATTCGGATACTTCGCGAATAACCTGGTAAAGCCAGGAGCGGATGGCCATATCCTCAGGATAAAAATCACGGGTACCTTTTACGGATTGGATCGTTGCTTTCATAATCACCATTTCATGAATTAAATAGAGAGTTGATAAATTTTAACATATAAACTCTATACAAGAATATATGATTAAA
>DATFYI010000090.1:0-8991 GCA_035315125.1 Anaerolineaceae bacterium | reverse complement strand
CTATAGTAGCCGGTGGAACACCGGTTACTTATGCCAATTATTCTTATTTTACACGGGTGCTGAACGATGTGGACCGCGCCCAAATCCTGGTCGTAACCATGACCCGGCACGATAAAACCTCTCAATCCCAGATCACCCAGGCGTTATCCGACCATTTCAACAAAGTTGGTATCCAGGTCAGTTCCGCCATACCGACCTGGTCGCTTTTGGAATCCAATAACAACTTGATCACGATCCTGGTTACCCTGGTTATGGCCATGGCAATTCTGATTGCGGCAGTGGGCAGCCTGGGGCTGACCGGCTTGATGAGTATCAATGTACTGGAAAGGACCCGTGAAATCGGGGTAATGCGAGCGATTGGGGCCTCTCATGCTGCAATTCTACAGATATTTATCGGTGAAGGTTTGTTAATCGGAATTATGAGCTGGTTTTTCGGTTTGCTGTTATCATTTCCCTTGAGCAAAGCGCTAAGCAATCTGATAGGGAATGGTTTAATCCAATCCCCATTATCGTATTCATATTCTATAAGTGGGGCTATAATCTGGTTGTTGGTGGTAGTGATTTTATCCATTCTGGCGACGTTAATGCCAGCCCAGGATGCAGCCCGGCTTACGGTCCGAGATGTACTGGCTTACGAGTAACGAGTAAATTGATGGGTGGGTAAAAGGTCATCCAGATATAAAGATACCAATCTTATTTTTGGCAGGATTTATCATCGGAGGGTTTAAATGAAGCGTCTTTCAGTGATAACTATCTCATTCTTATTGGTCATCAATACGGCAGCCGCCCTGGTGGGCTGTGCGCCAAAAGCCCAGGCCGAAATCCTGTCGGCGCCAATTCCGACTGCAACCGTCCTGCCGCCGGTCAAAAGCGGGGGATTGACGGTTTCACAAGGCTCGGTTGTACCGGTTAATAATGTAGATATAACCTTTTTAGGAACGGGGGTTATAAGCCAGATCATGGTTCCTGAAGGAGCCCAGGTTAAGGCGAATGACCTGATTGCCAGTTTGGACGGGAAAGAAGCTGCACAAGCTGCCGTGACAGGGGCTCAACTGGCGCTGATTTCTGCTCAACAGAACCTCGATAATCTTAATAAAAATGCAGACGTCGCCAAAGCAAATGCTGAGCAGGCCGTTGCGAATACTGCCAAAGCCTTAGACGATGCTAAAAAAAATTTGAACCGTAAAGACTATAAACCTGTCAACGACTATAGCTTGAACAATGCACGGGCAACCTATGAGCTTGCCGTGAATAATCTTCAAACCGCTCAAGACAACTACAGCTCTGTCGCCGACCGGGCGGAAGATGATGTCATCCGAAATATGGCGCTGGCTGCCCTCTCCAATGCTCAACTGGCGCGGGATAAAGCTTTATATAACCTGAATTATCTATTGGGCCTACCGAATACTTTGGATGTAAACCAGGCCGAAGCCCAGGTTGAGGTCGCCCAGGCTAACCTGGATGCGGCCAATCGTGCCCTGGATAAGGTGCAGAATGGTCCGGATACCGATCAACTGGCGCTGGCGACCGCCTCGGTAACCAATGCCCAGGCCCAGTTGGCTGCCGCCCAAAATGCGCTGACTGACCTGGATCTAAGGGCGCCCTTTGATGGAACGGTGGTCTCGAATAGTTTAAAGGTCGGCGAGTTTGTTTCTCCGGCTGCTCCAGCGCCTGTAACCATCGCTGATTTATCAGATTATGAGGTCAAAACGACCGATCTGACCGAGCTCAATGTGGTCAATATTAAAATCGGATCTCGTTGCCAGATTACTTTCGACGCCATTCCTGACCTGACATTAAACGGAACGGTAGACAAAATCAATCAATTCGGCGTCAATAAACAGGGTGATATTACTTATACAGTTACAATAAAACTTGATAAGCAGGACCCGCGATTACTCTGGAATATGACGGCTTCGGTCAACTTCCAATAGTCTCCGGTACACTGCTTAGAATCTACCAGGATTGACTTATAATTTAAGTGGAGGTGTGCCATGTCCACTGGTAAAAAAAGTAATCCATTTGATCTGCTTGCAACCGGCATTGGGGCCGTAACCGTCACGACGCTGGCTGCCGCGGGCGGCTGGATTGTTTACAGCAACCTGCTGATTGACCATAATTTGTCATTGCCTGAAGCAATTCCGGCAGACCGGCAGATCTTTTTCAGCAAAACTGCCGGACGTCTCAGTTATTACGTGGACCGCCAGACCTCCGGTCGTCCATTGGTACTGATCCACAGCGTCAATGCGGCTGCCAGCGCTTATGAGATGCGCCCGCTTTTTGACAATTATCGCTTTCGCAGACCGGTATTTGCATTGGACCTGCCGGGATACGGCTTCTCAGAACGATCCCCGCGGGTGTACACGTCGAAATTTTTTGAAGATGCCATCATGGATTTGTTGGTCAGCCAGGTAGGCGAACCTTCCGATGTGGTGGCATTATCGCTGGGCTGCGAATTTGTGGCGCGGGCCGCCCTCAATGAGCCCGGCTTGTTCCATTCCCTGACATTCATTTCACCGACCGGGCTGGGCCAACGCAATAACCAGACCAGATCCCGCTGGCAGGCCAGTAAGCAAGCCGGCGGGCAGGGCAATAATGCGCGTGTTTATGCTGTGCTTTCTTTCCCAATCTGGGCCAGAGCTTTATTCGATCTGATTGCCTCACGCGCCAGTATTCAATATTTCTTGCAGAAAAGTTTTACCGGGCCGATTGCCCCAGGCTTTGTCGATTATGACTACTTGACTGCACACCAACCTGGCGCTGAAAATGTGCCATTGTACTTTATCAGCGGCAGATTGTTCACACCTGATATCAGCGGGCGTGTTTACGAGAATCTAAAAATGCCGGTAATGGTACTCTACGACCGGGATGGGTTTACCAATTTTAACCAGTTGCCGGCTGTTCTGGAAAAGAATCCGCTTTGGAAGGCTACCCGTATCAAACATACCCTGGGCTTGCCACAGTTCGAAAAGCTGGCCGAAACAGTAGAAGCCATGGATATTTTCTGGAGAAACCAGGAAAATACCGCTCACAAATGACATAAAAAATCAGATTCCTTGTGACCACCAACATCCCGCTAACCCCCCTCGCTTGACAAAGTAAACCGGGAAAGACTATACTCTTTTTAATAGCAGGGTGAAATACCGGCTGCAAAGGTGCTTGCGGGTCATGATGCTTGAGGAATCGAATTCCAATAAATGGAAAATTTGGATAGCCGTAATATTCCTGGCCATGCTGGTCGGGTTTATTTTGGCATTTCACAATGAAATCAGCCAGACCTTTCAAGTTTTCATGGCAATCATATCCTATGGAGTTGGGGGTCCCACAATCCAATTTCCGGTATATTTCATCCGGCCGCTGGCAGTGCTGGCATTTAATCTCATTGGGTTTTTTCTGATTTATAACCTGTGGCAATTCATCATATCCTCACAGGCTTTGCTGCCCGTTAAGAATATAACCGACGTGCGCCAGACTTTGCAACATCTCAGAATGTTTATCGCCCGCACGCATGGCCCTGCAGTATTTATTAAAGATGGAGCATTGGTAGCAGATCCAGCCGAGCTGAAAAAACTGGCGCCCGGAGTAATCCTGATCGATTTTAACAGTGCAGTTGTGTTGGAAAGGCAAGTTCCACTGCCCAGCTTGATCGGCCCAATCAATGGGCTGTTCAGAAAATTGATGGGCGGTGAATTGCCCCGTCAGAAGGCAAGCCCTCCACGGGCCTGTGGAAATGGGCTGGTTTTCACCCGCGGCGGCGAAAGGATACGCGGGGTAGTCGATCTACGTCGTCAATGGCGCAACGTTACCGATGTGCATGCCTACACCCGCGAGGGTATCGAGCTTTCGACCAGTGTTTTTGCAGCTTTTACAATTGGGCAAGATGCGGATATCCTCCAGGTTACCTACGATGGCGAACGTCGCGCCGAAAACCTGCGCGTGGTGTATCTGGAAAACCTGCCCGACCATCGCATCAGAGTTTGCGAGCTGGCAGATGAGCTGGATGAAGCAGATCGGTCTGAAATCCATCAGTATGCCAACGATTCAAACCAATTGACGCTGGATGCATATTTTCCTTTAGAAAAGCCTTCAAATATTCCTGTTTTTAATGCAGCCCGCGTCTTTGCGGCGGTTTATTCGGAAGCTCGCAACGATCAGGATCAGATGATCCCATGGGTCGATCTGCCTGTGCGAGTGGCAATCGACCTGTTTCGGGAACAACTTTCAAGGATCAATTACGATGATCTCTATAAGCCGGATAACCCGGATATATTTCCATTAAAAGATTTCAAGAAAAGATTAAAAATTAATGTTCGGAATACCGGTATATTATCCTACCGTTTGATCGTACACCAATCCGGCGAGTTAATCTCCGGCCGAAAATATAACCCGGCGGCCATACTGGTATCGCCAGTGCGAACACTGTTTGCACGCAAAGTGTTGCGCGACCGGGGTATCAAGATCATTGGGAGCAGTTTTGGGGATCTGATCCCGGTTTCGGAAGCTGTCTACAAACAACGACTCGATAATTGGCGCGCTCGCTGGGAAACCGATGCGGAAGTAATTCGCGCCGGCCATGAACTGGAAGCCATGCGCGTCCGGGCCAGATCCAGAGCTCAGGCCCAGCAAGAATTAATTTATACCCTATCGCAAATCTTTCAAAATAAAAAATACACCCAGGAAGCCCTGGCTGTTCGGGTAATGCAAGCGCTTGAGACCGTGGCATTTGATCAGAATACTCGCCAGCTTTTACCAACCGAAACCATAGACATGATGCGATCACTACATGACTGGTTGCTGGGTAACCCTCAACAACCCCCAAAATCTCTGAAGTCTTAATGCCATTATGATCACAAAAAAGATGCAGCAAATTGACCAATTTTTTGAAGAGAACCCGATTTATCGCGAGCTGTTTTGGGTAACAGTGCGTTGGATCATCCTGATTGGCGGCTGTCTGGTATTAGCAATCATTGGCGGATTATTATTCGAAACAATTGATACGCGTGCCATTGCTGAACATTTGCGCGCGACTGTGCCTGTTTTAAGCGTGTTTCCAACCTTTGTTTTGGTGCCATTTATTTTTATCTTTGATCCGGATATCACCCGTTATATGCTTGCGCCACTGTATGCAGTGATTACCGTCGTTATTGCGGGTGGTTTTTTTATCCGGGATGTCTATGAGCTGGAAAGTTTGAAACAGGCCATTCAATATGTAATCTCATCTCTATTTGGGCTGAATTACCCTCAAATTACCATCGATGGCGGTGAAGTAGTGCTGCACGAGGACGAGGTTAATGTGTTAAATGTCATCGGCGGTCCTGGTTTCGCCGTAATCCAGCCGGGAAATGCTGTCTTATTCAGATCCCTACGCCGTCCGTCCAAAGCCGGAATGACCCGTTCGTATTTTATGGCGCCTTTTGAGGTGATCGGTCAGGTCGCCAGCCTTGACGATCAACACGGTTTTAAGGATAAACTGACCACCTTGACAAAAGACGGTATCCAGGTGACCCTATGTGACGTTCATTTCAGGTTCAGGATCATGCCAATTGAAGAAAACGGTCTGCTGGTCGATCGAAGCTTAGAAAACCCCTATCCTTATTCGGAAGAAGCCCTTAGCAACATGGCTTATAATCTTTCGGTTGAGGCCAAGGGTCTGGAAACCTGGCATGAGGCCGTCAAACGGATGGTAGTCGGCGGAATCACTGAGTATATCAATTCGCATACCATCGACCATCTGACGGCTCCATTCCAGAATGGTCAAGATCCGCACAGCACCCTCCACGATGAACTTTTTTCGCCGGCAAGTGCAGCCAGATTCAAGAACCTGGGAGCCGAGTTGCTGTGGGTGGACGTTGGTCATATTGAAATCGTAAGTGAAGAGGTGGATAAAACCCGTCTGGACCTATGGGCAGCGGATTGGATTGGTAATGCGGATGTGGCCAGGGCGTATGGTGACGCCAAGCGGCAGGCATACCAGGAGCTGGGCCGAGCCGAAGCGCAGGCGGAGATCATCATCGGTATAACACAGTCGCTTGAGCAGGTTGAATTCAACGAAGATCCGGCGCAAAACTTGCAAAAAATGCTGCTTTTACGAACCGCTCAGGTACTCGAAGCAATGACCGAGAAAAAACCTAAAAAAACGGATTAGTTCATGATTACAATCGAAGAAGCGCTCAGCTGGCTTAATTACCCTGGCAGTACGACCTTGAGTGAAATGAGCCAGACCTTTATTAAGAGCATGAGCAACCCGCATCTTTCAACCGGTTCATTGGATGGGCTGATCAATTCAGCTTTGGCGGCCTGTGAAGTCAATCCGAACCCCTTCGAATACCAGGAACTGCTCTTAGCCTGTGGAGTGGTAAATTACAACCACCATCGCTTTCAAAAAGCCTGGGAAGAAATTCAGCGTGCCCGTAAGTTGTACATCCAGGGCAGTCACTACGTGGCCATCTCGAGCTGGATGTTAGGTTGCGTGGAATGGGCGCTGCAAAGAAATGGGGCGGCTTATTTAAATTGGGATGGCTCTCGCAGATTATTCGAAGATTATATTATCGTGTATGAACGCGACCACGATACCGAAAAAAGGGATTGGTACCGGGCTCGCTGGCAATTGATGAATGTAGACCTGGCCTGCACCTTTGAAGAGGCTTATACCTGGCTGAACCAGTTCGATGCGATTGAACTCGATTCCTCGATCATCCAGATGCGGAACAAGATGGTGGATGATTATAAACAAAAAAAATATGACGAAATGACCCGCCAGATGGAGGTCATCCAAAAGATTGCCTTTGCCGCCAGTGATTATCTGGTTTATCCACAAATATTGGTGGACTGTGCCTTATTAGCTTATCAAATGGAAAACAAAAAGGATGTAGCCGCAGACTTACTTAAGCAAGCCCTAGTGATTTTTATCCCTCGCTCCCACCAGCAAGCCGTGGTATGCTGGATGCTTGGGATTGTAGAATGGCTTGATAAATCCAGCGTGGAGCAAGCAGTTATCAATTGGCAGAAGAGCCGGGAGATCTTTTTGGATCTGGCATTAAGTGAAGATCACGCCAATCGCCAGGATCGCCGGCGCTGGTATAAAAGAACCGGTCAGGTCATGCGATTGGCGTTGGAACAAAAAATCAAACAAACCCAGGGTTAAATAGTCCAGGGTTTGAATTTTTCGAGATTGGATTTATAAGCTCGTGGGGGGCGCGGCGTTCGATGCAGGGATTGAACTTACGTCAGTCTTTTCGCGTTTTGTGTAGCCTGAACTGAGAACAATTAAAACCCCTACCAGGATAAAACTGGCGGCGATGTATAGGACTTTCTGCGGGCGCTCGCCAAAAACAAGAAACCCCAATAACGATGAAAATATCGGCTGGCTCAAGTTGGTGACACTGACCACCTGCCCCCGAAAAAATTTCATTGAATAATTCAAAATAGTATGCCCAAAGACGGTCGGGATCAAACCCAAACCGATCATGTAGAGTACGTTCGGCAGCGTGTACGACTTGATAGGATTAACAAACGGCAACGCACAGATCAGGCAAATTAAACCGGCAATAAAATAAAGTGGAACCATGTACAACCATAAACTGATCTGGCTGCCATTTTTACGGCCCAGGGCCAAATAGGCGGCAAAACTCAACATCGAAACCAGGCAGATCAAATCGCCGATAAAATTCGTCTGAGACAATGAAACGCTTGCGCCAGCCAGTACTCCCAAACCTGCCAGTGTAAAGATTGTTCCAACAACCTCCAGGCGGGTTATTCTTTCTTTGTAGATGGCCCATACAAAAAATGGCATGGCGACAGGCGTCAAATTAGATATGAGGCTGGCGCTGGCAACCTGGGTCATCCGGCCACCGACGACCCAGGTCATAAAATTAACCGCCAAAATTACCGCTGGTACAATCGACCAGCTTAATTGTTTCCAACCGTAGCTAGCGCGAAATATTTGCAAATCCCGGAAGAAAAATGGTGAAAGAAGCAGGGCTGCAATCAAAAGACGGTAAGAAGCGACCAATAAAGGCTGCTCATTACTGGCTTTGATCATGATAATGGCTGTTGATCCGCAAAATACACCGAATAAAAGCAGCAGCATCCGTGGCAGCATTGATTTAGTATTCGTTTTTTGGAAGGAGGACATTCCTCCTATTTTACTCCTGATAAGGGCTTGCCATTATCCGTTAATATCCAGGAAAGTGGGTTTGATAAGGGATTAGTCTTATTGCCTGCCGGAGGTGAATTTGGCTCAAAGCTGACGCTGAAACCTGCCGGTGGCACATCTTGCGGAAGAAATGTTGTCAGATCCAGCTGAGTCAGGTCAGGGTCGCTTCCTGGCGGAAGCGATTGAAGAATACGGTCAGCCATTCTTCCTTTCATCTGTTCCATTAAGTTTATGACTGCCCGCGCATTTCCAAAATGGGTATTTTCTTTCAATCGAGACAGCTCAAGCCACGCTCTGACTTCGTTAATAACTTCAGAGCTTAAATGGTAATCTTCCTTTTCTGACAAATTAAGCAAAATCTCGACCAGCTCATCCAATAGATAATCTGGAAAAAGGATTGGTTGCGAGAATCTGGAGGTCAATCCCGGATTATGAAGCATAAAATCGCTCATTTCGGCGGGATAACCCGCAATAATGACAAGCAGGCGACCTTTGTAATCTTCCATCGCCTTGACCAGTGTATCGATGGCTTCCTGACCAAAATCCTGACTATCTCCCCTCGTCAATGTATATGCCTCGTCGATAAATAAGACGCCATCTAAAGCCGACTTGATTTTTTCAAGTGTTTTGGCGGCCGTTTGACCAACATAGGCGGCAACCAGATCCGAACGACTCACTTCAATACAATGTCCCCTTTTTAAAATGCCCAGGTTCTTGTAAATCTTCCCGATTAAACGGGCTACGGTTGTTTTACCTGTGCCCGGATTACCGCAGAAAACCAGGTGATGGATTGGAAGAAAGATTGCTCGCCCAGACCGAGTTGCACGCTTTAAAGA
>DATFYI010000089.1:0-7913 GCA_035315125.1 Anaerolineaceae bacterium | reverse complement strand
GTCTTGGCACCACCCAGCCGGAAAACATCGAATTGGTAGGAGACCCGTTCGAACAATTCATTAATAAGAATTTCAAGGTGGTGCGCGCTCCAGTCAAGCCAATAACGGATTCGACTTTTGTGCCTTTTGTGCGAAATTTGATCGCGCCGCGCCCGGTGATCGATTCATTAATGTGCAACCAATGCGGAACGTGTGTCCACCACTGTCCGGCTAAGCCCAAGGCAGTGAACTGGCACGACGGCGACCGGACTAAGACCCCCACCTACAAATATTCGCGCTGCATCCGCTGTTTCTGCTGCCAGGAGCTGTGTCCTCAATTGGCGATCTCAGTGAAAACACCGCTTTTAGGCAAGCTGTTAGAAACCCTTTAGACCGCACTAACCAAACCTGGGGATTATGGTATGACGGTGCAAGAACGGATTCATTGGAGCACAATCGCGTTGGTTTTAAGCGGGTTATTTGAAATCCTGGTCAGTTTCCAAACCCTGACCGGCTGGACGCTGATCGTGGCTGCAGTTGCCTGTTGGGTACTGCTTGTTTTCGGTTTGTCCGGCCTGCATGCCCGCCAGGCTATAAAGACCGGTTGGTTTGGTTATGTCAGTCTGGGGATTGTTTTGATTGGTACGCTATTCTCTTTAATCGCGGTCATCTCCGGCAACAATTTGTTTTCAAACGGCCTCTTGCTTTCTCCCACCGCCAAAGCCATTGCTTATCTGCTGTCTGAAACCAGCATCGTGACCCAAACGGGCTATTTCCTGTATGGCCTGGCCAGTTTTAGAGCCGGGATTTACCCTCAGGTGGTCAGCGTGCTGCTGATGATCATGGTGCTGTTGATGATCGTGGCCGGCAATTTTGGACAGGGCCTGGGTATGATTGCCCTTGGGGTTATTCTGATGCGGAGTAAGCCTGCTGGAGAAGCGCTTTAGCCTGAAATCCTGAGACATCACGAAAACCGCATGTAGGCTATTTTTAAAGTCTTTTCGGGCAAGCCAGAAACTGCCTAGCAGGTTGCATCCGCAATTCCCTGGTCAAAAAAGGGGAACCAATGGAATGACCTCAGCCCGATCGACCAACGCATGGCGGTCATTGAAACGATTTCTCACCTGGAGCTGATGACCGCCCGCCGCCTGTTGATGAAGGATTTGACGAACGGCCTGGTCTGGTACGAGACTGCCAGTTAGACGTATTTGATCCGTTGCCGGCAACAAAACCACCTTGTTTTTATGCCAGGTGGTTTTGTTAGTGCCGGCGATCAATATCCATTCAGAAACCCAGATCTTTTCTGCGCTCAAGATTGGATTGAATTTGAAAGCATTTTTGTTTATGCACACCATTCATTAAATTGTAATGTGGTTACAAGCCATACATTTAGCCGGAAACAGCGCATTTACTTGTTGTAGAAGATAGTGAAATCACCCTGGCGGACTTAAAATATTCAAAAAACGAACCGCTGGATGAAACCTTCCTTGCGCAATTGCTCATCCAACACAACACGGGGGTTCAGTTGATGCCGGCGCCGCTGAGCGCGGCACAGGCCGAATTAATAACACCCCAAATGGTTGATATGGTATTACCCTACTTGCAAGGCCATTCCTCCTACCTGATTATGGATGCGGGCAACCATTTTACTGACCCGGTCATGGAGATCCTGGAACGGTCGGACGTCATTTTACTGATGCTTTCGCCGGAAATTGCCTCGGTAAAATCTGCCAGTGATGCGTTGAAGATTTTCGACCAACTCGGCTACGACCCCAGAAAAATCTTAATCGGCATCAATAATATCTTTGTCAACTACTGGCTGCCGGTCAAGAAAATCTTGCCAGCCCTCAACAACCTGCCCTATTTCGAAATCCCATTTGACAGCAACGGGTTCGTGCGGGCGTTAATCACCGGAGATCCTCTCGTCAGCGTTGCGCCAAAATCAGAGGCAGGTTTAGCGATCATCTCGCTGGCTTACAAGCTCAGTTTTTAACAAATGGAATCCGAAAAGAAAAACGTTTCAGCCCATTTGTCGGATGTCATTCGTAAGTTACGTCTCTAAATTACAATAAAATTAACGGGAACAGAAGCAAATACACCTGCCAGGGCGGCAGATTCAATTTCCTGCAGGGTTTCGGCGAGCTCTTTGGAGATGGTCTGCTCCTGAATTTTTTTGTCGACCAGCTTGCGGGCCATTTTTAGCTCATCTTTGGTGAAAATAATATCCAGCATATTGCAAGCCTTGACCAGATTCAACAGCGTCAAAACGTCCGCTTCCGGTTTTTTGTTGGTCAGAACTACTGCCCGTAATTTGGCCTTGATGAGATATTTGGCCGGAGCATCTTTTTCTGCAAAAGCTTCGCTTGGAATAACCCACAAATACTTCCTGGGTTCTTTTTTCAAAATGCCCTTTTCAACCAACCGTTCACCCAGTTCTTTATAGGTCTTTTTTGAGTTGCTGCCAAATAATTTAACCCAATGATTCATTTTCCGCAAACGGTCGGAGTGCAGAATTTTGGTAGTAACCCGATCTAGAAGATCATCACCGCACAGGCTGCTGTCTAAAAGCACCAGCTTCTTTTTATCATCCAGGCCAATCTTGCCCATTAAAGCCAATTCGGCCAACAATGCGCCGCTCACGCCGTATTGTAACTGGAGTGTAAGGCTGCCCGGAATATTCCCTTTTTCGCCATCTAAAGCGAGAATAAAGAGTTCTTCGGGTAGAATGAGCATTCGGCCTCCGCTATAATCTGTCTAGTTTATACTATACCATATCGAATTTAAGGATTTGTTAATTGGATTTTAATGATTTGTATCTCTTTTTTTTGTTCTGCCAAATGTCCAGGAGGAGATCATGAAATTAAGACTTGAGACTGCTGAGATCTTTGTGCCCGATGGCCTGCCGGTCGAAGCGGCCTTGCAACGAACGACCCACATGGCCATCAGCGCCCACCAGGATGATATTGAAATGATGGCGTGCGACGGCGTTTTGCAGTGTTTCCAGCAACCGGAGAAATGGTTTACGGCGGTGGTTGTTACCAATGGCAGCGGATCGCCGCGCGATGGCCTGTATAAGGACTATTCCGATGCTGAAATGCAGATGGTGAGGCGCAAAGAGCAAAAAAAAGCCGCAGTGCTGGGCGAATACAGCGCCCTGGCGCTTTTAAATTACCCGAGCGACAGTGTAAAAGACCGCGCGAACAAAGATATGGTCGCCAACCTGATGCAACTGTTCGAATTGGCCAGACCTGAAATTGTCTATACCCACAACCTGGCGGATAGGCATGATACCCACGTCAGTGTTGGCTTGCGGGTGATCGAAGCGCTCCGCAGCCTGCCGCCCGAGCACAGGCCGCAGAGACTGTACGGCTGCGAGGTGTGGCGTGACCTGGACTGGCTGGCGGATGAAGACAAGGTCTGTTTCGATCTCTCGGTGCACGAGAATCTGCAAGCCGCTCTGCTGGGCGTATTCGATTCACAGATTGGCGGCGGGAAACGCTATGATCTGGCCAGCCTGGGACGCCGGCGCGCTAACGCCACTTTTTTGGCAGCACACGATACCGATACGGCCACCGGCCTAAGCTTTGCCATGGACCTGACCCCCCTGGTGAGCGACCCTGCCCTGGATATTTCAACCTTTGTGCAGGAGTATATCAACCACTTTGCCCTGGACGTGGCTGAAAGGGTTAAGAAATTTAAGTAAGAAGAAATTTTACAGGGACCTACGGGGGGATCCTGCGGGGGGATAAGAAAAAACTCAAAATTTTTCTTTTAATCCATGCCTTTCTAAAATCCCTATTTTTAAGCTTTTTTTCATTTCACCTTATTTGATGGCTGAGTGATGTCGCTATCTACTATTTCATTCCACGCTTTACCCGGATTTGGACTCTGAGAGAAGTATTGCCAAAATAGGCAAATATATGATTATAAACCGTGTGAGAATAGACCATACTCGGTCAGGAGGTCAGCTCACCTGCGGGCACTGCGGCAAGACACATCAACAGCTTCTGGTGTCGAAAGAGTGATGCCAGAGCAGGGGCTATCCGGTATTTCTGGCCAGCCCCTCCTCTAATGTAAAATGATCTAAGTCGATGTAAACTATTTTATATAATTTCGGTCAATAATATAATGATCCATTAATCGTTCGGGGATCGTGAGATTAATGGTCTAAATAATCCCTAGATTGAAAAAGCCATTCGCAGCAATGGGGAAAACATGGACGAGACTTTAAGGCCAAGCCGGCTTTTGACCGGAGCCGGGCGATCAGCTCGGGCCGTAGGAGCACCTGCACCTGCGGCAGGAAGAACACCTGCACCTGCGGCAGCAGAAATTATCCTATCTCAGCAGCTTATAAAACTGAGGACGGAAGCCCAGGAGAAAGGGTTTCCGTCCTGCTCTTTCAAGCTGCATTAGCGGTAGATAACAATCCGGTTCTTTAACAACCACAGCAAGAAAACCTACGTAACATTTGTCCATATCAATTCAGTAGGAGATGCACTATGTTCACCAAAGCGCGGTTATTATCTTCGTTGAAGCCCTTTCAGGTCGCCTTGTTTCTGGCGATAGTGCTGGCTCTGTTCGTAAGCCTGCACGGGCAGGCGCAGGCCTCGAACCCTCTCCCTCCTCCGCCTGCGCCGCAGCTCACTGCGCCAGCCGATCGGGCCAACCTAACCACGTTGACGCCAAAGCTGAGCTGGACGGCGGAGCCAGGAGCCACCTTTTATTTACTCCAGGTCGCCACGGATCCGATTTTTTCGAATATGGTGTTTTTCACGGTTGTCCCGACGGCATCCTATACCGTTCAACTGACGGATGGCTTGATGTATGGAACGACCTATTACTGGCAAGTTCAAGCCGTGGGATCGAGCATGGATGCGGGGGTATGGTCACTTGTCGGCCAGTTTACCGTGACCGTGCAGCAAAGCCCGAGCGATGGCGCTTATGCGACCACGCAAACGCCCACCTTTAGCTGGGCGGCGGCGCCCGGTGCGGTGTGGTACGAATTTTACCTGTCTCCAACCTCTTCCATCGACTATACTGGCACTGCGATTGCTTCCGGCAGCACGTTGACAAAATACACGCCGCCCAGCCCGCTTGATTATGGACCATGGTACTGGGGTGTATGTGTTACGGATAGCGCCGGGTTCAGGGATTGTACGATAAACCCCTGGGTGGTGGTTGTGACCCAGGCGCTGCCGCCGGCCCCGACCGGGCTCGGCCTGAATGTGACATCACCTACCAAGGATATTACTCCAACTTTCTCCTGGAGTGGGCTGGCAAGTAACGTCCCCGGTTCACCGTTTACCTACGGGATGCAGGTGGATACGGTATCCAGCTTTGCCCATCCGGTAGCGCATGAGTCCAATTCCTCGAGCTTTAAGCCCGGTGTAGGTTTAGATGATGGGAATTATTACTGGCGGGTGCGGGCCATCAATGCGTATGGCGCGGTGGGCAAGTGGAGTGCGACGGGGAAGTTTACCATCGATACTACCCCGCCACCGGACCCGCTGCTGCTGAGCCCGTACGATGAGTCAGCCACCACAAATACCCGACCAACTTTCAAATGGGCCAAGAGCGCCGGGGCTGTCAGTTATGAGCTGACGGTAGCGTGCAAGAGCACCGGGGAAAGCATAAGTCTCGATAAATCCGGTCTTACCGCCACCAGCTACAGCATGTCCTCCAAAGATACTGCCCTGCTAGCCGGCGACCTATATCAATGGTGGGTAATTGCCACAGATGCGGCCGGTAATTCAAGCCCAGGGGATGATTTCTCTTTCCTCACGGTTATTGCTCCTCCCCAGCCAGCTGCCCCGGCTGCGCCGACGCTCATTAGCCCTAAGAACAATACCTTGACGCATACAGCCCCCACCTTGTCCTGGAGCGTGAAAGGAAGTGGTTTGGAAAGCGAGATAGAACTGAGCGTCGTCTCATCATTTGAACCAGTTCTTGATGGTTGGGTGACATCCTCTGACCAATCGTCAATCCCCATAAGTTTGCAAAGTGGGACGACGTACTACTGGCGCGTGCGAGCTGATGGTCCCGTAGAAGATAGCCCGTGGAGCCCGGTGTGGTCCTTTACATACAATACCACACAGCCGGCCGCCCCCACGCTGCTGTCGCCGCCTAATTTCGACCTTTCCAGCACGGGCAAGCCGACCTTTAGCTGGACGGCGGTGCCGGGGGCGGTGGGTTATTTATTGGGTGGCTGGTCCAATGGAATGACCATGTCCACTACCTCCTTGATCACAAAATCCAGCTACACGCCCAGCACGCCGCTGGCTTATGGCGAAGTAATCTGGTATGTTCAGGCCGTGGACGCTTACGGGAATAAATCGGCTGACAGTGTATTCGGCGATTTCTTCATCCCGCTGCAGAACTCACCGGCGCCCGGCGCCATCACCAGCAACCCCCAACCCACTTTCAAATGGGCAGCTTTTCCTCAAAGTGGAGTCACTTATGATTTGACAGTCAACGGGCCCGGACCCACGACCATAACAGAAAATAATCTCGTGGGCACAAGCTACACTCCGACAGCGCCGCTGAACCCCGGCCAATACACCTGGCAAGTAACTGTAAATGGTGTAATACATCCTGCGGTGGCGCCTTATCCAACTGACCAGTATTATCAGTTATTTATCAATAGCCCGGTGCCGGCCGCGCCGGGTCTGCTGTACCCGGCTGATAAGGCTGCGCTTGGACCAGCGACGGTCAATAACATCATCTTAAGCAACGTAGCCTATGCCAGCTCGTATGAAGTGCAGGTTTCGCCCTTTTCGAACTTTTTGCCCCTGCCTGTAAATCCATTCACATTCAGCGCGGATCTCAGTTCGACTACAACTGCATGGGGTATGCCCCTCGATAACCCCACCGATCCTCTCCCAGCTGCAGGTGGGCATCAGACTTATTACTGGCGCGTGCGCGGCCTCAGTTCTAGCGGTGCGCCGGGGGCCTGGAGCGCCGTACGCACTTTCACCTATTATGCACCACCGTTGGCAGCCCCTACCCTGCTCAGCCCGGCGAATAACGGGGCGGTGACCAACCCGCAGCTGGCGTTGAGCTGGAGCAGTGTGCCGAACGCGGCCGGCTACTACGTCTGGTTCGCCTCCGGCTCTGCCCCCCTCGACACTGATCCGCCGAATATCCAGCTTGGCAACGTGACCAGCTATAAGCTGCCGGTCAGCATTGGGGAGGGACTTTATTATTGGACGGTAGAAGCTTACGACCCGGCCGGAAATACATCGACCTGGATCACACCACGATGGTTCACCATCCTGGCGGGGCAAACCGTGCTGAAGACACCCACGCCTACGGCCGAGCCGACTTTGACGGCTACGACCAATGAACCGGCAGTCGTAGCAAGTCCTACGCCGACGCCAGCTGCAGCGACTATTGAACCCAGCCCGAGCCCAATCCCAGCAGAGCCGACGGTCGAGCCCAGCCCAAGCCCAACCCCAACAGAGCCGACTGTCGAACCTGGCCCAAGCTCAACGCCAATTGAACCGACGGTCGAGCCGAGCGCTACGCCAACGCCTATAGATACGGCGGCACCGTAAAGGAAATAATAAAAGTTGGAAGCGTAAAGAGACATCGTGGGGTCAAAAGACCCCACGATGAATATGCTGGCTTCGTTGTTCTTTCTTGGTCACAAGTAACAGAAAAGGGAGGAGCTCACGCCTCTGTCTTATTTATCTGAAAGATCATTGTGCGTGCCCCACGAATATGCGACCGGCTTTATTATTCCTTTTTTCCGCTGCATCCCGGTTGCTTTTTCTTTTCTTATCCTCCCGTAGGTCTGAGCCTACCCCAATCTGGTAGACACGAAGAAAAGCTGGTAGAACTAGGGAACTACCAGGAGAAAAAGAATGGGTAAAGGCAGGCGGTTTAATGCAGAGTTCAAAATAGAAACGATCAAGCTGGTAACTGAGTTAGGGCAA
>DATFYI010000088.1:0-7205 GCA_035315125.1 Anaerolineaceae bacterium | reverse complement strand
AACTCATGCTTCCATCCTTGGACATGCTTTGCGTGAATTTAATAAAGACGTTTAAATGACTTCTTTCTTGTCGCTTGCCCCCCATTTAGTGATCCAATTGGGTACCCCGTTAGAAACTGTGTGTTTGTTCTAAGAAACTGGTATATTAAACAGACAAATCAGATATAGAAGAAAATTTATCGAACGTGATTATAATGCCAATAATATTATTATGTAACTATAGCTGGCACCTGCCACTGAAATGCGCATTAATGGGACTATTTGTGCGCTTGCGGAATATCTTATTTTCAAGATTTGTAAAGTCGTGTATTGGGCCACGGGCGGAATGAGGATCGTGACAAACAAAATCACAAAACTGCCGTTCTCGACCGGAGCATGTTGCTCTTCATTAGGGCAAAATTTACAAAATTTGAAGAACATCTAAGCAATTTATTAATATCTCGTGGTAATACTGTAATTATCCATGGTGGACGGACAAGCGGCCAAAGAGGCACCTACGGGGGTAAAGGTGACTTAATTCCAACGGTTTTTAGGGGGGAAGAAACCTTTTCTTGCAAATCGCAGAGGAGGTATAAGCTGAAGATTTTAAGAGTATTGACCCCACTTATTTTGCTAATAGCAATTCTGTTGAGCTCATGCGATCTATCTGCTGCCGCTAGCCCAGCCGAAGTGGCGCCCCAAACTGGTTTTACAGCCACAGCGCTTATGCAAACTATCCAGGCGCTCTCGACACAAAATAAATTATTGCTGCCAACGACTACCCCTGATATCACGAATACGCCAACGCAAACGGAAAAAAGCACGCCTACAGCAACGTTAACACCTTCTTCAACCCAAACACCTACCCTAACGCCGATTGCAACCCAGGTTGGAATTCCAGTCGTTTATGTCACTTCCATCACAACCTATTACCCCTATGGGGCCCCCTATTATAACTATCGCTACCCCTACAATTACCAGCCCACGTTCCCGGGCTATTCCCGGGCCTGCAATCGGGCATGGTTCATCTCTGATGTCACCATCCCTGATCATACGGTCCTGGGGGCGGGTTCCTTATTTGTTAAGACCTGGCGGATATCCAACGCAGGAAGCTGCACCTGGAATTCCAGTTACAAATTTATCTTTTCATCGGGTAGCTCACTCTCAGCGCCTTCTTCGGTAAACCTGCCAAATAGCGTCGCTCCCGGTCATACGGTAGACATTTCAGTGAGCATGGTTACGCCGACTAGCAATGGAACTTATACGGGATATTGGATGCTGGAAAGTGATAGCGGCGCGATCTTTGGAGTGGGTCTAAACGGGAATACGGCGGTCTATGTCCTGATTGTGGTCAATTAAATCCCAGGGTCGCCGTTGAAATGACCTTGTGAGGCATTGCTATGTTCAATTATCATAACGGAAAATATTAAAGGTGTGTTGGTTCTATTATCTAAGATCTTAGAAGTTGTCCTTTACCCTTTAGGGTTAATCTTCGTTTTATTAATCCTGACCCTACTCCTTCAAAAAAGCAGGCGTTGGCAGAATATTACGATAGCACTGGCATTGGGTCTTCTTTTTTTAAGCGGAAATCGAGTGGTCGCTGTTTTCCTCACGTATTCGCTCGAATGGCAATATTATCCCATTATTGATGTTCCTCAAACGAGAGTTATCGTTGTATTAACCGGAGATAGCGAGTCTCCCCAATTTCCACGGCCGGGCGTTGAATTGGATAGCACAGGCGACCGTGCTCTTTATGCCGCTCGTCTCTACAAACAAGGCAAAGCTCCCTACCTGCTCATTAGCGGGGGAAATTTAGACAACCCTGACGTATCCGCTTCCTCGGCAGCCCAAGACACGGCAAATGTGCTAACCCTGATGGGCGTCCCCAAAAGTGCAATCTGGCTCGAGTATAAATCTCAAAACACCTATGAAAGTGCAGTTAATTGCCGAGAAATCCTTTCGCAAAAAGGGATCGATCGTATCACTCTGGTTACATCCGCCATGCACATGCCGCGCGCCGTAGGTGTATTTAAGAAACAGGGCTTTGATGTATTTGCAGCGCCAACCGATTTTCATGTAACCAATCAACCTTTGCGAGATATAACACAAGGTTATTGGTTGACTCATGTGTTAGATTTATTCCCAGGGCTTACGAATTTATCCTTGACCACCAGTGCCTTGAAGGAATATTTCGGGATGTGGGCTTATCGCCTGATGGGATGGATGTAGTGCTGGTATCGTGCGGTTCAAACGGAAATTACCGTTCTTCCGAAAGGCGGCGTCCATCGCGAAAGCCCTTGTACCAACCTGAATAACTGAGCCTATGAAGGGCAGGTTGTCACTTTGCCATTTGCATCGATCGTGATGTCCTTCGTCATGCCCTCGACCACCGTCACTGTGTTGATCTGCACCATATTGCCACTTGAATTCACTATATGTTGATCGAAGACTAGATAAACACCTGGGTTGAATTGGGCTTTGTTGTCGGTATTACTGCGGTCCGGAATGGAAACGTTGCCGGGAGTGACATACACCGTATGCTCGGTGCAGTTTTCTATGTAAGCCGGGGCTGGTTGGTCGAAGGCCACGAGCGGTAAATCCATTACGTTAACAGAAACGGTCACGTATTGAGGCTGTCCGGTCACCCAGCCGTATTTTCCGGGCTGGCCTGGTATAGCCACATAGATCCAGGTGCCGTCCGGGTTGCGCCCGTATACTGCTGTGGTGGCGCCCTTGAGCAGCCCACCGGTGATGTCATAAGCCAGGCCGGGACCTCGCCGTATGTTGGAGGCGGATTTATCAGCAATCACGGTTGCCTGGGAAGTGGTCAGGCTGGCTGCCATGGTTGGTACGAGCGTCTCGGTAGGGGTCACTACCTCGCTGGGGGTTGGGGCGAGCGTAGGGCTGGGGCTGGCGGTTGGGCTGGGCGCTACAGTTTGCGTCGGAGCAGCGAGGGTATTAACGACCGGGATGTTAGTGCTGGTGGCTGAAACCGGCAGAGTGGGTGTACTGCTTGCAAAGTTGCAAGACGATAAAATAGAGGCAAATAAGAGGATCGGCAGGAAAGCCGACCCAAATCGGCGGAGTAATTTCGGTTTTATTAACATGGGGTTTCCTCAATGAGGGAGAAATCTTCCAATGATTGGACGGTTTACCTGTTCATTCATTTTGATTATATGGATGAAAATATTAAAAATGCATGAATTTTGGGTGATCGGATAGGTTCACGAGCTGTGAATTGCCAGCATATGCGGGGTACTGAAGCTCAGTCTGTTTCAAGCAAGCGATGATGGATAGTTTTCCATCTTTCGGTCGATCCCCCATTGAACCTGACGCCGGAGTGAGAATTGCGGGTTATAATACCACTCGATTCAACAATAATAGGTAAAAGGAACGACTTATATGAATAACCAAGCGGTAAATGTCACAAAATCCTCCAGGAGCCCCTTATTAATGATTGCTGGGGTGGTATTGGGGGTGATATTTATCATCATCGGGGTGGTTTACTTGACGCAAACGGCCAGCAATCTACCCGCTTTCTTCCCGGGGCATGTCGCCGTAACCACGGCTGCCCATCATACCAAATATGCCATCCTCGCTTTTCTTATCGCAATCGTTGGGTTTGCGCTGGCATGGTACGGCACCGGTTCAAAGAAACAAAATTAATTCCGCTTGAGCTTTCTCTTATTTAGCTCAGGCCATAAATAAGTGCCTGGTAAGAATAAAACCACTCAAGCAACCCTGGGTGGAAGTTGAGGTACGCATTATTAGATGACCTTAACATCGCTATGAACGACCCTGATAAAGGTCCAAAGAGTACAACCGATCCAACGGCCTCGCAGAGTGGATTGCTCTCGAACGGCAACGGCGTATTAAAAAGACGCTTAACCATCTTCGGTTTGATCACCACCCTATTCGGTTTTTTAGTTTTCTTAATCGGCGCTCGCCCTTCCATATTTGGATTGGATCGCAGCCCATTGGTTGGTTTTATACAAATTTCCGTATTCCTGGTTGGTCTGGGGATCATTTGTGTTGGCGGGTTAATCAGCTTGCTTTCTTTGTGGGGCAAAGAGGCCAAGAGCATCGCGGCGGATATCGGGGTGCGCATGATTGCCACCGGATATCTGATCTCGGTTTTTTCCGGCCTGGCAGATATTTTGGGATTTGGCAGCCACCATTTGCCCCATATTTATTATGGATATCTCCAGGAAGAGGGGGTGTTGGCAGGAGAGATTGCAATTGGAATTGGCTTCTTGATGCTGATCCCTTATGCCCACATTCCAAACCATCCATCATTACCTGCGGATATACAAGGTGAAAAGCGTTCGGAAAAATAAAGTCCATTGGATACGACGGTTACGAACATATTTGTGCCGACTGGACAGACCAAGGTATTGCGCCTACTTTCTGTGGGATTTAATGAATTGGCGATAATGCTGCTACCATCTCGAAACATACAACAGATTTACCCCTTGACAAATCATTCAATGCGGTTAAAAATTCACACCCTAGAAAGGTCGGAATTATATTTTTATAATGGAGCATATATCCAATGCAAAAATTATTACAAATGTCCTGGCGCATGGCCGGGTTGCTTGTCTTGATCTTTACTGCAGCTTGTGGCTCATCTGCTAATGCCACACCAACCCAGTCTGCTAATGCTGTCTATACCCAAGCAGCTGAAACAGTCCAGGCCGAGCTTGCTACCGTACTTGCGCTGACACCCTCTGCGACCGTAACACCTAAATCAACCAATATCCCTTTCGCAACCGAGACAACAAACGCAACTCAATCTGGCCAGCCAACCACACCAGTAACATTACCATCCATGACTGTGCCCGCCATTGCCGATAAAGGCGTTTGGATTTCTAATAATCCAGCCGATGGGGCTCAGCTTTCTCCAGGCCAAACATTTACGCTCACCTGGAGGGTGCAAAACACCGGTACGACCACATGGAATACAAATTATTCCGTACGGTTTTACACCGGTACAAAAATGGGAGCCAGTGACTTCCATCTGAGTAATATAGTAAATCCTAATGATGAAGTTGATATTCCAGTCCAAATGACCGCCCCCAATAACGCCGGAAAATATGCAACCTATTGGGTGATCACCAATGACCAGGGTATCAATTTCCGCCCTCTTTCTTTTGAATTCGTTGTGAGCGGCACGGCTGCCACCGCTACTCCATCTGTCACCACTACTCCATCAACTGTCACTGTGACGCCCACGGCCGATACCACGACCACACCATCGATCACACCTTCTTACACTCCTACAACAAAGCCTAGCATAACGCCAACCATAAAGGCTACCAAAAGCTAATATTGTAGCATTTGTACCATCCCCCTATTACTTTGACTAGTTCATCCACGAACCCGTGCAGATTAGTGCCTTATTTGTATCCTTGGGTCTTCCCTATTGCAATTTTAATTGGAATGCCAGTTTTGCAATTAATTTAAAAGGTACTTCTGGCACCTCTGAAAATCTTTCGATCAATTGGCGCCCGTGCTCTTTCGGCCATTCATACGGCCTGGTTAAGGTTCATCCCCACGCGTGTGGGGAATACTTCACCGGCGATGCACATCCAGATCGGCGACCTTAGCGTGGAGGTCGTGCTAAAAGATATCAAGAATATTCACCAGGGAACTTATAACCTTTAATCTTTTTTACCAACTGTCTTGTTTTGTGCTAAAACCCCATAAAACAGGTTGTTTTGGTGGATAGGCCAGTCCGAATAAAATCCGCCAGCCAACTCAACTAATTATTTAGGTATTTTATAGGTTGTATTAGGAACATAGACAGCTTCTTTCAGATAGAATGGTTTGAAGTGCATAAAACATCGTAATTACTCAGTAAAAAAGAAAAAAAGAAGATGAATAAAAAACTATTTACCCTCACAAGCGGCATCGTTGTCGCTTTGAGCCTGGTTTTAGCCGCTTGCGTACCTGTTGCGGCTGCTGCTCAATCAGCCATTAGTGCCGTAACTACTTCTCTGCCTTCCACCCTGGCCGCGGCTGCTGCTCAACCAGCCGCTGCTGCCGAAGCAATTGCTCAAACAGCCGTCGCTGCCGTAGCTACTGCTGTGCCATCCACCCCTGTCGCAGCTATTGCTCCATCAGCCGTCTCTGGCGTATCTACTGCTCTGCCAGCCAACCCTACCTCAGCAACTACTCAGCCAAATGCTGCGATTGTCCAGACTATTCCGGTCTTTTCTGGATTACAACCGCTTCCCGCAACCGACCCAAAAGCAATGTTCGGGCTCAACACTGGGGATCAGATAGCAAAGAAAACGGGGGAACAATTTGATGGTAAAGCTTACCTGACGAATGCAAAAGTGGCAGACATCACTACCTTCTACAATGATGCCCTTAAGGGTTGGAAAGCTACTCCCCCAGGTACGACCTCTTATCCCGCGATCGGCAATGTCACTATTTGGGTTTATTCACAAACATCTCAGCAAGAGACATTAACAATCGCCTACAGCGCCTACGATGCTGCAGCGACTAAGTTTTTGGTAATCACTGAACTTCTCTGGAAATGATGTTACTGCCCAGACTGGTGTGGATTAATAGCTATTGAAGTCCAGTTAAATTAATTTGAAGATGCAAAAAAGGAGATCCATAAGAATGAGTGACAGCCCAACCCAAATGCTTGAGGACGAACATCTCGTTATAGCCAAAGTGGTCGGCGCGGCTTCCTTATTAACTTATTGCAACTGAAGGTGATTTTCACCCAAAGGGTTTTTGGGCAACCCACTTTAAAAATGCCTTTCGGCAAGCAAATCCAAAATCTTATTTTTCTGGAGGAAACAATATTGAAACAGATTTTGGAACAGAGAATTCGCCACGATGGGCTCAGTATTCGCGAAGCAGCCCGAAAAATCGGAACGGCGCCGGTTACAATATCGCGCTTCATGAACGACGAGCCATGTGACCTATGGACGGGGGTGGGGTCTATTGGAAACGGACTTTGCGAGGAGGCTTCTCATCGCTTTATACACGGGGGATAAAAAATATTACCCTGGCGTAGGCATAGAAGCAATTTCACTCTTGGGTTGACAAAGCGTCGGTCATTTTTATATTCAACAAGGGTCTTCACAAAGTATTGAACCTTGGTATAATCGTAAATAGGCTGATATAAGAGAGTTACCAAAAAACGGGTCAACTCGGTATTATCAGCCTCGACCAACAAGTTTTGCAATTATGGCCTATCAGCCTTGGCA
>DATFYI010000087.1:0-4830 GCA_035315125.1 Anaerolineaceae bacterium | reverse complement strand
ATACCCCGGCAGGTTTTGGAATAAAAGCAGCGATCTGACCATAACTACTAACTTTACCAGCCGGTATCCGTCTTACTACCTTCCACACCAGGTTACTGAAGGCGGCCTGTTCGCTGAACGGCAGCTCATGCTCATTCATCGATCACCTCATAAATTCATTCAAAAAACATCAATTATTTCAAATTTATTTCATTTGATTATAGCAAAGCCTAAAGATATAATTGCCTGCTTTTCTCCGCAAAAGCCCAGGCATGAACCTACCCAAACGGCTTATATACCAGACAGATTATCAGGTGTATTATTAGCAAAGCTAAGTATTTTTTATAGGAGATTAAGTATTCTATGGGATTTCATGCTCATGGTGGTCCGGCATTTGGTTATTTGAGAGGTACGGATGAAAAACCGAAGGTCACCCGCCCCCTATTAAGGCGGGTTTTAAGCTATGCACATCCTTATCGCTGGGAATTGGTGGGAATGTTGATCGCGATTTTGATGACCACCGGCCTGGCGTTGTTGACGCCCTTAATTTTGCGAGACTTAATCGACAAGGTCATCCCATCGGGAAATATCAGCCAGTTGATTGAATTAGCCTTCGCTTTGCTCATGATCCCAGCCGTCAGCGGTTTTGTGAATGTATTTCAACGCAAATGGAATTCCTCGATTGGGGAAGGTGTCATTTATGATCTGCGTGTCGCCCTGTACACGCACCTGGAGAGGATGTCGCTGCGGTTCTTCACCAATACAAAAGTGGGTGAAATGATGAGCCGGCTGAACAACGACGTTATCGGAGCGCAGGATGCCATCAGCAATACCATCGTCGGTATCATCACACAGATCGTACAGGCTGTGGCTGTCCTGTCCGTGATGCTCACACTGGAATGGCGTCTGACGATCATCAGCGTTTTGATCTTGCCCTTCTTTATTTATGCAGCTCGCCGGCTGGGAGAAAAGCTGCGCGACATTGCCCGACTACAGTTGGAAGCTAACGCCGAGATGAATGCCATGCTCAATGAGACATTGAATATCGGTGGAGCGCTACTGGTTAAATTGTTTGGGCGCAGAAAACAGGAGGTCGATCGCTTTGAGCAGCGCGCCGCGGTCGTGCGCAATATTGGTATTCAGCGAACAGTAATCGGTACCTGGTTTTTCGTTATCATCGGATTACTGAGCGCAGTTGGCACCGCCCTGGTCTATGGTCTGGGTGGTTATTACGTCATCAAAGGCGCTTTTACAATTGGAACCATTGTTGCGTTTGGCTCCTATTTGGGCAGCCTCTATAACGCTTTGCAGAGCCTGGCAAATGCACCGGTCACGTTTGCCACCTCAGTGGTCAGTTTTGAACGCGTCTTTGAAGTGATTGATCTGCCAATAGAAATCGACGAGAAGCCGAATGCATTCGTATTAAAGAATGTAGCTGGAGAGCTCGTATTCGATGATGTCTGTTTCAAATACGAGATCAGGGAAGAAAATCTTCTCAGCACAGTCAAGCGATATGGTAGTATGGATGAGGTGCGAGGCGTTTTGTCGGGCAATAAAAACGGATCCTCAGAAGAAGAGTCCAGTCCCCATAACCAGGCCCGTGAAGATGCCCTGGAAGGGATCAGCTTTACGGTAAAACCTGGCCAACTGGTAGCGCTGGTAGGTCCAAGCGGCGCGGGTAAAACCACTCTCACTTATTTAATCCCACGATTGTATGACCCAACCAAAGGTCGCATTATGATCGATGGACATGATTTGCGGGATGTCACAATCGATTCGCTTACAGCCCAGATCGGTATGGTTACTCAAGAAACCTACCTGTTCCATGATTCAATTCGTACCAATTTACTGTATGCCAAATTGGATGCCACCCAGTCCGAATTGGAGGCGGCTGCTAAGGCTGCTAATATTCACGATTTCATTCGCGATCTGCCGGATCGTTACGACACGATTGTCGGCGAGCGCGGTTATCGCTTAAGCGGAGGGGAGAAACAGCGCATTGCCCTGGCGCGAGTCATCCTGAAAGACCCGCGCATATTGGTGCTGGACGAAGCCACCAGCTCTTTGGATAGTGAATCGGAGGCTTTGATCCAGGAAGCATTAAAGCGAGTAATGGCGGGTCGCACCAGCATCGTCATTGCACACAGACTGAGTACAATCCTGGCGGCAGACAATATATTGGTGATGGACCGGGGCAAGATCCTGGAGCACGGCACACACAACCAACTGCTCGATCAAAATGGTCTCTATGCTCATCTGTATGAAACTCAATTTAAACGCGGTCAGGTCGAAACAGAAATTGAGGCGTAAACGTAAACAAAAATCCGGCAGAAAACTTTTCTGCCGGAAAATGGTTACTTAAAAGTGTTATATTTGTAGGATTGTTTACAGGACAATAACGTTCGTGGCCTGTAAGCCCTTGGGGCCCTTTTCAACCGAGAATTCCACTTTTTGACCTTCTTCGAGGTTGCGATATCCATCACCTTTAATGGCGGAGTAATGAACGAATACATCCGGGCCACCTTCCTGTGATAAGAAACCATAACCCTTGGTCCCATTGAACCATTTGACCGTACCGACTTTGCGATCAGACATACTATTTGCCTCCTCATGGCATTTGAAAAAAACTTTTAGATGCTGCTACTTCCCATCGGGACGATCAAAAAACGGCTCGGGTATGCACCTTGAGCCGCCGTTTCTTACATCATCCAACGAGAACCTCTGGCATCCTACAAGATGCATTATACCAATACAATTAGCAGGAGTCAATATATTTTGCAAAAAAGTTGGGGGTTTTTTACAAAAATATGAGATAAACTTACCACCAATATCGTTTTTTGGGTTTTTTTGTTCTAAAATTAGATTTCATTATCAATAACGAAAATACATCGAAATCACGGGATTATGCTGAAAAAATGCTCCTCCTATTTTTTGATTGCCGGGCTAGTTGTTATTGGTCTCTTGTTCCTTTCCAGGTCGGCGCTTGTCCCCATTCGGATCAACTCAAACCAGCGAGCCGGCTTTGGCGTTTCTGACACAGCCGATGAAACTGTCTGGGCTCAACGCCTGGGAGCAGAATGGTATATCAATTGGACGGTTGTCCCAGCCGGTAAAGACAATTATCCTGAAATCTGGCAAATGGTTCGCCCCCTGCCCAATGGCGGTGTGAAACCAGACCGGCAAATGATCATTTCCACCGCACGAAAATATCCAGGAGATGTATGGATTATTGGGAATGAGCCGGACAACATCTGGCAGGATAACCAAACTCCTGAAGCCTTTGCTCATTTTTATCACGATATGTTTGTACTCATCAGAAACGCCGATTCAACCGCTGTGATCGCGGTCGGCGGTATCTCGCAGGCGACTCCTATCCGGTTGAAATATCTGGATCAGGTCCTGGCAAATTACCGCAAAGATTTTGGCTCGTCTCTACCTGCAGATTGGTGGACCCTGCATGTCTATGTATTGCAAGAAAAGCGCGGTTCATGGGGTGCAGATATCCCTCCGGGGTTTCCCGAACAGACCGGTGTGCTCTACACCATTGCCGACCACGGCAGTATTCCATTATTCCAGGAACAGATCCAGGCCTTCCGAAAATGGATGGCCCAAAATGGCTACCACGACGCCCCCCTGGCACTGACCGAGTTTGGAATACTGTTGCCAAAAGAGTTTGGCTATACTCCCAATATAGTCAGCACTTACTTGAGAACAACTTTTTCCTGGTTGGACACAGCCAGCGATGCTCAGATTGGTTACCCGGGCGATCATAACCACCTCGTCCAGAAATGGGCCTGGTTCAGTCTATCGGATGCAACTTACAGAGTTTCGAATTTGGCAGATCTAAAATCTGGTGTGCTCACCCAAATCGGGTCTGCTTATAGCGATTGGGTAAAGTCACATGATGACTGAAGGATGGCAATAAATCTTTCAACCGGATAATATGCCGTGATTCCCAATATCTTGACAAACCTTAAAAATCATTGTAGGATAATCAAGGTGTTAGTTGACGAAAACTGAAAAATAGCGGTAAGCTATCAACATTTTATGAAGATTATTGTTGTATTTAGGATCACATTATCGTTGACATCGTCCTTTAAATAATGTCCTACCTGGATATCTAGGAATCTTCTTATACCAACGGGTAAAGAAGGCTAGCAGTTCTCAAGTGAGTTTTTTTGCTTGAGAAATACTGGAGAGTGATGAAGACAGAACTGAGTTTCGCTCATTCAATACCCGAAAATTTGAACACGATGATGTCCGGAATGAATCTCTGGACATGGTTTTCGATAAACTTATTTAGCGTTGAAAACGATCAGATGTCCGGTAAGGACAAAAATTGTTTATTTTGGATGCGCCCCCTTATAAACGAGAGGGTGCATATTTTTTAATCTTAAAGCAATTTCAAATCTTTGGGCCTCGAAAAAAGGAGTATATATGCCTCAATCCAGTCAAGAAACCACTGAATTTGTCGTCCGTACGATTGCAAATACCGCCCTTGAAAATGAAAAGTACTTCTGCGAACTTGACGGGGTGGTAGGCGATGGAGATTTTGGATATTCCCTTGGCCGTGGATTTGAAAAAGTATTGGCCGAATGGGATTCTTTGGACCATACCAGCCCAGGGGGTTTACTGAAGAAAGTCGCTATGGTAATTACCAGCAGGGTTGGCGGCGTTTCGGGGACAATCTGGGGCACAGCCTTCTTGAGAGCCGGTATGGTTGCTGGAACAAAAACCGATTTAACGAATGAAGACGTTATTGCCATGTTCCGATCGGCTATTGAAGGCATGAAAAAACGTGGGGAAACCGATCTGGGCGATAAAACATTGTTGGATGCGCTCGTACCAGCA
>DATFYI010000086.1:0-4994 GCA_035315125.1 Anaerolineaceae bacterium | reverse complement strand
GGTTACTGAATCAATTCATTCATTTATTATAGCATTTCTCAATTTTATTATCTAAATAAGTTTAGAAAAAAAAGATTTGGTGATGGAGCTTGCTCACCAAATCCTTAGTAAGAAAAACTAGAATATGTTGGTTCTACGCATCAGAATCTTCTTCGTCGTTCGCATCCAAATCCATCAATTCCCCGGTGGCAATAAAAATCGTCCTCTCACAGATGTTTGTGACCCGGTCAGCCATTCTTTCCAGGTTGTGGGCTACCCACATCAACAGGCTAGCGTGGTCAATAATCTCCGGATCTGCAATCATTGTGCTAATCAGATAATGATAAACCCGATTGAAAAGCGCATCAACCTCATCATCCTCGGCCGGGATCAAACTGGCCTGGTTCGCATTTTCAGCGATGAATGCGCTTAGAGCACGGTGAAGCATACTGACGGACATCTCCGCCATGCGGGTGATTTCACGTATTGGAATTGGGATAGGAGCATCGCCTAATCGAAAAACAACTTTTGCAACGCCCTTTGCATAATCGCCCATTCTTTCAAGCTCAGTATTTACTTCTAATATTGCCGCCAGCAAACGCAGATCATGTGCCGCAGGTTGTTGAGTAGCAATTAATATTAAAATTGCATTTTCGATCGCATACCTTTTTTCATTAATCAAGTGATCGTTGTTAAATATGATATGAGCAGTTTCTACATCTCTGCGTTTTAATGAATCAACCGCATCCAGCATGGCTTGTTCTACCATGCTCCCCAGGAGGAGGACTTCATCCTCTAATTGGTGCAATTGACGATCGAGTGTTTCGCGTGGCATCCCGCACCTCTTTATAATTAATTTTTAGCCGAAACGGCCGGTAACGTAGTCTTCGGTTTGTTTATTCTTCGGGTTTGTGAAGATAATCGATGTTGGACCAAACTCGACCAGCCTGCCCGATCGTTTATCATCTATCATCATGAAAGCCGTAAAATCAGATACACGCGCAGCTTGCTGCATGTTGTGCGTTACGATGACAATCGTATAATCTAATTTTAGAGTTTGCATTAATTCCTCAATTTTTAATGTTGAAACCGGGTCCAATGCAGAAGCGGGTTCGTCCATTAAAATAACTTCTGGTTCAACAGCCAGGGCTCGAGCGATACAGAGACGCTGCTGCTGGCCGCCTGAAATAGCCATTCCAGATTGATTTAGCTTATCCTTTACTTCATCCCACAATGCGGCCTGGCGAAGGCTGCGTTCTACGATAATATCCAAATCTTTGTGACTGTTAATTCCATACAAACGTGGTCCATAGGAAACATTATCATAAATGCTCATCGGGAAAGGATTGGGTCTTTGAAAAACCATTCCAACCCGGCGGCGTACATCCACCACGTCTACACCGGCCGCGTAGATATCCTCATTATCCAGATGAATTTCTCCCTCAATATGAGATTTTGGAACCAGATCGTTCATACGATTGAAAGTTCGCAATAGTGTTGACTTTCCACATCCGGAGGGTCCAATAATCGCGGTTATTTTCTGAGTAGGAATGGATAAATTGATATCGGTCAAAGCTTGAAACTTATTATAAAACATTGTCAGATGAATGGTCTCCATCTTTAATTCACTGCGATCCAGTGAATCCTTTTCATGGTGATCGACATTTGCAGTAGCAACGACTAAAGGATTAGTGTGTGGCTGTTGCTCTGATGATTTAAACCCTGTTGTTGATTGATTTGTTTCCATTATTTATTCTTATCCTCATCTGTGGGAGGTCCGGCTATAAACCCACACCCGAGCAGCAATGTTTATCAATAAAACAATTCCCATCAGCACGACAGCGACTGCCCAGGCTTGATTAACTCGTTCTACAGACGGCTGCTGTGTGTATTTATACAATGTTAATGGTAGCGAGTCAACCGGTTGGTTTATCAGACTCCCAATAATTGTAAAAATAGAGTGGTGACTACTGATACCACTTTGGATAATCCGTCCCATTTCGTAGCGATCATTTCCCAGAGCAGTAAATAATAAAGGAGCAGTCTCGCCGGATGCTCTAGCAATTCCCAGCAAAAACCCTGTGATGATTCCGTTCAAGGCCGCTGGTAAAGTTACTTTTAATGCAGTTATCCATTCTGGCGAGCCAAGCGCCAAAGAACCCTCTCTTAATGTTTGCGGCACAAGTTTGATCATCTCTTCCGTGGTACGGATAATGATGGGCAACATCAAAATAGCCAGTACGACGCCGCCGGCAAACGCAGAATAATGCCCTTCTGGCTTGACGACCAGGGCATAACCAAAAATACCGATAACGATCGATGGCACACCAGAGAGTACATCCGTTCCAAAACGAACTGCTATACCTAATGGAGTGTTTGGATGATAGGCGGCATAAAAAGCGGCCAACACACCCGGTGGGATCGAAAAAATACCAGAAAGGATGGTCAGGATAAACGTCCCTTCGATGGCATTCAGCACTCCACCACCAGGCATACCGACTGGGAGAGGCATTTGTGTGAAAAATGCAAGATTGATATATTGCCCGCCTTTGATTAAGACGTAGATAATAATCCAGAACAACGGAATGATTGCAATCAGGGTTAACAAGCCCATTAAGACCAGCATGAAGGCATTCGAACGAATTCGCCTATTATAATTGACCTGGGGTCGAATAAAATGAACGGCGGATGTGGATTGTAAAGGCAGGGTTGTATTCATGCTCTTGCCTCGTGGGAGGTACGGCGTCCTACGCGCCATACCAATAACCTGGCGGTAATGTTTAAAATCAGGGTAATGACAAATAAGATAAAGCCCACTTCTATTAATACACTGACATGCGTTGGTGTGACAGCTTCAGCAAATTCATTTGCGATGATGCTTGACATGGTATAGCCTGGTTTTAACAGGGACAGCGACCCTTCAATGCTGTTTCCGATTACCATGGTGACGGCCATCGTTTCACCTAGGGCTCTACCCAAACCCAGAATAACTGCACCCAGAATACCCGAAAGGCCATAAGGAATGAGCACTCTGGAAATTGTCTCCCATTGGGTGGCGCCCATGGCAAGGGAGGCCTCGCGTTGGGAACCCGGGATAGCCAGGAACACGTCCCTTGATACGGCGGCGACCGTTGGGACAATCATGATTGTTAATACCAGACCTGCCGCCAGGCGACTTGCCCCGCTTACCGGAATGGGGCCAGCAAAAAATGTACTAAATCCTGGTATCACACCCAGGCTATTCCCTAAGAATGTGCCGATGGGTGTAACAATAACCGGTAAAAATATAAAAATGCCCCATAAGCCGTACACCACGCTTGGAATGGCGGCTAAAAGCTCTACCATCAAGCCTAAGGGGGTACGCAGCCAGTGAGGACATAGCTCAGCTAAAAAGATTGCCACTCCCAGACCCAGTGGTAATGCCAGAATGATGGCCACCAGGGATGTAATCAGGGTGCCGTAAATCATTGGCCAACTATTAAAATGGTTTCCAACCGGGTCCCAAGTATTATCACCGAAAGGGTTGATAAATGACCAACCGAAGGTGGTCCTGCCGACGGAGGACTCGTGCCAGAGCATCCAACCGATTGCGAACATTGTAGCCAGGACCAGGACTGACATCAGAATAATCAAGGTTTGCCAGGTCAGATCGCCATGTTGGAATATCTGGCGAAGACGGCTCATCCGTTGATGGGGAGGAGTGAGTTTCGTTTCTGATTTTTGCATAAGTGCTCAATCCCTGGAACGAGGGAGAGCCCTGATTACAGGGCTCTCCCTTTTTCATAAGAGGAGAACCATTAATTACTGGACTGGATTACCTTTGCAAGTGACCTGAGCGAGCTTGGCAAGCACGTTTTTCTGCACGTCAGCGGGCAGAACTGAATAACCAAGTTTAGTGGCAGCCTGGGCAGCCGCTGGGGCGGTCAGTGTCCATTTCATATATTCTACGATCTTTGAGGCTTTTGTGCAATCAGGCATGCTGGTTGTGTGGAGAATATAATAGGTGTAGCCAGAGATGGGCCAGCTACCAGCTCCAGGGCCATCCACGATCGTATTGGTTAGCTGAGGAGTGAAGGTGGTTGAAAAATCAGCCATGGCGGATTGAAGACTGGCAGCGTTGGCAGTAACCGTTTGTCCGGCTTTATTGACCATTTGAGCGTAGGCGATACTGTTGGCGATGGCGTAATCAAGCTCGACATAACCAATAGAGTTGGGTGTATTCAGAACAGCAGCAGCAACGCCAGGATTTCCTTTACCACCAATACCGTTACCGGCTTTATCTACAGGCCACTCAACACTTTGGGCGCCGCCGGCTTTCCAATCGGGGCTGAAAGAGGTGAGAGCCTTGGTGAAAATTTCAGTAGTGCCAGAGCCATCCGAGCGATGTACAACCGTGATCGGTTTGGCCGGGAGCAATGAAGCCAAACCCGGGTTTAGTTTCACAATGGCAGGATCATTCCAATTTTTAATGGTGGCATTATATATACCCACCAGGGTCGTACGGTCCAGAACCAAAGTGGGCGCTGGCGCGGGGGTAGGGGTGTTGGCGCCAGTCTTGGGGTATGTAAAGGCGATATTATAAATCGGAACAACAGCGCCGGCCACGACTGGGTACATCTGAAGGTCTTTGCCGTCGGTGTAATTTTGATCTGTCAGGAGAGAGTCCGAACCGGCAAAATCGAGCGTATTCGCAATAATGCCACTTTTTCCACCACCTGAACCAATGCCCTGATAATTAATCAAAACAGATGGATCGACAAACTGGTAGGCGTAAGTCCATTCGGTGTAGAGAGGCAATGGGAAGGTCGCACCCCCGGCATTGATTGTCACAGAACCCGCCGCGAGCGTGGTTGGTACTGGCGCAGGCGTAGCGGTAATAACGATGGTTTGTGGGGTACCGGCCACGATCTGGGTAATGATCTGGGGCGGCTGGGTAGCGGCAGGTGCTGCCGGAGTGGCTGCTGCTGGCGCGCAGGCAGTTAGGGCTAAGGAACCCAAAAGCAAAACAAACAACA
>DATFYI010000085.1:0-3960 GCA_035315125.1 Anaerolineaceae bacterium | reverse complement strand
ATCTATCTGCTTCCAGTGACCATTATCGTCATGAATTTTTTTGCAGGAAGAACAAATGGATAACAGACCACTCAATGTCTTTATCTCATCAAGTGCCTTCTGAAGCCTCAGTGTAAGTCTTTCGCTTTTATCTGAAAGCATTTTTTCCTGATATATCAAGTAAACAACTATTGTAAAAAAGCTGAAGTGGATAAAAAGATTCCAAGAATCTATGAAATAATTATGAATAACTTTTCCCGCCAAAATATCTGTAGAGATAATTGTTACAGTGCTAATTACCGACATAATAATTCCGGCTTTTCTATTGATAAGCCAAGATAAAAGGCAAATGGGCATTAAATAAAAAACGCCCATTCCAATTTCATAACCCGTTATATAATCGATAAATCCTATAATAAAATTCAATAAAAGACCAATAATCCAAACAAACGATCTTGGTTTTCTTACAAAATAGTCAAAGAGCCATATATTCACTCTTTGCAAGCCTTGCAGCTTATTACGAATTTTTGTTTGTAGTCCCATATCAATAGTGTCCGGGATATGGACTTTTTGTTATTTGTAAATAGTTGTTACTATGTAAGTAATATGCATTTTCTACGTGTACTCGACTTGAATTATTTCCGGTATTCTGCACATCTTCCCAAAGCGATTATGGAGGGAAGAACTCATGTATACCGGCAAGCTTGTTTTTTCTCAGGTCATAGACCAAATGCCTATACGCACCTTTCGGCGATGTGTGGAGCGTTATCGGGGTGACTTTAAAGTAAAGAGCTTTACATGTCTCGATCAGTACTTATGCATGGCATTTGCACAAATCACTTATCGGGAAAGCCTGCGGGACATAGAAACATGCCTTCGTTCACAAAACCAGAAGCTTTATCACATGGGCATCCGTGGCAAAGTATCTCGCTCAACCATCGCCGATGCCAACGAGCAAAGAGACTGGCGCATTTATGCCGACCTCGCTCATTATCTGATCACCAAAGCCCGCAAGTTATACAGCAACGAGAAATTCGCAATAGAACTGGAACAAACAGTTTACGCCCTCGATGCAACAACGATCGATCTCTGCCTGTCCATGTTTCCATGGGCAAGTTTCCAGAAAACCAAAGGCGCAATCAAGCTACATACTCTTCTGGATCTCAAAAGCAGCATCCCGACGTTTATACACATCTCCGATGGCAAGCTTCACGAAGTCAACACCCTCGATTTCATCCCTTTGGAGCCCGGCGCTTTCTACGTGATGGATCGCGGTTATCTGGATTTCGCCAGATTATTCAGCCTTTCCCAGATGTCAGCCTTTTTCCTGATCCGCGCCAAATCCAATCTGAAGTGCCGCAGAGTCTACTCACACCCGGTAGATCGATCAACTGGCCTGATCTGCGATCAGTCGGTAATGCTCACAGGCTTTTATCAGGCCAAGGACTATCCGGAAAAGCTTCGTCGTGTAAAATACTACGATGCCGAAACCAACCAGGTGTTTGTGTTTCTGACCAACAATTTTATACTGCCACCACTGACCATTGCTCAACTGTATCGATGTCGTTGGCAAGTGGAACTGTTCTTCAAATGGATCAAGCAGAACCTGCGCATCAAAAGCTTCTATGGAACATCGGAGAATGCCGTGAAGACACAAATCTGGATCGCCATCTCCGTTTATGTCCTTGTTGCCATCTTGAAAAAACAACTTCGTCTGCCGGTCAGTCTCTACACAATTTTACAGGTGTTGAGTGTGACGGTATTCGAAAGAACGTCACTTATTCAGCTACTTACAAATTACACTTACAAACCAGAAAATACTATATTCCATAACCAGCTAAATTTATTCGATGAAATACCCGGACACTAATGGGATCTTCTGACTTTTTGTACAGTGAAACAGGTATAAGTTCCTGTAAAGCTTTTATAAATGCTCTTTGAAAATTGACACGTTTTCTAAGCTCTGATAGAGAGGCCGAATGGAAACGAAAAAAACACTGCGAGACTTGTATAAATTTCCGGGATTCCGTGCCCGTGCCACACTAAAGCCACACCCGGAAGATCCTGAAGGATGCATTGTGACCGTTGAGCGCCGCCAAAAAAAACTGTCTGTTCCGGCTGCGGTACAACGGCATCAAGCTATCGGGACCGGCGAACGCATAGGGTGCGAGACCTGGATGCCGGAGCAACCCGCATCTATCTTGACTTCGAGTATCGCAGGGTTGCCTGTCCGCATTGCAAAGCCGTGAAACGCGAGACTCTTTCAATGCTGGCCAAGTCGGCCCGGTTCACTCAGCGGTTCGAAGACCGCATTGGACTGCTCTGTCGCGAGATGAGCATCAAGCGTGTTGCGGAGCTTAACAACCTGAGCTGGGACCAGGTATGTCGCATGGAGAAATGCTACATGCGGCGCCTGCTGGAGCAGCATCCACCTTCTCAGCAGCTTCGGACCATTGGCATCGATGAAATATCGACCCGTAAGGGTCACACCTATGCCATCGTTGTCGCCGATCTTGACCAGAGACGGCCGATCTGGCTGGGCGGACAGGGCCGCACCGAACAGGATTTACAGTTGTTCTTCGATACCATGGGGTCTGAGCGCTGCAAGACCATCGAACTGGCGGTCATGGATATGTGGAAACCATTTCGCAAGGCAACGCTGAGTCGTGCTCCCAACGCACAGATTGTCTATGACAAGTTTCACATCATGCGTCATCTGGCAGACGCCCTTGATCAGGTCAGGCGCAGCGAGTACAAACGTGTCAAT
Source organism: Anaerolineaceae bacterium (assembly GCA_035315125.1). Lineage (GTDB taxonomy): Bacteria > Chloroflexota > Anaerolineae > Anaerolineales > Anaerolineaceae > DATFYI01. The sequence goes on along the minus strand of DATFYI010000085.1, from coordinate 1,214 downwards.
GAGAAAGAACGTAGATTCATCAAGGGGCAGCGCTATACGCTGCTGTCCCATAAATCCAATTTGGATATTGAAGGCCGGCGAGCCTTGCAAATGCTGTTAAAAGCAAATAAACGGCTTCATAAAGCCTATCTGTTGAAAGAATCGTTCGGGCAGCTCTGGGATTATAACAACCCAACCTGGGCCCGAAAGTTCTTTGAAAGCTGGAAAGACCAGTTGCGCTGGCAGCGGCTTAAACCCCTTGAGAAGTTTGCTGCTATCATTGAGCGCCACTGGGACGGGATCATCAGTTACTGCCATCCTGATCACAAGGTTTCACTTGGATTCATGGAAGGCTTGAATAACAAGATCCGTGTCATCCAACGCAGAGCATACGGCATTAAGGATCAGGAATACCTGATGCTCAAAGTCATAACTTCCTTTATCAAAGAACCGAAATATAATTAAATTTATGCACAACAAACCCAGAAGACCCATAAATCTTATAAACTACCAGCCGGAAAGGTTCAATGACTTTTTGAGACGAGAAATCATGTATGTTAATGGTTTCGGTATAGAGTCTTTTGCGGATGTGGCGATGACGATCCGTCCGCATTTCATAAATTCATGGAAGAAAATTTCTATTGATATTGAATCGCTTTGGTGGTAATAGTTCACACGGTGACATCATGATCCCGGTGTCATCCCCGTCTATAAAGTTCGGGAAGGGTAGGGAAGACTTTCTGCCCAGTTAACGGAAGTGAATATGAACAGGCACGGAAACTGCTGGGGGATCGTTCAATGGTAGGACAACGGACTCTGACTCCGTATATCCAGGTTCGAATCCTGGTCTCCCAGCCAAATAAAATCAAGTAGTTAACTAAGCGAAGATTAATCTCCTTTTCTTTTCGTAGTCATTCTCTCCCCACACTCTCCCCATTTTCTGTTTTCTTACCCTTAATAACGTGCTCATTATTTTGAATGTTAGAAGATGAAATATTATGTAATTAGAGCCAAGGGGGCAGGGGGGAGACCGGCACGGATGAGGTCTCCAGATCTCAATGTGCTATTCAGGCTCAACACGCGAGGGGTAAAAATGAAGGTCAAGTTGAATTACGTTTGTTGCGTATAACACCTTATCTTCAAGGGCGCGATCATCTGCGAGCTGATGAGTCGAGTGGCGCGACGGAGTTTCACTATCGCGCTCTCCGAGAACTGGACGTGACAGTCTCCCGTCA
>DATFYI010000084.1:0-4318 GCA_035315125.1 Anaerolineaceae bacterium | reverse complement strand
GCCGGGTACCGGATTTGCACCCGGTGTTAAGACCGCCGTCAGGCCCCAACCGGTTAACGAAGCTTACGATCAATCGAATGGTATGCAATTGCAAATCCCGCAGTTGGGTCTGAATGCTCCATTAATTGGAGTGCCGCAGTCGGGCAACAGTTGGGATCTGAGCTGGCTGGGATCACAGCTGGGTTATTTGGATGGGACCGCATTTCCCACCTGGGCTGGAAATTCGGTTATCACCGGGCATTCTTATTTGCCCAGTGGCCTGCCGGGACCTTTTGTAAATCTCGGCAGTCTGAAGTATGGCAGCCAGATCGTAATTAGGGCCTGGGGCCAGCGCTATATCTACGAGGTGCGTTCGGTGAAGCAAGTCTTACCGACCGACCTGAGCATCTTGGGTCACGAAGATTTACCCGTACTTACCTTGTTGACTTGTGAAGGCTATGATAATTCTAAAGGAGCCTATCAATATCGCCTGGTAGTACGAGCAGTCCAGGTCAAGATCGAAACAGAATGAAATAAGATTTGAGGTAAAATTATTTGCGACAGGATCATTTAATCGTGTCATGATTGTTACCTTAATTATTTTATCAAAAAGGAGCCCCTGAAATGAGCAATTGGAAAATTCTACTGACGGATGGTCTTGAAGAAAATGGTCAGGCTATTTTGCGGAAATCAGCTGATGTAGATAATCAGGAAGGGATTTCTGCCGATGCGCTCTTGCAAGTGGTTGACCAATATGATGCTGTTATTGTACGGGGACGCACAAAAGTTACCTCGGCAGTTTTTGATGCGGGCAAAAAATTAAAAGTGGTCGGTCGTTCAGGGGTGGGCGTGGATAATATCGACCTGGCTGCTGCGCGCCAGCACGGTGTAACGGTTGTAAATGCGCCTGTGGCAACTTCAGTGGCCGTAGCCGAATTGGCTTTTGGTATGATATTGGCATTGGTCAGAGAATTGCCGCGCGCCGATAGTAGCATGAAAAACGGTAAATGGCTCAAGAAAGAAATGGAAGGCTCGGAAGTTTACGGCAAGACGCTGGGGGTAATTGGTTTTGGACGAATTGGCAGCAACGTGGCTCAACGGGCAGTTGCTTTCGGTATGAAAATCCTGGCATACGATCCCTTGCTTAGCCCAGAAGAGATCAAAAAACGTGGCGGTGAGCCGGTTTCACTGTATCAGCTTTATGCCGGGTCGGATTTTATCACCCTGCATGTTCCCTTGAGCAATGAAACGCGCGGCATGCTGAACGCTGAGACCTTCAGCAAAATGAAGAAGGGCGTCAGAGTGATTTGCGCAGCACGCGGTGGTGTAATTGATGAAGCTGCCTTGCTGGCAGCGCTCGAATCAGGTCAGGTAGCAGGTGCCGGTTTGGATGTGTTCGCAACCGAGCCGCCCGGTCCAACCCCTTTAATCTGCCACCCGCGTGTCATTGCCACACCGCATATTGGCGCTCAAACCGTTGAGGCGCAGCAGCGCGCAGCCGCTGATATTTCCAGTGAGGTTTTAGCAGCGCTCCAGGGAAATTCTTTGCGCTGGAAGGTTGCCTGATTATGGCGGATGAAAAATTTAAAAAACTAGAGTCTTCACAAAATGAAATTTCTGATCTAAGCTATGCAATTGCGCTGCTGGGTTGGGATCAGCAAACCTACATGCCGGTCGGCGGAGCAGAAGACCGTGGGGACCAATTAGCGAGCCTGGAGCGAATTCTTCATCTTAAAATAACGTCGGATGAAATTGGGAAACTGCTTGAAGATTTGATCCCTTATGCCGGCCAGTTGGAGCCCGATTCGGATGAGGCCCGCTTAATCAAAATAACACGCCGGGATTATATCAAACGGACCAAGGTTAGCCCTGATTGGGTGGCGGAATATGCTCGCGCCACTACAGTTGCAGAAACTGCCTGGGAGCATGCCAAACAGACCTCGAATTTCGTTGAATTCCAGCCTTTCCTGGAAACGGTCGTTCGACTTAAACGGGAATATGCCCAGTTTTTTGCCCCGTTTGAGCATGTTTATGATCCATTGCTGGATGATTATGAGCCGGGGTTGAAAACTACCGAATTGCAAGCAATCTTTGATGATTTACGCCCTCAACAGGTCGAACTGATCCGCAAGATCATGGAAAAGCCGCAGGTAGATGATTCATTCCTGCATCAGGCCTTCCCAGAGCAAGAACAATGGGATTTTGGAGTGTCAATCCTGTCGGATATGGGGTTTGATTGGAAACGCGGCCGGCAGGATAAATCTGTACACCCATTTACAACCAGTTTCGGCCTGGGGGATGTTCGTATTACCACTCATTTTAATCCGAATCATTCAATGTCTGCTCTTTTCAGCAGCATGCATGAAGGCGGGCATGCTCTTTATGAGCAAGGTATTTCTCCAAAATTAAGGCGAACGCCGTTGGCTGGTGGGGCATCCATGGCTATCCATGAAAGCCAATCCCGTATGTGGGAAAATTTGGTGGGGCGTTCGGAGTCTTTTTGGAGTCATTATTACCCACGCCTTCAGCAGAAGTTTTCCTCCCAACTCGGCAATGTAGACTGGTTTACTTTCTATAAGGGCATAAATAAAGTTGAGCCTTCTTTGGTGCGGGTTGAAGCGGATGAAGCTACTTACAATCTTCATATTATGCTTCGTATGCAGCTTGAAATTGCCATGATGGAAGGCAGCCTGGAAGTAAAGGATTTACCGGAGGCCTGGAATGCCGGGATGAAAGAGTATCTCGGATTGACGCCTCCAAATAATGCCCTGGGCGTCTTACAGGATGTTCACTGGTCCGGTGGTAGCATCGGCTATTTCCCTACCTATACCCTTGGCAACCTGATTTCGGTTCAGCTTTGGAAACAAATCCATAAAGATATCCCTGATCTGGATCGCCAGATTGGTAATGGGCAATTGGGCAATTTGTTGGATTGGCTGCGGTTAAATATTCATCAGCACGGCGCTAAGTTTGAGCCGCAAGAGCTTGTCCAGCGCGTTACCGGTTCTAATATCGATGCAAAACCCTATATACAATATCTTCAGGAAAAATTCGGTCAGATCTACAAATTATAATGAACCCGGCAGTGTGGGACATTGCCTGTCCCACACTGCAAATTCAAAGGGGGAGCGGAGCTTTTCTAACCTATGGGACGGATTTTATTTATCGACGATGATCTGATGACCCTGGAATTGATGCAGAAGGAGACCCTGATCTTGGGGTACGAATCCATCGTGAGCTCTTCGGGGGGAGATGCATTGAAAATGGTATCTACTCAACACCCCGAAATGATCCTGGTAGATTTTAATCTGCCGGATATGAGCGGATTGAACTTTGTACGGAAGGCTCGCCGATTAAAGGAAGGATTTGCTATTCCAATTATTGTGGTCTCTGCCAGCAATGAGATAGGCAAGGAAGAGGAGGTCGAGCAAGCTGGTGCAAATGGTTACATCAGTAAGCCATTAGGCCTTGATAAATTAGCAAATGTCATAAAGGTTTATTTGAAAAAGTGAATGAGGTTCCCAATCCTTGTTCTTCTCAGCCGGCCAAACGGCGGTTGTTGTTAGCTGGCCTGTTTCTGCTTGTTTTTCTTTTGACCGGCATTGCCTGCCAGGCAAGTTTACCGCTGGCTTTTCTGGCAACCCCGACTGACACCGCAACAGAGCTGCCAACTTCAACTAATACCCTAACCCCCTCGCTTACGCCCAGCCCCACCAGTACAGCTTCTTCTACCTTCACGCCCTCACCGTCGCCGACGGCAACCAATACACCTACTGCCACAATTACTCTCACCCCCACCATTACCGATACGCCCACCATTACACCTTCAAATACTTTTGGACCTCCGCCCACCTGGACACGCCCGCCAACATCGACCCCCTATCCTACCTGGACACGCCGTCCCAGTCTAACCCCCACAATTCGACCCACACGCACAAACACATTTACACCGACCATCACCCTGACGCCTACCCCGCCGTTTGATTATCTGCGCCTGACCCGGCCCGGCTTGATGTCGATCGTGCTTTCACCATTCAGGGTTGAAGCTTTTGTGACCCCTGGGGACGATGGTTATGTTTATCTCGAATTGATCGGAGAAGATGGTTCTATCCTCGCCCAACAGAAATTAGATAACCGTGCTCTCATTGGCCGCAGCTTATGGATCTCGCCATCGGTCACTTTTAGTATGAGCGCGGTGTCAGAATTAGCCCGCTTGCTAATTTACGTCAATGATAAATTTGGGCGCAAGATTGCCATTTCATCGACAGATTTGCTTTTATATGCGCTTGGTAATGAAGAAATCAATCCTCCTGCTTACGTTGAAGAGCCATACCTGATC
>DATFYI010000083.1:0-11196 GCA_035315125.1 Anaerolineaceae bacterium | reverse complement strand
CCTGGGTGATCTGGGATTGAGAGGTTTTATCGTGCCGGGTCATGGTTACGACCAGGATTTGGGCGCGGTCCACATCGTTCAGCACCCGTGTAAAATAAGAATAATTGGCATAAGTAACCGGTGTTCCACCGGCTACTATAGCTTTTACTACACCGACAATATGCCAGGTGGTATCCTTTCCTTGCAGCTTCATAACCACATCATCGCCAACCTGATATCCGGTCTCTTTTTGGAGAAAGCCAGGGGTAACCACCAATGCATTCTCATCTCCCGGCACAATCCAGCGGCCTTCGGTCATGATAGGGTTGACCACTTTGCTGTCAGCCGGCAGACCGAGGATAGAAATCTGATCCTCAGTTCCTTGGGGGTGGGTGATTGACCCGATGGCCTCGCCCCAACCCTCCAGTGCGGCCACACCGGGTATATTCAGCGCTTCCTGATTGATCCGTTCAATGCGATAAGGATATTTTAAGACTATTTGAGAATCGAAGCCATAGAATTTAAAGACCTCTTGTACGGTGCGATTAAGTGAGGTCCACACGCTGAGTATTGAAATGAAAAGTGCGCTTGCCAGGGTCAATGTCAGTAAAGTCAATGTCATTCTGAGCTTACGCCGGAAAGTGTTCCGTATGGAAAGCAGCAGCGGGCGGGGCAAGCCTTGCAGGTGTTCGATCATTCGATCAAACAGGTCACGCCGTCCGGAGCGGCTCAGCCCATAGGTACTGATCGCTTCGCGCACAGTGGTGCGGGCCATCGCCAGCACCGGGTACAATGCTGCTAAAAGCGGTACCAACAAACCCACTGTCAACTCCAGCAGCAATACCCCCGTTGGCAGGTAAAAGCTTTGCAACTGAAAGTTCGCAAAAGATGCCATGAAAAGTGTGAAACGGTAAGCAGCCAGATAGGCCAGTGGGATGGCAATGATTAGGGAAAGTAAACCGAAAATGAACACCATGCCCAGGTACATGATCGTGATCTGAAATGTCCGGCCCCCGATGGCCTTCATAACTCCAATTTGGCGCACTTCTTGAGCCATCCAGGCTGAGATGGTATTGATCACCAGGAATCCGCTCAGCGGCAGCGCCATCAGGCCCAGGATCCCGAGAAAGGCCGAGAGCGGTGTAAACAGGCTCGACATAGGATGTTCGCCGGGTTTATTGGCCTGCGCATAGGCGATTGTATAGCCGGCCCGTTCGATCCGGTCTTTGAGTTGGTAGGCTAACACGCTCAAATGCTGCTGGTCATGTGGCTGAATGTCGCTGGTAATATACATGGTATCGAACTGGCGAGTCTCTCCCAGCCAATCCAATGTAGCGAAGCTGATAAATCCAACGGCTGTGCCCTGGAAAGTGGCCGGGGCGCTGCCAAAATCATAAACTAATCCGGCAGCCGGCATTTCACGCAGCTTGCCGCCCGGTAGTTCTATCGTCAATAGTTCGTTTTGTTTGGCGCTGGTCAGACCCAGGTTGGCTGTCAGCAAAGAAGACCGTTCGAGCAGGATGGTATGATCCGGCGGCGGCCATACGTCCGGTTTTGGCCAGGCGGTAGGGTTGGGTGAATAATAAGTTTCTGGCCGGATCTTATTGATGCGGATATCATTGTAATCCGGCAGAGCGGTCAGAACGATTGGGTACCAGGTATCGCTGCCCTGCGTTTTAAAGCTCAAGATGAGCGAGCGACGTCCTTCTGCATCAGTTACACCTGGGATTCGGTGGATGCTATCTACCAGGTCCTGGTCAAAAGGATCTGAAAACGAAAGGACGATATCGGCAGGAGCAATACTGGCATAGCTTTTAGCCATTTCAACCGAAGAGATCAGATACATATGTGCGACCGTGCCGACCGCAAAAACGCCAATTGCTACCGAAAGCACCGCCCACATAACCCGTTTGCGATTGACCCATAAATCCCGAAATACTTTAAGCCAGCGCGGCGACATTTTCATTCAGCTAGATTCCCTGCTGGATACATTTTCTTGCAATCGGAGTTGTGCGGTCTGATCGATTGTTTTTTTTGTTTCCTCAGATTCCGACAATAGCTCAAAAAAGGGCTCTCTCTCCAAGGCCAACAACTGCACAGGCGTTTCGGGCGCAGCCTTGATCGTCGCAACGGTTTTACCGCCCCGCATGAGCTCGATCTCACCAAAATATTGCCCCGGCGAAAAAAGGGCTACCACGATGTCCGGGGCGTTGGGACGTTTGAGGGCTACTTCCACCTGTCCCTGGCTGATAATGTAAAATTTGTCACTGGTTGACCCTTCCTGAAGGATTGAGCTGCCCGGCTGGAAGGTCATTGGCTCCAGGCTGTGCGTTACTTTGATCATCTGTTGCGGTGTGAGCGTTGGCAGCGCCCTTGCCACATATTCATTGACCACCTCGCCATCCGCCAGCAATATCGTCCGAGAGGCTTGTTTGGCCAGGCTGCTGTCGTGGGTGACCATCACCACCGTTTTGCCCTGCGAGACCAGGTTTTCAAATAAGCTAAAGACTGCATCCGCCATTTTTGAATCCAGGTTGCCGGTCGGTTCGTCGGCGATAACCATCGGAGGATCATTCGCCAGAGCCCGGGCGATGGCAACCCGCTGCTGCTGGCCTCCCGATAGTGCTGCAGGAAGTTTGTTAGCCTGGTCTTCAAGGTCGACCATTTTAAGCAGGCTCATGGCCCGTTCTTCCCGCTCCTTCAGGCTATACAGGTTGCAAAAATCCATCGGTAGCATGATATTTTCGACTACCGAAAGGGTTGGCAGTAGTTGGAAAAACTGGAAGACGATCCCGAGATTGCGTCCGCGCCATTTTGCCATAGCGTCTTCACTTAATTTGTTGACAGCCGTATCTCCCACCAGTACCTCACCCGAGGTAGGTCTGTCGATGCCAGTGATCATATTGATCAAGGTCGATTTGCCGCTGCCGGATTTGCCGATTACGGCCACAAATTCACCCGCATCCACTTCAATGTTGATATCATTTAGCGCCAGATAATCACCGGCTGCGCTTTTGTAGATCTTTACAACTTTGCGAAGCTCAATGAAAGCCTTATTGCCATTCTGGTATGCATCGGGTTTTTCCATAACCATTTGATTTTGCTCGTTGGGTCTCGCCATTCTTTCCCTCGTTATTTTACCGGTTAAGAATATATACGGATTCCGCCGAAAAAAGTGCCGCGATCTCTGAATTCCATTTTTTTATCTGGAGCGCAAACCGGCCACTGGTTATTGAGAACCTGAAATTATTATAGCTGATTAGGAGGTCTGGAAAGCCAGTCTTCTTGGAAGAAGATTTTTAAGACGCCCATTGAGCAGCTTGCCGCGCCCCAACAGACGCCCGCTTTGATCGATTACGATGACAGTTTTGCCCTTGCGAACCTCTGGTAGGAACCTGCCCTGCAGGTCTTCGCCACGCAGCCAGGGTTGTACTTGTTCTGGCTGAAGCGCACACAGTCCAAGCTTGAACTGACTGCCAAAGCGCGCCGTCCAATAGTGGGATGGACTGAACCCTTCTGGCGTTTCTTCACCCACCTGTAGTCCAAGCGCCTGGAATGGCAAATGGCTAAAATGTCTTAAAAAAGTTTCCGGGATCGCATATATTTCTTCAGCACGTTTCCAAAGCTGTAAGCCCTGTTTTTCCAGAACAGGTCTTATATTAAAACCGTATTCATCCAGGAATAATTCCTCCAGCCGGGAGTTTTCTGAATTCGATAGCTGGGTTAATCCGGTTTTTTCGAGCGGCCGCTCGGGCCCAGGCTGGTGTGAGTTATCAACCGGGGCCAGTTTGCTGATTAAAGCAGCAAAGAAACCGGAAGTGCCATAGATGTGCGGCCACAATCTGGCGGCATTGGTCACGGCTGGCTCGAAGGTGCGCTTGCCATCTCCGCTAAGCCCGGGCGCCGGCTGTGGCAAGCGATTATCCAGACTCTCGATGCAGACTGCCCCCGCATAGCGCCGTAACAAGCCGTCTAATACCCCTTCGTCCTCCTCTGGCGCCAGCGTGCAGGTCGAATAGACTAGCTGCCCGCCTACCTTGAGAGCCTGGAAGGCGCTGGCCAGCAGCCGTTCCTGGCGCATAGCCAGGTTCAGGCGCTCGTGCTGCGAGATCGCTCGCATAGGATGGCTTTCTGTGCTGCGCAAGTTTTCCATGCTGCAGGGTGCATCCAACAGCACCCGATCGAAAATTTCTGTGAACCAGTTCCCGATTTTCTCCCCTGGAAAATGGGTCACCGCTACATTTGCTGCTCCCCAATCCTGCAGCACCAACCGCAAAGCAGTGATCCGTCCCTGGCTGGCATCATTTGCCAGAACCAATCCCACATCGTCCACCCGGCTGACCAGATGGGTGGTTTTGCCGCCCGGTGAAGCCGCCAGGTCCAGCACGAGCTGGCCTGGCTGTGGTTGTAAATCGAATAGTTCGACCGGTAACATGGAGGCAGCGTCCTGAATGTAGTAATCGCCCAGGCGGTGTTCAATGGTACGCCCGATTGAGACGCTCCCGCTGTCTACTACCCACCAGCCGGTGCGTATGTAGGGCACGCTTTTGAATTGCCAGCCGTACGCTTGCGAATAATAATCCAGAGCCTTGGCCGGCTCAACTTTGAGTGTATTGATGCGGATGGCTGAATAAAGTGGCTGCTCAAGCTCAGCCAGCAGTCGAGCATATTCTTGTGGGGATAAAAGCGGTTGGTAGCGCTGCAGGGCTTCATCCAGAAGTGCCGCGCTGCTGGGAGCATTGGATGGTCGTTTTCGTTTTACCATGCTCTTATTTCCCGTCCGGCTGGCGATCAATGCAAAATACCAATTCACTTTCAAACATCAGCTCGCTCACCTGCCAGGGCAGACCTTCCAATGTGCCATACACCAATTGGCGCTGGCGTTCGACCAGGTTATGCCTGCCGCTCAGGCTGTTGGTAGGCAGCGATACCAGCAGGTATCGCACACGCAGAGCGCACCACAGTTTCCGGTTGCAGCCGTGCTGGCGCTGTTCAAAGCGATGGGCTTCCTTAAAAAACAAAGCTACCTCGGCCTCAACTTGCGGTGGATTGACCAGGATATCCTGTTTGACCCCCAGTGGTTGTAGTCCTTGTAATGAGAAAAAATGGTTGATCAGCTCCAGGCGAGGTTGGTGGATATCATAAACATAATAGCGAATATCGGCCGGCAGCCCCATCCAGGGCAGCGCAAATGGATTGAGCCCACAGGCCAGATCCAACAGCGTTTTAGGTTTACCGGTAATTGAAAACAATCGTTCGTAGAAACCATCCAGGATCGGCAGGCGTTCCCTACTGGAAGCGTGCATCTCCAAAATGCTGCGACAAACCTGGCGGATCTTGTCCGGGTCAGCGCTGGCATAGGCGTCGTCCAGCTGTTTTGATGCGGCAGGGTAGTCGGGGTCGCCCAGATAAGCTGCAATAATATTGTGCAGCTTCCTGCGCACCACCTCGACTGCTTCTTTCTGGGTACGGTAATGTGGCAGCTCTTGCTCCAGCAAATCCCGTACTGTCTCGGTTGGGATTGCCAGGTGACGATATTTACGGGATTGCAGGATCGTTTCGATCAAAGAGTCGTAATCGTCCATCGGCAGCATCGTTATTATTTACTGATCAGGAATACTAGCTCGCTGGCGAATTCAAATCGCTGGACACGCCAGGGATGCCCATCAATTAACTGGCGGAAATGGGTTTCGTAGTTCTTTACCATACCTTTTGACCGCCCACCCAGACTGTGCGCCGGGAATGAAACCAGCAGATGTTCGGCCTGGATTCCGTCCAACAACGCCTGACCGGCCGATTTATCCATCTGTTCCAGACAGGGGATCGTTTTTAACATCAGCGCCAATTGGACGGATTGGCCTGGACAGGAACCGATCAGGTCGCGCACTTCTATTGATCCACTACGTTTCATCTTTGTCAAAAAGTAATTCAGAAATTCCACCATATCAGTATAGATGTCGCAGCCATAATAGATGCCGTCCTGCGCCAGCGGCAGCCAGGGCAGCGCCAGTGGATTGAAACCACAGGCGATATCCAGAATGGATCGGCATTGTCCCAGCGAAGCCAGACTCTCCGCGTAGAAACGATCCAGCTCAGGCAGCCGCTCACGAGTTGAGGAATGGAACTGCATTAGCTTTCGACAAAAAGTCTTAAGCCGCTCGGGTTCTCGGATTGGATCGATTTTATCCAGCTCGGACCGCCAGCTAGCGTAATCTAGCACCTGTTCCTGGTAGGCTCCGCCCACCTGGTGCAGCTTATTGCGGGTAGCTTTGACCGCTTCTTTCAAGGAGCGCCCTTTAGCCAGCTCTTGAGCTCCAATCCGGCGGATTAATATTGGGCTGATTGAGCGGTAGGGCGCTCCCTTTTGAACCGCACTCACCAATTCTTCGATTCGTTCTGGCTCGCTCATACCCGCTCTCTCTGTTTAAGGCGCTCGCTGAGCTGGGTCATAAAACGCAGATTGTGAATGGTCGCCAACCGCAGGAAACTTGCGTCGTTCATCTTAAATAAATGGTGTATGTAGCCCAGAGAATAATGGCTACAGGTCAGGCAGTCACACTGGCTGGATATAGGTCGATCCGAGCGGATGTGCTTTTCATCATTGATGTAGATGTAATTTAACCATTTGCCGCTCAGCCCGGCTTGTGGAGCCGTGCTGGGTTGGAGAAAGGTATACAGACGGCCGTGCCTGGCATCACGGGTGGGCATGGCGCTGTCAAAAATACCGTAGCCCATATCGTAACAGACCAGCACATTTTCGGGATGGCCGACCCCTAAGGCGTGCATCGGAAACTCGGCCGGCACAAGCTGGCGGGTGTAAGCCAGGATATCCGCCAATAATTGATTCTGACCATCCAACGGCCAGCCGCCGTAGCCAAACCCGTTAAAGCCGATTTCTAACAGCGCCTCTGCGCATTCTTTTCGCAATTCCTTTTCGCCGCCGCCCTGGATGACGGCAAATAAAAGGGGGCGTTGATCCTCCGGCAGGCTTTTTTCATCCATCAGTCGCAAGAATTCGGTTTTACAACGCCGCGCCCAGGCAATCGTTCGTCTGACCGACGTTCGCTGCTCTTCGAAAGATGCATCCACATGGGTACAATCATCCAGGCAGATGACCACGTCCGTGCCATAGCCAATCTGGAGCTGAGTTCCTTTTTCTGGTGTGAGCTGGTACTTGCGCGGGGCGCCTTCAGGTTGAAAAGTCAAACCTTTATCAGTCAGTACGCCATTTTTGGGGTTCTGGTGGATCAATGAATAGGCCTGGAAGCCGCCCGAATCGGTGATGATCACTTTGGGCCAGCCGCTCATTTTGTGCAATCCACCTAATGCCTGAATCGTTGACGATCCGGGCCGTTGCATCAGATGAAATGTATTCATCACCAGCGCCTGAATCTGGCAGTTTTGCAGCAAATCTACCGAATCGATTGATCGTACCACCCCAAAGGTGGCGTCGGGTAAGAATACGGGAAAATCCAGCCTTCCGTGTGGCAGGGTCAGGCTGCTGGGATAGATGCTCATTGTTTCAATCTTACCCTACTTCTGTAAGATTTGCCGGAATTTACAACGCTTAGCGCTGCTATATTTACTGGAAATGTACCGCTTTGAATTGTTTCCTGAGTTTTAGACGAGCTCTGGTCAGCCGGCTCTTGATTGTTCCGATTGGTACTTTAAGGATAATGGCTGCTTCCTGGTAATCAAATTCTTGCAGGTCGACCAGAATGAGCACGGTTTGATATTCGAGCGGCAACTTGCGGATGCATTGATTGATCGTTGAGCTTTTTTCAGCTTTTATGGCCAGTTCTTCCGGAAGATCGCCAGGATCGACCATCCAGTGTGCATCTTCGATTTCCTCGTTTTGATCATTAACCGGTTCCAAGGGTATGGCTGGATGCCGTTTCTGGCGGCGCAATTCGTCGAGGCAGACGTTGGTCGTTATTCTCACGATCCAGGATTTGAAAGAACCTCCACGAAAGCTTTCTAGCTTTTGAAAAGCGCGCAAGAAGGCTTCTTGGGTGGCGTCCTCGGCCTCGGTTTCATGATGCATCAACCAGTAGGCTTGCTGGTAAACCATATCTTGAGTTGCGAGGATCAGCTCGTTAAAGGCAGAAATGTCCCCTTTGCGCGCCCGATTGATGAGCTCGGGCTTGATCTCAGGGTTGTTGTATTGACCACCTGTCTGCTGAGGCCCAAGGGGCCGAAGCCCAACAGGCCGAGGTCCGAGAGCTCCAGTATTTGGGTCAATAATTGCTTCGCTTACAACGGGTTGCATTTCCATCTTGAAACCACATCCAATCGAGCACTTTCAACGGAATTGCGTGAAACCGGAATTTATCGAATTTGCACTTTCTGCCTTCTCGGTTAATATCAGTATAGCAGGACGTAGTTACCGGCTTGTGTCAGGGCTGTCACAATTTTGAAACAGGATAGTTCAATTGAATAATTACCCCAAAAAAAGGGAAAAATGATCGTCGATTTCTCATAATCTAACCCAATATTAACCATAATAAGGATCATCAATATACAACCCTGCTATGCCTGTGTTAAAATGATTTGAATATAAGATTGGATTCCTATTGCTTTGCAAGTGGGGTTGCGCGTTTTGGATCGTAAAACGCTTGACTATTCGGTTTTAGAAGATGGATTGCTGATGCTGGCTATCGCTGAGCACCAGTCTGCCGCATTGTCCATTTTGTATGATCGTTATGGCAGGCTGATTTTTAGCCTCGCATATAATGTAGTCCAGGACGATGGCCTTGCTGAAGAGATCACCCAGGATGTTTTTGTCCAGGTTTGGAATAAAGCCAGCACATACCATCAGGAGCAGGGCAAGGTGATGACCTGGCTTGGCAGCATTGCCCGCCATCGGGCCATCGATGTGTTGCGTTGGCGCCACAGCCGGATAGAAAGCCGGCTGGTCGATTGGGAAGATGATGACCTGTCCAGGCTTCCGGATGGAACAATAGTTGAAATAGATCTGGATCTAATTCATCAAAAAAAACGGTTGCGACAGGCCGTCGCCCAGCTCCCGCTTGAGCAGCGAAATGCCCTGGCCCTGGCCTTTTTTAAAGGATATACCCATCATCAGATTGCTGATCTCACGGGTGAGCCGCTTGGCACCATTAAGACTCGTATTCGTCTGGCCATGCAAAAGCTGCGCCAAATTCTGGAAGAAGAATAATGAGCTTTTTTATAAATCCAAACAGGATTTTAATACGTATTTGATGATAGAGAAAAAATGGCAATGAACGCAAACCATTTCAGTGAATATCTGCCCGCCTATGCCTTGGACTGCCTGGATCCTGAAGAAAAGGAGATGGTTGCAAACCACCTGGCTGGCTGTGAAAGCTGTCAGGCCGAGCTGCGTACCTACATGTCATTAGTAGGACAGCTTCCTTTGGCTGCTCCCGAGCACATTCCACCTTCCGATTTGAAACAAAAAATCTTGGACCAGGCCCGTCTTCCGAATGAGCGCTTATTAACGCCCGAGTCGGTACAGCCTTCCGGTCTTTTGCGCTGGCTGGGGAATTTCTTGCGACCATTCTCGCGCCCGGTTTGGGGTGCAGTTAGCCTGTTGCTAATCCTGCTCCTGGCGGTTGGTAATTTCATCCAGTACCAGCAGGTACAGCATTTGCGTTCTATAGCTATGCCCCAATTCAGTATGGTGCGCTTATCCGGAACTCAGGCTGCACCTGCTGCCAGCGGCATGCTGGTCATCAGCTCCGACGGTGATTTTGGCACCCTGGTTGTCGATGGAATGCCGCCGCTTGGCAATGATCAACAATATACTCTCTGGCTAATGCAGAACGGCAAGAGGACCAGTGGTGGCACTTTTATGGTGCTCAAAGATGGCTATGGAGCTTTAGTGGTAAATTCTCCCCAGAATCTTTCGCTTTATGACCATTTCGGTGTCACAATCGAACCGGTCAGTGGCGGTAATCCGGACAATCCTGGCACCAAAGTGCTGGGTGGAAGCCTGTAATTAAGAAAATCTTCAATACTGACATCTACGGAATGAGAACTCCTGCCCCATCAAACACACCTTTCCGCAGGCTTTCCAGCGCCTGATTGGCCTGTGCTAATGGGAATAAGGTTGTCTCAACTTTTATAGGGACCTGCTGTGCAGTGTGCAACAATTCTTCCCCATCCTGGCGAGTCAGATTGGCTACTGATCGTATGACACGCTCCTCCCACAGGTTGCGATAAGGAAAAGAGGGGATATCACTCATATGGATCCCACCGCACACTACCACACCGCCTTTGCCCACCGCTCGCAATGCGGCAGGAACCAGCGCGCCGACCGGTGCAAAGATGATGGCTGCATCCAGCTTGTCCAGCGGCAGCTCATTTGATCCACCTGCCCATACAGCCCCCAGCCGGAGAGCAAAGGCTTGTTTCTCGGTGTCGCCGGGAGTGGTAAAGGCGTAAACTTTTTTCTCTTGATGGATGGCAATTTGGGCTATGATGTGTGCGGCTGCACCAAAGCCGTAAATACCCAGTTTTTCGACCCCATCCCCGATCATGCGGTAGGAACGGTAACCGATTAATCCGGCGCACATCAGCGGCGCCGCCTCGGCGTCTCCATATTTTTCTGGCACCGCGAAACAGTAACGTTGATCTGCAACTGTATACTCGGCATAGCCGCCATCGATCGTATAACCGGTAAAACCAGGATTGTCGCACAGGTTTTCACGCCCGATCTGGCAGTAATGGCAGGTTCCGTCGGTATATCCCAACCAGGGTACACCGACCCTATCCCCAGGTTTAAATCGGTCTGCGCCTTGCCCGGTCTTAACTACCCGTCCGATGATTTCATGACCCATGATGAGGGGTAGCTTGGGGCGGCTCAGGTCACCGTCTAATATATGCAGGTCTGTCCGGCAAATCCCACAGGCCAGTACTTTGATCAAAATCTGGCCCGCCTCCGGTTGAGGAACTTTAACCTTACTTTCTTTGAGTGGCTTACCAACCTGCTCAAATAGCATGGCTTTCATCATCTCCGGAGTATCCATAGAACCCTCCTATCCTCAGGCCTGGATCAGCTCATTTGATCCGAGCTAACCAATTGTTGGTACCTACGGCCGTAATAGACTGTTTGGCGTACTTTTTCGCGGCTCTTTGCACCGCCGAACAAACCTGCCAGGGCGGCAATAGCTTCCACCAGCAGGTAAATCGGCAGGCTCAGGATTGCCCACAGCATCACGCTGAAACCGCCCGAGC
>DATFYI010000082.1:0-8307 GCA_035315125.1 Anaerolineaceae bacterium | reverse complement strand
CATTTTATCCACGCATCCGAGTCCATCCGGTAAACCCTCGTTCGAGTAAGATAAAGCCGTATTTTCCAGGATATATCTTTGTCCAAACTGATCTGGAAGTAACTGGTATGTCTGTCTTTCAATGGATGCCTTATTCTACTGGGTTGGTCACTTTCGGAGGAGAAGCAGCTTTGGTGCCGGATAATTTAATTCAGGCAATTCGCCGGCGAGTTGTCGAAATAGCTGAGGCAGGTGGGCAGATTTTTGATGGCCTAAAAAAGGGCGACACAGTAGATATTCAGAGTGGTCCATTTGCAGGTTACCAGGCAATTTTTGACGTCGGTATACCTGGTAGTGAGCGTGTGAGAGTTTTATTGAAAATGCTCAGCCAGCGGGAAATAATGGTGGAAATGCAAGCATCTCAGATACAAAAGAGACCAATAAACGGCCGGATGGATTGATTTTTTGTTCATTCAAATTATCTTAAACTGATAGAGACATGAGTAATGACCCAATCAACCAGGACATCCATTTTACCCATTAGAGGCCAAACCTGGCAACTCTGGTTGCCTCAACTGCTTGTATTTTTATATTTGCTTTTTGCACTCACCTTGTTTGTTTTAGTTCCAGTGAGGGCCATCGAGCAGATGAATGGTTCATCCAGGAACTATTTTTACATTCCATACTTTATTGGTATAGTCTATCTTGGTAGCGCTTTAGGGCTTTTCTTTACCCACGGTGTTAAATCGGCAGTAAGAACTTATATCATCTTTGCTGCTTCAGTTGGTCTGGTCTGCGCCGGTTTTTTTGATCTTAATTCCACTCAGGAATTGAGTAATTTTTGGCTCATGGCGCTCTGCCTGGCGGCTGCCTCACTTATCAATCTGGCTTTTTTTGTTCCACGAGAAGATCCGATAGTCACCAGACAACCATTTCTGCGTTGGGCGAGTTATGCTCTGGCGGCAATAATTTATCTTTCCGTCACGATCCAAATGATTATTAATAAAACCTCCGTGTTCTCCACGATTGGATGGCAGGTCATTTTATTATACGTGGGTTTGGCGTATATTTTTTCTTTGCTCTGGTTATCATTACGACGCATGAAAGAAGCTACGCCTGATGAAAAGGGGCAGCTTCGCTTATTTATTTTTGGGCTTTTGGTATCATTTGGCCCGGTTGCAATCTGGTTCCTGGTTTCTCCCAGGCTATTTCCTGGGCTTTCATTTACCCCTTTCCCGTTTTTAACTTTGCTGATATTTCCTTTGACATCCATTTATACCATTCAACGCAATCGTTTGCTTCATACAGATTTTGTCTTTAGTAGTGCGATTTTGTTCGGGTTGATGGGAGTTTTGGTGACAGTTGGCTATGCAATGTTAGTCAGCGGATTTAGCCTGATTTTTAATGGTTTCCTCAATCCAACGAATCCGATTTATGTTGGCTTGATCGTATTTTTGATTGCTATATTAATTATGCCGATTCGACAATATCTCGAAAATGTTCTGGATACTCTCTTTTTCCGGGGACGCAGGGTCTATCAAGGAAAATTGCAAACATTCAGCGGCGAGTTAACCAACCTGGTTGAGATATCTGGCATTATCAGAATATTGCGACAATATATTGAAAATTCCTTGAGGCCTGAACGGTTGCATATTTATGTCTTTGATCCACTTACTGATCAGTATGTGGCTACCCCTGATTCTCATGGCAAGCTGACCAGTGATCTGCGCTTTTCGACAAATAACGCCCTGGTTAAGGTCTTGAGTAAACGCAAAGAATCTCTTATCCTGATGGACTTTGATCATTTGCAACCTGAGTTGCAATCTGACCAGATCAGGATTGTTCTGTTAGGCACACAGGTATTTATTCCCCTGCCTGGACCACGGCGTTTGGCCGGTTGGTTGGCCTTAGATCGACGTATCTCAGGCGAGCCCTATTCAAACCAGGAAGTTGATTTCATGGAAGCTTTGAGTGATCAGGCCGCTCTGGCAATTGAACGTGCACAGGTGGTTGTGAATTTGGAAAACCGAGTGCGTGAGATGAATGTACTCACGCGTATCGCTCAAGGTATTAATATTACATTATCACTGGATGATATTCTTGAACTGATTTATGCCCAAACAATCCAGTTATTGCCAGCTGACGATTTTCATATCCTGATGTTGGACCGCATTAGTGGCGCTTTAGTCGAAATCTTTGATGTCGAAGAAAATGAACGTCTGACCCAATTGGAAAATAAACCGATCCCCAGCAGGCAGTCTCTTGAAATGGAAGTCCTTCAGCAAGGGCGTTCTATCCTGACGGATGATTTTAACCAGGAATGTCAGAAGCGTAACATCATAACGAAAAAAGCAAACCTTTATGCCTGGATTGGGGTACCTTTGAATGCTGGGGCTGAAACCATTGGAACATTAAGCCTTGGTAAACGAGATGCTTCTATTAATTACACGAACGAACAACTCAATCTTCTTCAGGCGATTGCTGACCAGGCGGCCGGCGCCATTATCAAGGCTCGCTTGTTGCAAGAATCTGAACAGCGTACTCACCAACTGGCTACTTTGAATGATATGGGTCGCCAGCTTACCTCAACTCTGGACCTGGAACCGCTGTTGAAAAATATCTTGCATAGCGCTACCGAAATATTGAACTGCGAAGCGGGCAGCTTACTGCTTGTTGATGAACAAACTGAAGAATTGGTTTTTCGTGTCACGGTTGGGCCGGTGGCTGAGGACCTGATTAACCATCGTTTACCACCTGGAAGCGGTATGGTTGGAAAAGCCGTGAAAAACAGGGCGCCAGTCATTGTGAACGATGTGCAAAGTTCGGCTGAGTGGTTTTCTAAGAC
Organism: Anaerolineaceae bacterium; assembly: GCA_035315125.1. Lineage (GTDB taxonomy): Bacteria > Chloroflexota > Anaerolineae > Anaerolineales > Anaerolineaceae > DATFYI01. Next base: position 5,483 of record DATFYI010000082.1, on the reverse strand, counting down.
GGACAAACAAACCGGATATGTAACCAGAGCACTCTTGGTCGTCCCACTACAGGTAAAAGAAAATGTCATCGGAGTTATCGAAGTTCTAAATAAACGCGATGGATCTTCCTTCTTGCAGGAAGATGAAGATTTACTGGCTGCTTTTGCTTCTCAAGCTGCCATTGCAATTGATAATGCTCGCCTTTATACATTGACAGACCGAGCTTTGGCTGAACGTGTCGAAGAGTTATCGGTTATGCAGCGGATTGATCGAGAGTTAAATACAAGCCTGGATATTAGCCAGGCTATGAATATCACACTGGAATGGGCCATGCGCCAATCTTCTATGAATGCTGGCTTAGTGGGCGCGGCCCAGGCAGATGGCATTCGTGTAATGGCTTCTCAAGGTTATACTGATGAATTGGCTGCCTTTCAAGATGGTTTGATACCATTGAATGCAATTGAGATGGGAGAGGCTATTGACCACGGCATTCCAATGCGCCGATCCGTACGCGAGAATGGCAAATCGGGTTTGTTAGATAATGGTTTAAGTCATATCATCCTTCCAATCCGACGTGAAACAACCACCGTTGGATTAATCCTGTTGGAGAGTATATCCCCTGATCCATGCTCTGACGATATGCTCAATTTCTTGATGCGCCTGGCAGATCATGCTGCAATTGCAATCTCGAACGCTCAACTTTATGCCGCGGTTCAATCCGCAAATATAGCAAAAAGCGAGTTTGTCTCATTTGTTTCGCATGAATTAAAAAATCCAATGACCTCCATCAAAGGGTATACCGAGTTATTGGCTGCTGGTGCGGTCGGCCCGATCAATGATGCACAAGCCAATTTCTTGTCCACCATCCGATCGAATGTGGAGCGCATGGCAACACTAGTATCAGACCTGGCGGATGTCTCAAGGATTGAAGCGGGTAGGTTGAAGCTGGACTTTAAGGCTTTGAACCTGAAAGAGATTATTGATGAGATTTCGCGTTCCATGCGGCGGCAGATTGAGGAAAAGAACCAGCAACTCCATGTCGAACTGGCTGAGGATATTCCCATGGTTTGGGCTGACCGGACACGTCTGACGCAGATTTTGACGAACCTGATCAGCAACGCAGCCAAATATACGCTGGCTGAGGGTCAAATGGTAGTGGCAGCGGAGGTTTGCCCCAATCAATGGGACCCTATCGGGGCGCCAAAGGTGGTCCATATATGGGTCAAGGATACCGGAATCGGTATCAGTATACAAGACCAAACCAAAATATTCCAGAAGTTTTTCCGATCAGAAGATCCAAAGACCCGTGAGGCGCCTGGTACCGGCTTGGGATTGAATATCACCAAGAGCCTGGTTGAAATGCAAGGCGGGAAAATTTGGTTTGAAAGTGAATTTCGTACAGGCACGACTTTCCACTTTACTGTGCCGATTTCAGAATAGGAGACCGTTCCATGAGCCGGGGAATTGCTTGGGGTATTGGTCGAGGATTGGATGGGCGTGAGGCAGCCAGAGAGGCGGCTCAAGCTGCCCTTGATTTATTGGGCAGCGCACGGCCTTGTTTGGCTTTAACCTTTGTTGCTCAAGAATATAAGATTTCTGATGCCCAGGCTGGTTTATCCAGTTTGCTGAACAATATACCTGTTTGGGGATTTAGCACAGTCCGGCCGCTAACCTCTGAGGGCGAACAGCCGCGCTCGGTTGTAGTTGCATTGATCAGTGGGACTGAATTAAGAGCCCAGGTTCAATGGTACCCGAATTATTCGCACGATAGTACTGAAACAGCCGTTGAGCTGGCCCAATCATTGTGGAACGAGATTTTACACCCTCAAGGGATTCTGCTGGTTGCTGATGGTTTTTTTGGTGACATTAGCAAAGTTTGCACAGCTTTGGAAGAGAATAAAACAACTGTAGCGGGCTGCCTGGCTACCGGAGATTACCACATTGGTAAAACATACCAAATTGGTGGAAGCCAATCCGGCTCCGGTGCCCTTTCGGCGCTGATATTGGGCGGTCGTTTTCGCCTGGGAGTTGGCTTTGGTCACGGTTGGCAGGATATCGGAATCCAATTTAAAATCAGCAAAGTTCGCGACACATGGGTTCAGTCGTTAGATAAGATGCCGGCAGCTGAAGCATATTCAGGAATTTTTGGATATCCGGTCCGGCAATGGTCTTATCCTCCTCTGACTGAGCTTGTCCGGTTGTATCCATTAGGAGTAGAGATTTTCCCTGGCAGTAGCGACCTGGTTTTACGTTCTCCTTTGCATGTAGAATCGGATGGCAGCTTTCGTATGAACGCAGCGGTTGCGGAAGGTGAAGTTGCTCATTTAATGGTCGGTGATACGGATGCCTGCCTAAAGGCAGCCCGCGAGGCGGCCAAAGAGGCTATGGCCTCTCTTGGAAAAGCCGCTCCATTATTTGGATTAGTCCTTATGGATGTAGCCTGGCAATATTTATTTGAAACCAGGATGGGCCAAATAATGTCGATATTGCGTATGACGCTGGGTGATATCCCACTCGTAGGGGCTTTTACACTCGGCCAAATAGCCCGGCCGCTTGAAGAGGCCGCCCCAAATTTATACAACCAGCAAATTCAAATTGTTCTTTTTGGAGAACTGGGGGAATAACTTTTAGCATTGATTTCGAACTCTGCCCTGCCCGGATGTTATTCCTAAACAGCGGGCAGGGCTTCAGAAGTTAAAAAATGTCAACCCTTTTTTATTTCTGGATCAATTCTAAAAATCCATTATGCAGGCGATGCGATACTGACTTCGGGCAACTGTTGTTTGATATTAGCAATGGCTTCCAGAGGAAATTCTTGATCTTCAAGGTCATCGTTCAAATATGCATTGTATGCAGATAGGTCGAAGTTGCCGTGGCCGGAAAGATTGAATAAAATAACTCGCTTTTCGGCGCGGTCTTTGGCCTCTAATGCTTCGTCAATGGCTGCCCGGATGGCGTGTGAAGACTCGGGGGCGGGGACAATCCCTTCGTTGTTTGCAAAAAGGAGGGCTGCATCGAAGACGGATCTCTGGCCAACCGCTCGTGCCTCGATATAACCAGCGTTATAGAATGCAGAAAGGGTAGGCGCCATGCCGTGATACCGTAGACCACCGGCATGAATGGCTGATGGCACGAAGTCATGCCCAAGAGTGTACATTTTGACGATCGGAGCCATTCGGGCAGTATCACCATAATCGTAGTCATAAATGCCGCGGGTCAAAGAAGGCGCGGCAGTCGGTTCAACCGCCAATAGACGTGTTTTACGTCCATTACGCAGGTTTTCCCTTAGAAATGGGAAGGCGATGCCAGAGAAATTCGATCCGCCACCCACGCAACCGATCACGACATCCGGGTATTCACCGGCCATGTCCATTTGTTTTAGGGATTCTTCCCCGATAACCGACTGGTGCATACAGACATGATTCAATACAGACCCAAGGCTGTATTTTTTGGTGCCGCCTGAAGTAGCTGCAACTTCGACAGCTTCGGAGATTGCAATTCCGAGCGATCCGGGGCTGTTGGCATCTTTTTCAAGGATGGCCCTTCCGGCTGCTGTCAGGTTTGTTGGGCTGGCAAATACCTGGGCTCCAAAAGTTTCCATCAAATACCGCCGGTAAGGCTTTTGGTTATAAGAAACTTTGACCATGTATACTTCCAGGTTCAAATCGAAGAATTTACAGGCCATAGCGAGCGCTGAGCCCCATTGGCCTGCCCCGGTTTCGGTGGTCATGGCTTTTGTGCCGGCATTTTTATTATAGAAGGCCTGGGGCACCGCCGTATTCGATTTATGACTGCCGGCTGGTGAGGCACCTTCGTACTTATAATAAATATGGGCTGGGGTGTTTAATGCCAGCTCCAATCGCCGGGCACGAATCAAGGGCGTTGGTCTCCAGAGTTTGTAAATTTCGCGTACAGGTTCAGGGATTTCGATATATCGCTCAGTGCTGATCTCTTGTAGGATTAGATCCATTGGAAACAGCGCTGACAGGAAATCAGGCGTGACTGGTTCTTTGGTGATTGGGTTGAGTACGGCTGTGGGCGCCAGGGGCGAATCGGCATTGATGTTGTACCAAAATTTTGGCAGATCGCTCTCGTTCAAAATATATTTAGTTTGCTCAGACATGATTCACCTCCATCAGATGAATACCAGGACGTGCCTGGTTGATATAATTCCGGGTTTTGCCGGTAGTAAATCCGATTACGACAAAACCAGCGGTTTTCAACGAAGTTTTTAAAATAAAAAACGTTCGTCTCATTTGGAGACGAACGATTGTCCGCGGTGCCACTCCCTTTAGGTCTGGTTAACAAAATTTCCCACTGTGATGACACAGATGGGAAAAGCCAGCCTCACTTAATCAGGTACGGTAGAAATCTACTTATACCCTTTGCCTTGATAACGGTGGCACTTCCGGCACAGGCTACTCACTCTTGTGCTTTCGCCTTGCAACTCTGAGGTCCATTCAACTCTATTGCGCGGGCAGGCTCTCACCTTTTCCTGCTCTCTGTACCGTCTTGATAGAGTATACTCGTCCTCTTCAACGTATTTATTGATTGATTTTGTTTGATTATAGGCAATATTAAGCGTTTGTCAATAGGGTAGTTTTTAAATCTGGCCCGAAAGTTGCAAAGAATCTATTGATTTTCGGAACAGTATTTCTTTTGGCCCGATTTCGAAAAATTTTAGAACCAATAACCCAGTCACGCAAAGGTATAATTGAGGAGTATATGATGTCAAACTTCACACTTGAAAAACAAATGGCTCTTTTAAATTGCGTTTTTTACACTCTAGCGGGTGCAGCAACTACCTTGATCCTGGTAGTTATTACTGAAATACCCATTTACTCCAGCTTTGTCCTGCAATTCAGATATATTCCAGTGGATGGCTGGTTTGGCATTTGGTTTATTCTGGAAATTATCAGTCTCAGCCTGGGTTTGGGTATGCTTCTGCTAACCCGTTGGCGTGCCATCCCACTGAAAAATCGTTTCCATACCATGTTCGGTTACTTTACGGTCGCCTGGGTATTGCTTTTAGCCTTCGATCTAAGAACCAGTGTACTTAATTTCTCGGCTTTGCATTATGTCACACTGGCATTGGTGTTGGTGCTGTTCATTTCCTATCTCTGGCTTTTTGTTCGATTATTTAAGAAGACCGAAATAACTCGCTAAAAAAACTGCCAGATAAGAAAGCAAATAAAAGAAGAGAATATTTCACAATGAATCTTCCTATTACACAAAAAAACTGGCAGTCAGGCCTGGAGTGGGATCAGTTTGTAAAAGGAATGCAAACACATCGATTAGAAATGCAGCGCCGGTTAAAGATTGTTGATCTCAGCGAAACTGAAGTTGACATATTAAAGAATATTGAGCTATCCATTCATACCCTGGTTATGACCGAAGACTGGTGCGTGGATAGCCTGATGAACCTGCCGATCCTTGTAAAAATAGCTCGAGCCGTGCCTCGTATGGACATACGTATTTTTCCTCGCCGTGATTGGACGGAATT
>DATFYI010000081.1:0-2887 GCA_035315125.1 Anaerolineaceae bacterium | reverse complement strand
CCTTCCCGCTCACTTCCCATCAATAAGATAAGGACGGGAGGGTAATTTAAATAGTGATAATCGTGCTGTGCCGCTCCAGACGTACCCACCAAGGGATATTTTAGGCGCATATTCCAGGCTGCAAATTCTTCAAATGATGCTTTAACAATTTTCTGGGTAAAAACCGCTCCCATACTGGCCCGGATAGTGGTCGGATCATAAGGATCAGTAGCATGATCCAATAAAATCACACCGCTGCCGCCTACCCCATCCAATGTCCTCAAAATAGTTCCTAAATTGCCCGGATCCGCCACCGAATCCAGGGCCACCCACAGATCATGGTCGGCCAGGGTAATATTTTCCAATTTTATTTTTTGTTGAACAAATATTGCCGCAATCCCTTGCGGCCCTTCCTTCTGAGCGATTGACTTAAACACAAACTCGCTAAGTTCCAGCACCGGAACCCCTCTGGCTCTTTGCTCTTCTACCAGCTTTAGGCCAAAGGGACTGGTCAGCAGCTCAGGAGCAATCAGAAGTTGCTGTGGTTCGACTTTTTGTTTAAGGGCTTCAGCAATAATGCGCAATCCCTCGCTGTAAAATAAACTGCTTTCCTGGCGATATTTACGGTCCCGCAGTTTACGGATTTCTTTAATTTGAGTATTTGCCAGGCTGGTGATCAACTTTTCAGCCCCCCGACCCGTTCATCGCTGCCAATCTGGATAAGCGGTTGCTGTGGATGTGACAGATTGCTACCGCCAGTGCATCGGCAGCGTCATCCGGCCTGGGGATATCCACCAGCCTCAGCAGCGCTTTCACCATTTGTTGCACCTGATTCTTGTCTGCACCGCCATATCCGACTACTGCTTGTTTAATTTCCATGGGGGTATATTCGGCAACATCTAGGCCGTTATTTGCCAGGGCCAATAATGCCACCCCGCGAGCCTGCCCAACTGCGATGGCAGTGGTTACATTTCGCTGAAAAAACAACTTTTCCACCGCACTTTGAGAGGGGCGGTGGAGAAGTAAGAGGTTATTTAATTCATTGTAAAGCTGTAATAGCCTTTTTTCGGGTTCAAGGCCAGCCGGGGTCAGGATTACACCAAAATCAACAACCTCCAGGTCACCTGCAGCTGTCTCATTTACAAACCCATACCCGGTCGTAGCGGTGCCTGGATCGATACCTGCAACAAGCATACCAACCTAGGCCGACTCCAGGGCAGCCATAGCCTCATCAGAAATGTGCAGGTTTGAATAGACGGCCTGGACGTCTTCCAATTCTTCCAGGCCTTCGATTGCGCGCATTACCTGTAAGGTATCCTCAACGCTCAGCTCCATTTCCTGGTTTGCGATCATTTTTAGACCCGCTTCTTCAGGCAGGATACCAGCTGCACGCAGACGGTCGCTCAGGACTTTGAAACTCTCTACCGGCGCAGTGATCTCGATCAGGTCTTCATCCTGCGTGATGTCGTCCGCTCCACTGTCGACGGCAATTTCAAAGATAGTGTCATAATTTTTTCCAGCAGCCGGGATGGCAAAATAAGCTGATCGTTTAAACTGCCAGCCAACCGATCCAGCTTCGCCCATACTGCCGCCCGAGCGGGTCAGTGCGTGGCGAATCTCTGCAACAGTCCGGTTGCGGTTTTCGGTAACACCTTCAATCATCAACGCCACGCCGTGAGGGGCATATCCTTCGTAAAATACCTGTTCGAACACAGCACCGTCTTTGCTCTCACCAGTACCGCGCTTGATGGCTCGCTCGATGTTGTCCTTGGGCATGTTTTGTGCCCGGGCTTTATCGACAGCCAATCTCAAACGAAAATTCGATTCAACATCACTGCCACCATCTCGAGCGGCCATTACAATCTCTCTTGTCAATCGTGTAAAAACCTGACCCCGCTTGGCATCTGCTGCACCTTTTTTTCGTTTAATGGTTGCCCATTTTGAATGACCTGACATACCTGTTTCTCCTTATTGGAAATGCCATCCAGGATGGGAATCCCTCGGATATTCAAATTATACCATGCATTATCAACGACGCTCCTCAGCAATTACCGGATTTCGCAAAATACCGATCCCTTCGATCGTGGCTTCCACTACATCACCGGGTTTTATTGGGCCAACCCCGGCGGGTGTTCCGGTCATGATCACATCACCCGGGAAGAGGGTCATCACCGTAGAAGAAAAAGCCACCAGTTGGGCGACGGTAAATACCATCTCGCGCGTGGAGGCCATCTGGCGCATTTCTTCATTTACACGGCAGGTGATCAGTGTATCAGCCGGATCCAGCTCCGTTTCAATCCACGGGCCAAGTGGGCAAAATGTGTCAAAGCTCTTGCCGCGTGTCCATTGTCCATCACGGCGCTGTAAGTCGCGTGCAGTAACATCGATACCGATAGTGTATCCAAAAACATAGTCAAGAGCACGTTCCGTAGCGATCCAACGACCTGTCTTACCAATCACGACAGCCAGTTCGGCCTCGTGCTCAACATTTTCCGATTGGGGTGGAACAACAATTTTTCCACCTGGCCCGATCACAGCACTGGGCGGCTTCAAGAACAATAAGGGCAAATCCGGCACCTCAGCATCGTGTTCGCGGGCATGCTCGGCATAATTACGCCCCACGCAGATGATTTTACTTGGGTTTACCGGGGCCAGGAGACGCACTTTATCGATAGCAATATCCGCTTCCAAACGGCGGTATTCCCCGAATAAATCGCCTTCTATCGGTCCTACCTTCTCATCCAACACCCAGCCATAGCGGGGATTTTCAGCGACTCTTTGATATCGGATAAAGCGCATAAGGAATGCTCCTGTGAATATTAAAAATGTAAACAAAGTTTAGCATAGATTATGTGAAATTAAGGTATAATTTGCTCGTTCGGGCGGGTAGCTCAGTTGGTTAGAGCAC
>DATFYI010000080.1:0-30960 GCA_035315125.1 Anaerolineaceae bacterium | reverse complement strand
GTCAGTGCGCTGGTCAATGGGCAGGCCAAACATGCTGCCCACCGGCGGGCACCAGATGCCGGAGGTAGCGCCGTTGATCTGGACGCCTAAAAGATGGGCGTCTCGGGCTGGCTCGGGGGCATCAGTCAAGCGATGTTCGCTGAGGAAATAAGTCAGAGAGTGGCATCCCTGCGGGGGCCAGCCGGGTTCGGCCACCCAGCGGCCCGGCCAGGCCGGTTCGTATTGCTGGGGTGGAACTGCTTCCGGCATCCAGGCCCGCAGCATCGGTTCCTGCATGATGCCGGAATCCTGCCCTTTGAGCCAGAAGTCCCACCAGCGCAGGCATTCCTGCAAGAAGCCGATTGCCGGCTGGGGCTGTCCGATGTGTGGGTAGGTGTGCGCCCAGGGCCCAATCAGCCCCTTGTGCGGCACACTCAGCTCCTGAAGCAAGCGCGGGATGGCGTTGGTATAGGGGTCGGCCCACCCGCCAACTGCGTAAACGGGGCACGTTATGGCAGAGTAATCCTCGTCAACCGAACCCTGCTTCCAAAACTCGTCCCGCCGCTGGTGGCTGAGCCAGTTCTCAATGAAGGGCGGCGTGTTTTCCATGCGGTTGAACCACATCTCGCGCCAGCGCTCACCTACCAACTCGGGGTCGGGAGGCATGGCGTTATAAGCAAACATGATCGAAGCCCAGCTCAAGAGGTCTGAGCCGAGCACGCACCCGCCCATGTAATGACAATCGTCGGTATAGCGGTCATCTGTCGAGCAAACGGTAATGATGGCCTTGAGTGCCGCAGGGCGCCGGGCGGCGACCTGCAGGCTGTTGAACCCGCCCCAAGAGATACCCATCATGCCCACTTTGCCACTGCACCAGGGTTGGCTGGCAATCCAGGCGATCACCTCCAGCGCGTCGAGCTGTTCCTGGGGTAGGTACTCGTCGAGCAGCAGCCCGTCTGAATCGCCGCTGCCACGCATATCCACACGGATAGATGCATAGCCGTGACCGGCAAAATATTCGTGGATCACCCGGTCGCGGATCGCCGTGCCGTCATCTTTACGGTAGGGGAGATATTCGAGAATCGCCGGTAGCGGGTTTTGAAGGGCATCGTGCGGCATCCAGATGCGCGCAGCCAGGCGGGTAGCATCAGAGAGGGTAATCCAGGTATTTTCGATGAGTTGTGTCGGCTGCCCAACAACTGATTTGAATTTGGGTAATTTTTTCATGAAGGGGAAGGTTTAATAAAAATAGGAAGGTCTCCTGTAGAGGAGAGAGTGTTCGCACGAAAAGCATAAGTGCCCTTGTAGATCCTTTGGGCACCAATTTCACGGTATGGTTTCCATTGAAGCTAAAAAGCTACCTATGAAAAATGAATGACCTTTTTGGAACAGTATTAGTATAGCTATACACATTTGTAAAGTCAATAGGAAGCCGATTGACCCAGGTTGGGTCCAGCTCCATGGGGCAAATGCAATTTAGATGCGCAGTTCTTTTCCATTTTGAGAATTTTCTAGAGAATGTAGTAGAATTAACCCCGAGCAAACAGATCATTATGAAAACTGAAGAACATGCAATTGGCGGCAGCAATGCCCGCCTGGATACGTTGTCGAAAGTCACCGGCCAGGCGCACTACGTTGAAGACATCGTACTCCCGGATATGTTGTTTGCCAGGGTGCTCCGTAGCCCGTACCCCCATGCTCGCCTGCAGTCTATCGACGTGAGCTGCGCGCTGAGAATGCCCGGCGTGGAGCGTGTGATCACTGCAGCAGATATCCCCGGCCTGAACGGGTTGGACGGATACAGCCGTCAAGAGCCTGTTCTGACCCCAGTGGGCGAAACCGTGCGCCAAAAGGGCGCCCCAATTGCACTGGTCCTGGCAGAAACGCTCGCCCAGGCCGTAAGCGCCGCCCAGGCGATCGCCGTCAAATACGAACCCCTGCCCTTTACATATGAAACCAGCGAAGCACTTTCACCCGATGGCCCCCGCATCTATCCTGAGGGAAACGTGCTCAGCCACGAGCAAATCCAATGGGGCGATATGGAGGCCCAACTTGCCTTTTCCGCGATCACCCTCAAAACGGATTACCAAACCGCCTTCCAGGAGCATTCCACCCTGGAGCGGGACGCGACTCTGGGCTATCTCGAAGCGGATGGACGATTGGTCGTCATCGGCGGCACGCACGAACCGCACTGGCAGCAGGGCTTTATCGCGCAGACATTGGGGATCGACTTATCGGCCGTGCGTGTTATTATGCCACCTACCGGCGGCTCATTCGGCAACCGCCAGGACCCATGGCCGCTGGTAGCGGTTGGGCTGGCCGCTTATCTGGCGCGCCGGCCGGTACGCCTGGCCTACTCCCGGCGGGAAGTGTTCGACGCAACCACGAAACGCCACTCCTACCATGCCCGCTACCGCCTTGGCGCAACAGCTGATGGGCGACTTACTGGTCTTTCCTTCCACATTGACGCCAATACCGGGGGATACGATAGCGCCGGTTATTCGATCCCAAATTATGCGCTTTCGGCGGGTGGGGGCCCTTATCTTTGGCAGGCAGTTGACGCTTACGCCCAGGCGGTGTACACCAACGCACCCAAGTGTGGCCAGTTCCGAGGCTACGGCACGCCTCAGTCTGCCTTTGCACTGGAGTGCAGCCTGGACGAGCTCTGCCAGCACCTGGGAGCCGACCCCCTGGCTTTCCGGCTCAAAAACTGCCTATCGCAAGGAGCCCGCAGCTTCCTGGGCTATCCGGTAGGTGAATCCCTTGGTTATGCCCAGGTGCTTGAGGCAGTGAAACCGTTATATGTCGCCTATCAGGCGCAAGCCGATCTGTTCAATTCAACCCAGGCAGACAGCAGCTTGCGCATGGGAGTGGGGCTGGCAGGCATGATGTATCGCTTTGGCAAATCGGGCAAGCTGTCCATCGAGACGCATGCCGAGATCGGCCTCGACGGTCATTTTATCGTTTACGCCTCGGCCCCCGACTACGGGCAGGGGATCAGCACCATCCTGGTCCAGTTGGCGGCGGAAACCATGGGTGTACCGCGCAGCCAGATCGAGCTCGTCAATGCGGACACCGCGCTTACTCCCGACAGCACCATCCAGGGGGGTTCGCGCGCCACCTATTTTGTCGGAAGCTCGGTTTGCGCTTCCCTCAAGAACCTCAAAGATGTGCTTTTTGGCGTTGCAGCCGAGCTGCTCGGATTTCCGCCGGGCAGCCTGACCCTGGACGTCGACCGGGTCAGATCTATAACCGATCCATCTTGCTCAATCGACCTTACCAGCCTGGCGCAAGAGTTTGAGCACATTGGAAAATCGCGCAAGGTTGCCGGTTATTTTGACCTTTCAAACATCTTTCCCGAAAAAAACCGGCCAGAATATCTTCCATTATTCGTAACCGGGGCACAGGTAGCTCAGGTGATCGTTGACCTGGAAACCGGCCAAGCCAGAGTCGCACGGATTGCAGCGGTTCAAGATGTGGGCCGCGCTATCAACCCACCAGGTGCAATTGGCCAGATCCAGGGAGCGGTGATGATGGGGATAGGTAGCGCGCTTAGCGAGGAATATATACCCGGGCTGACCACCGGCTTTACCGACTACCTCTTGCCCCTGATCACGGATATGCCCGAGATTACGGTAACTCTGGTCGAAGTGCCCAGTTTTTACGGCCCGCTGGGGGCCAAGGGCCTGGGAGAGGCGGCGATTCTACCCACGGCCCCGGCGGTGATCAACGCCCTATCGCGCGCCATTGGCAAGCGCATCCGCCGATTGCCCGCCACACCCGAACGCGTGTTCCAGGCGATTAGCAAAAATATGGCCTTCGAAAGAAGATTGATTCGAGTATAATTGTCGCGTCCCATGAGTTTAGATGTTCCCATAGGTGAAAACCAATCCGCATGAGCTGCCCCGGCTGCCTGGAAAAGGTTAGAGGGCTCCTCCCCGGATGCCAGCCGAGCGGTGGCACTTGCCAAATCGCTCGTCGTCAATTAACCAGATAGGATGACCAGGAGACAGACACAATGACGATGAATGAAAGCTTACCGGCCATGTCACAAACCCTACAGTTACGTATCCGACCCAAGCTGAATATGCTCGATCGCTCGGATTGTCTCAAGATCCACCAGGCTTCGTGTGAGATCCTGAAGAAAACGGGGATTGTCGTTCACAATCCGTCCGGGCTCGCTCTTTTAAAAAAGGCTGGCGCGGTTGTGGAAGACATGCGTGTCAAGATTCCTCCCAGCCTGGTCGAATGGGCTCTGGCCTCAGCGCCGGAAAAATTCAACCTATACCGGCGGAGCACGGATAACGTCGCCATTCGGTTGGATGGCGAACAGGTTTATTTCGGTCCAGGTTCGGACACGCTTCGTTACCTTGACCCTCGCTCCGGCTTGAGGCATGACTTCCAGATTAAAGATATCGCAGATTGCATGATCGTGTGCGATGCTTTGAAAGAGATCGGTTTTGTAATGTCGGTGGGGGTGCCACGCGATGTGCCCAGTGAGAAGTATTTTCAATACCAGTTTGCAACGATGCTCCGGTACACCTCAAAACCCATCGTCGTGGTGTGTAACGGATTAGCCGACATGGAAGCCATCGCCAGTATGGCTGCGGCCGTAGCCGGCGGCGAAGACCGGCTGCGCAACTTTCCGAATATCCTGGTATATTCCGAACCGAGCACGCCCTTGCAGCACTCGCTTGAGGCCGTCGACAAGCTGCTCTTCTGCGCCGAGCACGCTATCCCCATCACCCATTCTCCGGCCCCGATGCAGGGCGGAACTGCGCCGGTAACCCTGGCAGGCGCCGTCGTACTGGGAAATGCAGAGATGCTCAGCGGGCTGGTGATGCACCAGCTCAAGAACCCGGGCGCACCTTTCCTTTACGGCCATGGGGTCCATCACCTGGATATGAAGACAATGATCAGCGTCTATGGGGCCCCCGAGTTCCAACTGGCGCGGGTGATGGCCGCAGAAATGGGCAGGTTTTACCGGTTGCCAGTTTGGGGATATGCCGGACATAGTGACAGCAAGGTCGTCGACGGCCAGGCTGCCGCGGATACCCAGTTCTCGGTGCTGGTTGCGCTGCTGGCAAAAACCAACCTTAACCACGATGTTGGATATCTGGAAGCCGGGCTGACCCATTCCCCAGAGCTGATGGTGATCGCCGATGAAATCATTTCGGAGTCCAGGCGGTTTGTCGAGGGCGTCAGCCTGGATGAAGAGTCGCTCGCCCTGGAGCTGATTGATCAAGTAGGCCCGGGCGGAAATTTCACCGCCAGCGACCATACCATGAAATACTGGCGCGATTTGTGGACGCCACAGCTTTTTGACCGGAAGCGTCTGGACCGTTGGGAAGCGCAAGGCTCAAAGGATATCAACGCCCGAGCACGCGAAAAAACGGTTGCATTGATGAATAACCACAAGGTCGAGCCTCTGCCGGATTCGGTTGAACAAGAAATCGAAACGATCCTTTCTCGCTAACAGAAACCCCTTATTTACCCCGGATGTCTCCGGCAACGTGCTGAAAATAACGCACGCACTCTCTTTTATTCCCATTAAACACGCCTGCCGGTAAGTCCCATTTAGAAGATTGAAACCACCACTAGCGCTTAATCGATGGCTTCAGGATTCGAATCCCTGGTGGGTCACCTGAAAAGGTCTATCCTCCAATTTATCCGAGCTTCTCCTGTTCAACGCCATACTGGCTGAAGTGGACTTCTTCATCCTTAACCAATCCCTTAAATAGCTTGCGAGAATCTTTGTCGCCATTGGCGGCGCATTCGCTGGCCCACTGAGTGTAATCGCGGATGCTGCCAGTTTCCATTTTGCGCGCTATTTCCAGCATGTCTTTAACATCGTGGATTTTTTGAACGCTGTTCGAGGCCGTCATTTCAACCTCGCCCCCCAGCAGCAGAATTTGCCTGCCGCAGCGCTCCACGTGCCGCATTTCTTGAACGGCAGTTCTTCTGAACAGGTTTGAAAGCGGCTCATAGCCCTGTTTTTCACAGTGGAAGCTGAAAAACATGTATTGGTGGGCGGCGGTCATCTCATCCGCAACCGCTTTGTTTAATAATTCGATGCTTCTTTCCTGCACGGCTTTTTCTCCTTATTAGGACGGGAAATTCGCAAAAGATAATTCTATTATACGGTGAAGTGGTGTTAATGATAAAAAGCAATTCTCAATTTCAAAAGGTTTTTCATGATCATATCACTCTGAATGTTTACAAGTTGTATAGACATTGTTATAATAAAAATGAATTCCCCCACATTCATCGCATTTTATCGTCTTATTGCTATTAAACCATCCTTCGCCTCTTTGAAATCAAATGGTGTGTTGGTATCTTTCGGTTTTCTCAAAAAGGTAATTGGTGGTTCCGATGAGTATTTCTGAAAATCAGGTATTTGATTCATAATCCAAGGTCAATTCATGAAAAAGGGAGGGAACAAAATGAATGACTTTTATTCAACCAATCGAAGAAATTTGGGTCAGAAAAAAATCTGGCAAATCTATTTTTACTCATTAGTGTTGGTCTTAGTTTTACTGTTCAACTTGGGTTGCGGAGTGCTCTCTGCTATTGGCACGCTCACCAACACCCCGACACTGACCCCCACCGCCTCCCTGACTTCCACAGCAACTTCAATCCCTACTGTTACTCGGTCGCCAACTTTTACCCCTTCGCCCACACTTACCTCAAGCCCAACTTTTACGGTAACCCCGGTTGGATTTTACAGCAGTCATAAATTTGGGTTCAGCCTCACCTATCCAATGGGTTGGTATGTGTATAAGGAGACACAGACCCAGGTGTGGATAACTAGCGATAATTATGACATGGGCTTTGTTGGTCAGTCGATTGTAAACAACGCCTTGCCATTAAAAACGAATCTAAGTATTGTCACAGAATTATTCCGGGACCCTTCCCTGGGATTTTTCAGTATTTCTACTCTGGGAGCGAATGACCCAATCACCTTAGGAGATGGTACAAATGCACTACGACAGGTCGTTCAAGGTAAATCTCCGAAGGGAACAAGTCTGACCATTCAAATCGTATGTGCCAGGACCGACACTAAAGTTTATGCCTTCGTTGTTTTTGGATACAGGACAAGCCTGAAAGATCACGCTAATGACGTAAATGGGATATATAAAACCATCCGTTTAGATCAAACTGATACATTTTAATCCGCCCGGTGTGTACTGCGGCAGCCCTTTTCGTGCCGATGCGGGTGCTTTCGGGCTGCTAAGGCTGACCGATAATAACGCGCCACAGTCCATTGTTATTTTTGGGGAGGGATTCCCATCCTTTCCGGGAGGAGAATCTCAAATGAACGAACAGATGGGCCATTAAAATCGTACAAATGGTATCAGAAGGAGGGTACTGGGAGTCGTCCTGCTACCGGGTATTCTGATCAGCGTTTTATTTTTTTGGGTGAGTTTCGAGCTGTTCGTAAAGTACACTTCGGTATTTTGCGGAGGAATTCCGATCGTCCTGGCACTCATAGCCCCCTTTTTTTTCTGGGGTATTCCCTCCACTCCTGTGCATAAATCCTGGCAGGAGGTTACAAAATGAGTGAGAGTGGTCTCAGGTTAATGGTTGAATTTACAACAATACTTTCGTACCTGTTTTCCCTGAAACTCCACCGACTGCTGGGCAAAAAAGGTTTAGTTCATCTGTACTATAATGAGCGATATTGTGATCAGCGGATTAGCTCATTCAAAAGGAGAAGGCTAAAATAAACACATCCCAACTACCGTCCGCTTTTAATCTCCAGGCCAGCGAAATGCAGAACGAAATTCAGCGTGGGTTCATTGTCCGCGTTTACGCCTGGATGACCCTGGGCCTCTTGATTACGGCTGTCTCTGCCTTTTTAACCCTGGTGATCCCGGGTGTTCTTGAATCAATCTTATCCAACAGCTTTATTTTCCTGGGGCTGATCATCGCTGAACTGGCTGTGGTGATTATACTCTCCTCTGCCATCAACCGCTTTCCCCCGGCAGTCGCCGGACTGCTCTTTACCGGTTATGCCGTCCTGAACGGGGTTACCCTCTCATTGCTCGTCCTGTTGTATACCTCTTCATCGATCGCCATCACTTTTGGCGTCACCGCCTGTACCTTCGGGATTATGACACTCTTCGGTTTCACCACTCAGCGTGACCTGACCAAATTGGGCAGCCTTTTGATTATGGGGCTGATCGGTATGATCCTGGCTTCGCTGTTGAACCTGTTTTTGAACAACTCTGCGATTTACTGGATCACTACATACCTGGGCATTCTGATCTTCGTCGGCCTGGTTGCTTATGACACCCAGAAGTTAAAGCGCATGAGCCTCTCTGTAGGCGAAAACGGTGAACTCGCCAGGAAGGCTTCCATCATGGGCGCACTGGCGCTCTATCTGGACTTCATCAATCTCTTCTTGCTCCTCCTGCGAATCATAGGCCGCCGTCGCCGGTAATCTTTGAGTTCTTTAATAGCAATAACCAAATTCCTTGAGACACGCTCGTAGAGTAGCGTTGTTTTATTTGAATAGAGGGTTGTTATTAATTAAATTTACATTATAGTATTTATAATCAAGGTAATAACCCAACCACTTTTTTTTATCGAGGGGAAAAATGAAGAGGGGCAGCAACGATAAAGTAGATTTATCAATTCGCCTGGGTTCTGGGGCGATTTTATTTTGTACTTCTGATATAAATGCAAAAGGTCGTGAATTCGAAAAATTCGCTGACTGTGAAGAAGCTGAAGTGGCGCGTACTGTTCAAGCTGCCCTTACAACTTACGGCTATCAGTCAACCCTGGTGGATCTTGATCCTGAGCGGATTTTTGAATTAAAGAAGTATAGTTGGGTGTTCAATCTGGCAGAAACTATTTATGGCTTTCCTCTTACCGCTTATGAAGTTACAGAAAAATTAGAGCAATTAAACATTCATTTTACGGGCTCTGGATCGTCGACATTGAAGGTCTGTACGAATAAAGCCTTTACGAAGAGTGAGCTAATAAAATATGGCATATTGACGCCTGCGTTTGAGGTCTATTTTCCCGGCGATCCGGTTCATTGCGGTCTCAAATTTCCGGTGATTGTAAAACCAGTTCATGAAGATGGAAGTATTGGCATCTCGGCTGATTCAGTTACTTCCAATGAGGCCGATCTGCAAAGGCTGATTGAAAGAACCCATAGCTTATATGAACAGGCGGCCCTGGTAGAAGAATTTATCGATGGAAAGGATGTCATGGTTTCCATATTAGGGAATGGAGCGGAAGCAGTAACCTTTCCACCCTCCGAAATTGTATTTATGACACCGGAAGAGCGCAGGTTTCTCACGTTTGAGGCGAAATGGGCAGCGCAATCGATTGAATATAAGACAAATATTGTGCGTTGTCCATGTGATCTTGAAGCTAAACTGAAAGAGCAGATCTGCCAGACTGCCTTGAAGGCCTATCATTTGATGGGTTGCCGGGATTATGCCCGCCTAGATTTTCGAGTCAAGGGAAATGAAGCCTACCTTCTTGAAATAAATCCAAATCCCAGTCTCAACCCGGACGGTTCAGGCTTTGTCCTGTGCGGAAAACAGCATGGCTTTTCGTATGAGGATCTCATTAACCAAATTCTCATTTCCTCACGAAAAGGCCGTTATTTACAGGCTGTATCAAAATCATTAGGAAGTCAATATGAAAGCAATGTTGAGGCCTTTATTAAACGAAGATAGATCGGATCTTGAGCGAATGTTATCCAGAATCAAGGAGTTTGATCAGGACGATCAATCCCTGGCGCTGGAACTCATCGATACAAATTTACAGAATCCAGATCAAAAGGATTATGTATTTATCCTGGCCTGCGATGAACAGGATCGTCCTATGGGATTTGCCTGTTATGGTCCCACACCGCTAACGGATCGTACCTTTGATTTATATTGGATTGCGGTGGCTCCGGAATATGCTGGACAGGGGTTAGGTAGCAGGATTCTCAGCGAGGTTGAAGCCAGGATTGTTGAAACGAAAGGGCGCATGCTGGTAATTGAAACCTCATCCAGTCCGATTTATCATCTGTCCCGCCAGTTTTATATAAAATATGGCTATACCCTTTCTGAAACGCTAAAGGATTTTTATATGGACGGTGAAGACCGGGTCACGTATATGAAGAAATTTCCATCCGCATAAATGGATATTTCATTGACGATCAAAAAAGGTCCTGAAAACAAAAAGCTCGAAGATGCAGTTTCCATTTCACCCTCCTTTTTTCCCTCCGAAATCATACGTGATGACAGAAACAGCCGGCTAACGCTTGATTCTTTGGGATCATGCTAAGAAATGCAATTGTGCTGGATTTTCTTGCTGATGGATATACAGCGAACAGCTTATTGTGTCCGCGATGACATGCTCTGATAAATTTCCAACCCCGTTTCATTATAGCTATTAATTATCCAAACGCATTAATTCCGAAGAAAACCAAATTGTATTTTGGTTCCAAATATGCTATATTGGAATCGGCCCGATCGACCATCCAACAGATAAACACTACTATAGAGGCGGAGAAACATTATTGCGCCTTGGAAGATTCCCCGATCGTCTTGAACCCGCCCTGTCTGGGCGGGATTTTGTTTTAACCAACCTTATAAAAGACGAAGGAGGTGCCTCATGGCAGTTATTACCATCTCAAGACAATACGGCAGCGGAGGAGATGAGATTGTCGATCAGGTATGCAATCTGCTGGGCTATCGCCGTTTCGATAAGCAGTTGTTGGTCCAGGCTGCCAGGGAGGCCGGCCTGTCTGAGCTGGAAATCACGGATTATTCCGAGGAGAATTACAAGGTCGCTAATTTCATGGAGCGTTTGTTCAACCGTAACCGGTCGAGCGGGACGGCGCGTAAAACAACCGGCCGGCTCAACGGGGAGCCGGTCTTAACCGACGCGACGGCATTCGCCCTGGTCAATAAGGCCATCGAAGCGGCCTATAAGATTGGCAATATCGTGATCGTGGGCCGCGGTGGGCAGATTGTGCTAAAGGATCATTCGAACGTCCTGCACATCCGTATCGAGGCGCCCCTGGAAACCCGCTTGATGCGGGTCAGGGCTGAACTGCGCCAGAATGACCCGGGTGATATTCTGCTCGATGAACGCCGCCGGGCGCAGGATTTGATCACTGCCAGGGACGGAGCTTCAACCGAATATTTGAGCGCCCACTTTGGGGTGGATTGGTCCGATCCGTCGCTGTATCACGTGGTGTTGAATACAGACAAACTGCCGCTCGAGCTGGCAGCTCAGTTTATCGTTGCCATGGTCAGGACGATGGAACCGTCCAGCCAGTATACTACAACCGACAAACCCGCCAGGGAAAAAAAGCACAAGTTGAAATAAGTTGAACTGATTTGGGATATCCCGCTTTACCTGTTCAATGCAGATGTCTTTTCACCAGGAGCTATGCAGGCTTATTTTAGAAACGTGTTTATTATGGCGCGAAGATATATCCTCGATCACGCAGCAGGCTCTTGATTTGAAATGCAGAGAGCTCTGATTGTTCACCGCCGGGGACTTGTAGATCAACCGATAGATCCGTGGTTTTGGTGTCGCCCACCCAAATCGTTTCGATTCTATTGCCGTCAACGATGGCTTTGATCATTTCCAGCTCAGCCTGAGTTAGTTCAATTGCCGTGACAATTAAGATTAAACCTGCATCCAATAAGATGTGAGCTACTTCGGCCAGACGGCGGATATGCTCATGACGGCTGATCTCGTGATCCTTTTCCTTGATGTCGGCATCAATTCCGTGGATTACGTTTCCAATGCCCAGGAAGTAAACGAATTTACCATTGCTGATCAGGTCGGCCTCCAGCAAATTAGCAGTCCTTTTTCTTCCGGCTCCTTTTTGGCCGGTGATTAGAATCAGGGTTGCGCGTTGATTATACTTTTCAGCGCGGTCCTCGCTGGAAATTGAACTTTTTATCCATTTATAATTTCGCAGCCAGACATCCTCTCGGATATCTTTATCTGGATCGGGCAGGTCTTCAAGAATGATGCCGCCCCCGCTGATCTCATGATTATCGACAATTACAAAACGCCCGGTATCTCCAAATTCATTCGCCAGGTCAAAGGCGATGGCTTTGTTTAATTGTAGGGTGCATTCGGCAACTTGATTACAATGGATTCTGGTAAGCTGAATCGTTTGGCCTGTATCGGCAGAGTCATCGTCCTGACTGGCATCGATGATCCGGTGAATAGTCTCAATTCGGACTTTTACTTTTGTGGTAGCCAGTTTTAGCCAATATTCATTTTTTAATTGCATGGGTGTCTTGCCCAGCCAGAAAAGACTGACCCTCAGGCGAGTAGAGATTTTGGGGGATGGCTGGTTGGCACGCGTCACGATCTCGCCCCTTTGGACGTAGATTTGCTCTGCCAGAGTTAAACCCGCGGCATTACCGCAGACTAAGCTGAATTGATCTGGTTGGTTAAAGCCCTCAATTGTTTTCACCACGCTGTGCTTGCCCGAAGGGAAAAAGACAACTTCATCACCGACATTGACTTTTCCACTGGTAATATTTCCTGCCACAATTCTGCGGTTATCACCAAATAATGTAAACTTATACACATCCTGCACAGGCATACGGAAAGGTTGTTCTGTCAACGGCGGCTCACTCTCGAACTCGTCCAGTGCGGTCAGGACGGTGCCTTTGGTGAACCAGGGCATCTGCAAACTCTGCGATGCGATGTTATCTCCTTCTCGGCCACTGACCGGGATATAGCTTTGCGGGTATAAGCCGACGCCACTCAAAAAGTTGTTGTATTGATTCTTGATCTGATCAAAAACGTCCTGCCGGTAACCCACCAGATCCATTTTGTTGACTAACACGACAATTTTCTTGATGCCCAGCATCCACAGCAGATAGCCGTGGCGTAGAGAATTTTCCTGGATGCCTTCTTGAGCATCAATTACGATCAAAGCTGCCTCGGAACGCGATGCACCCGTGACCATATTTTTTAAGAATTCGATGTGGCCAGGGGCATCGTTGATCAGATAATGGCGTTTATCGGATTTAAAAAAAACACGGGCTGAATCAATCGTGATTCCCTGCGAGCGTTCGTCCTTCAATGCGTCAATCAAGAAGGCATACTCAAACGGCTTTGAATTGCGTTCGCACGACTCTTTGACCTGTTCAAGTTTCCCTTTTGGTAAACTGTCCGTATCCGCCAGCAACCGGCCAATGATGGTGCTCTTGCCGTGATCGACGTGTCCCACGATGACAATGGACATCATCTGGTCAAAAATTGAATCAACCATTACATATACCCATCCCTTCGCAACGTTTCCAGGCTGCCGCCATCGTCTTTATCCTGGGCGCGACCGGAACGCTCGGCGATGTTGGCGAACTTACCCGTCTTTAGCTCGATAATGATTTCATCAACGGTGCGTGCCTCGGAATCAACCGGCATTGTACAGGGATAACAACCCAATGAACGATAGCGCTTGCCGTTACCGTGGTTGTAATAAAGTGAAACCGTGGGAATACCCTCTTTTTTAATGTATTCCCAGATATTCAACTCGGTCCAATCTAATAAGGGATGGATGCGCAGATGAGTTCCCGGCGCAAAATCCGTCTTAAATTGATTCCAGAATTCGGGGGGCTGTTGGCTGATGTTCCATTCACTTTGTTTATCACGAGGTGAAAAATAACGTTCTTTCGACCTGGAACCTTCTTCATCGGCGCGTACACCTAAGATAATCCCGGTAAATGGCTCGCTGCTTTGATCGACCTCGTAGTCTTGCGTGCTGTGATTGAAGCGCATCCGTTTCGAAGTTCCCGCCAACGTATCTTTCAAAGCCTGTGTCTTTAATAACCGGCAACAAGTGATCCTGTCTACTGCCCCATCTGGAAAAGTTTGTTTCTTTTCTAAAGCATCCCAATTTGTACCGACAATCATATTCAGACGCCATTCTTTCGTTAAGCGATCTCGGTATTCAATCATTTCTGGAATTTTATAGTGGGTATCAATATGAATGAGCGGAAAAGGGACATGCCCAAAAAAGGCTTTCCGTACCAACCAGAGCAGTACCGTACTATCTTTCCCAATCGACCAAAGCATGCCCAGGTTTTTAAAGTTGGCATAGGCTTCCCTTAATATAAAAACGCTGGTTGCTTCGAGACGCTCTAAATGGTCCATAACTTATTACCTCAAAAGGGGTTTCTTGAACAAATATTGAATAATTTTATTTTTGCAGTCCTGTAAACTCATTTTAGAAGTATCCAGGTTTATTTCCGGATTGAGTGGCTCTTCATATGGGGAGCTGATACCGGTAAAATCGGGAATCAAGCCGGCCCGGGCTTTTTGATATAGGCCTTTTGGATCGCGCTGCTCGCATAGCTCGAGGGGGCTATTGACGAAAATCTCAATGAAGGTAAAGGGTGAAATGATCTGACGGGCATTATCCCGATCTGCTCGAAACGGGCTGATGAACGATAGTAATACAACCAGTCCGGCATCTGCCATCAGCCGGGCTACTTCGGCGGCGCGGCGAATATTCTCCGAGCGACTCTGGGGCGAAAAGCCAAGATCGCGGTTTAATCCATCTCGCAGTATATCTCCATCCAGGTGGTATGTATGGATTTTATATTTCGTACACAATTCATACTCAACCGCTTTTGCGATCGTCGTTTTTCCGCTGCCTGAAAGCCCTGTCATCCAGAGCACCGCCGGGAAGTGGTTTTTAATCAAGCTTCGGTCTGAAGTATTTACTCGATGGAGATGCACGGTTAAAACTGTCCTTCCATATAGGCCTTCGTTCTTTGTTCTCTTGGGTTATTAAATACTTCATGGGCAGGGCCTTGCTCAACCACTTCGCCCAGATACATAAAGATAACGTGATCGGCCAATCTTTTGGCCTGCCTTAGAATGTGGGTGACGATGACAATACTATAATGCTTCTTGAGATCCAGCAAGCGTTTTTCAATATGCTGTGCGGAAATGGGATCCAAGGCCGAAGTGATCTCATCTCCCAGGATAATCTCCGGTTCAACTGCCAGCCCGCGGGCCAGGCAAAGTCGTTGTTGCTGCCCGACCGATAATCCGACTGCCGGTTGGTGAAGTCGATCCTTGATTTCGCTCCACAAACCGGCTTCTTCAAGGTAATGTTGGATGCGCTGATCCATCTCGTTTTTGTTATTGCACAAATGATGTAAACGCATTCCGTAGGCAACATTATCATAAATGGACATGGGTAATGAATATGGGCGCTGTGCAAGCAGCCCAATCCGCTTTCTCAATTCGATTACGTCGATTTTAGGGTCGTAAATATCGTCCCCATCTACCAGTATTTGACCTGAAATCTGAACATTTTCCGATAAGTCCAGGAAACGATTAATGCTCTTTAAGAGTGTTGTTTTTCCACATCCGGAAGGTCCTAAAATAACCGTGATTTGATTGCGCGGGATGTCCAGGTTGATATCCTTCAATGTTTGCTGGTGGTCATAATAGACGTCCAGATGGCGTATTTGTACATGCGGTCCCGTGAATCGATTATTCTCCAAGTTTTGGCCTCACTTAATGATAAAGCGGCTTAACCGTGCTGATAAAAGGCGTGATCCAAGACTGATCACCAAAACAATGAGGGTCAATAACAAGGCTGATGCATAGGCGCGCTGCTGAACTGCTGGAAAGGGCGTATTCATTTGATAAAACACAGCTAATGGAAGCGAAGCAACCGGTTGGAATAAAGAAACCGGGATTCGATCCGTATATCCTGCTGTAAACAACACCGATGCCGCGTCCCCAATGGCGCGTCCAAAAGCCAGTTGCACAGCCGTTATTAATCCCGGTAATATCTGCCGAACGACAACCTGAATTTTTGTTTCGAGAACAGTTGCGCCTAATCCTAAGGAGGCGTGTTCCAGTTCTTCCGGCACCATGCGGATTACTTCGTTAATTGCCCGGGTTAAGATCGGCAATTCAAGAAAGGCCAACGTGATGATACCTGCCAACAGCGAAGCTCGCAGCCTCAGCGCCACCATGATTGTAAACCCAAAAGCTCCGTATACAATGGAGGGAATACCGGTCAAGGTATCCAATGAAAGTTGCACCAGTTTAACCCAGGCTGAATCATGATGATCGGTATGCAAAAACAAGGCCAGTGGTATGCCGGGAATCAGAGCCAGCAGGGTTCCACCACCTGCCAGGTAAATGGATCCCAAGATGGCGTTTAAAATGCCACCCTGCTGACCCAGATAGTACCCACCCGAGGAGGTTTGGGTGATCATGGCCCAATTGAGGGCTGGCAGTCCTTTATAAAGGATCGTAAAGAGAATGAAAGCCGCACAAGCCACGACGACCGCTAATGAGAGGACCATTAGAACCTTAACAATATATTCTTCAAGGTGACGAATTTTAAGGTGCGATTGCCTCATTATACAGCCACCCTTTGAATAATCCTTCTTAGCATCAGGCTGGCGAAGATATTGAAGATCAGTACCAATATGAACAAAATAAATGCCGCAGTCATCAAGGCCGAATCATACAAAGGGATCGATAGCATTTCGCCAAAATTATTGGCGATTAACGCCGGAAGTGGATAGGCGGGATCAAAAATAGATGCCGGTAAATGAGCGACATTGCCAACAACCATTAATACCGCCATCGTTTCCCCCAGGGCGCGTGCCGCACCCATAACAATTGCGGCAATAATCCCGGAAACTGTTTTGGGTAATAAAACGAATTTGATGGTCTCCCAACGCGTTGCACCAACAGACAATGAAGCCTGGCGATAACCGTCCGGTACTGCGCGCAATACCTCAAATCCCATGGCGATGATAAATGGCCCGATCATAATTGCCAGGACAATGCTTCCGGCCAATATACTGTATCCAGTGGGATTATTTGAGGATAAGATTGGGATGAACCCAAGATATTTATGGGTGAGAAGGGAAAGTTGCAGGACAAAAGGAATTACAACAAGAACACCCCACACCCCGTATACTACAGAAGGGATAGCCGCAAGAAGATCAAGCACCGGCTTCATCATTTCACGGATGGAGCGGTGGGCATATTCCGATAAATAAATTATGACCAGCAAACAGGGTGGGACCGCAATGATTAATGCCGTTATGGTGACCCACAAGGTTCCCGAAATAAAAGGCAAAAAATTAAATTGCCCCTCGGCAGGCAACCAGGCTTG
The DNA here is from genome assembly GCA_035315125.1 of Anaerolineaceae bacterium. Lineage (GTDB taxonomy): Bacteria > Chloroflexota > Anaerolineae > Anaerolineales > Anaerolineaceae > DATFYI01. Next base: position 13,835 of record DATFYI010000080.1, on the reverse strand, counting down.
ATTAGAAAGTAATTGCGATAAAGGTTTGGTGCTTAATAATGGCCACGAACGGACTAAAAGCGTTAGAAATAAAGCCAGGACCAGAATCACGGGTAGCCCTGTCAGCATATTAAGACAGCGGCTTAAGTATTGATCAATTATTCGTCGTTGTCTGTAAAAATTAGCCTTATCTTTTATCCGTACAGGTAGCAACCATGAAGCCATACTTTTTTAAGAAACTCGGTCAGTTCATTTTTCCTTGCGAGGTTTTAAGGATATCAGGGGTCAATTGTATGTAGCCCGATTCAGCAACAAATTGTTGACCATCTGTCAGAATCCATTGCAGGAAATCTTTTACTGAGCCGGATGGTTTTCCTTTCGTAGCCAGATATAACAGGCGAGCAGGAGGAGATGGATATTTTCCGGTGTTAATAGCGTCAAGCGCTGCACTTTTCGTTGAATACACTTCATCAGGGTCAGCCTTGCCATTTTCATTGACGTCGATTGGCAGGACGATCGTGCCAGGAATTAGAGCTCCGCTCGTTGTGTCAAATGCATACGCCAGGTTATTGTAACTGATCCCTAATGGATCTTTTACAACTGCATCGATCATTGCCGGATCGCCTGAGACCCCAATTCCAAGTAGATTTTCCTGAGTTTTACCCAAATATTTCGACCAGGTATCGGCTGCGCCGCAAGAATCTGAACGGGTGTAAACATGGATTTGATCTGTAATATCGGGCCGGCCCACAACCTGTCCCCAGGTTTTAATCGTGCCCGTAATATAAATCCCGATCAGGGTTTCGCGGGTTACCCCTTTTTGCAAGAGGTCGGCTGCCACCGGATTTTTTGAGTTAATCACCGGAAAAACTGCGTCTTTGGCAACTGCGATCCAGAAAGCGCCTTTTGCTTCTTCGGCTGATGATATCTCTCGCGAAATCATGCCGATGTCGACCATGCCCGATAATGTATCGGTCATACCTTTGCCTGCACCCCCGGCCGAGATATCAAATGTGGTATTCGGATGCAGCTTTGTATATTCTGCTGACCATCGTTGCATGAGTGGGTATAGCGCAAATGCGCCATCGATCGAAATAGATGTTTTTGTGTTTTGGGTAATGGCAGCAGGTGTATTACTGGTGGTATTGGCTGGCGTGCATGAAGGTATCAATGCAAATATAATCATGCAGAATAAGAATAATCTGGCTTTTAGGTTCAAAGGTCCCTCCCAGGTTTCTGAATGGAGCTATTATAACCCTTTTCAAATTTCCATTCTTGAAATATAAGGGACCTTCTGGCTGCACCCTGGGCTATTAAATACAGACAATCCACCCTCGATTCGGTCGCTCGATCAGTATAATATTTTCATGGCGGGGGCGATGGAACCTTTCAGAGTGGATGGATCCATCACCAAACCCGCCATTAATAAACCTAAATTCGAAGTCGTTTAAAACGACCGGGCTAATCCGCTGCCGCCATGGCTGGCAGACTGACCTCCGGGCTAAGCTCAGGATGTTCAAACTGGCTGTTGTAAAGCTCGGCGTAGAAGCCGCTCCGTTCCAGCAATTCCTCGTGTTTGCCCTGTTCTACAATATCGCCATCCCGCATCACCAAAATCAAATCCGCATCACGGATGGTGGACAGGCGATGTGCGATGATAAAACCGGTGCGATCTTTCATCAATGCTTCCATCGCCTTTTGGATCAGCACTTCGGTGCGAGTATCGACCGAACTGGTCGCTTCGTCCAGGATAAGGATCTTTGGGTCGGCCAGAATGGCACGGGCAATGGTTAATAACTGCATCTGTCCTTGTGACACGTTGGTGGCTTCTTCATTGAGTACCATATTGTAGCTATCTGGCAGGGTGCGGATAAAGTGATCACATTGAGCAGCTTTTGCGGCAGCGATCACCTCGGCGTCGGTCGCGTCGATACGCCCGTAGCGAATATTTTCCATGATCGTACCGTTATAAAGCCAGGTGTCTTGTAATACCATCCCGAACTTCCTGCGCAGGTCGAAGCGTGTAAATTCACGAATGTCGTGATTGTCTATCAGGATGGCACCGCTGGTAACATCATAGAAACGCATCAGCAATTTGACCATGGTGGTCTTGCCTGCGCCGGTTGGTCCGACAATGGCAACTTTCTGACCGGGTTGGATGATGGCGGAGAAATCATTGATAATGATTTTATCTGGACTATAACCAAAATGAACATGCCTGAATTCCACAGCGCCTTTTATGACAGGTACCGTTATGGGGTTAATCGTGTCGGGGACTTCTTCCGGTTCGTCCAAAAATTCAAACACACGTTCGGCGGCGGCGGCGGTCTGCTGTAAGATATTGGAGATGTTGGCGATTTGAGTGAGCGGTTGTGTAAACGAGCGCACATATTGGATAAAGGCCTGGATATCCCCCAAAGTGATGGCGTTTCTGATAGCCAGATAGCCGCCCAGGATACAGATCGCCACGTAGCCAAGGTTGCTGAGGATGTTCATGATAGGCATCATCAAACTTGACAAGAACTGTGACTTCCAGGCTACCTCATAGAGCATATCGTTGCTTTTGTCAAACTGTTCTACGCTTCTTGCTTCGCCATTAAAAGCCTTCATCACAATATGGCCGCTATACATTTCTTCAACGTAGCCGTTGACGTGACCCAGGTAATCCTGCTGTTGTTTAAAATATTTTTGTGACTTCCGAATGATAAAGCTGATGATGAGCATTGATAGCGGGACGATCGTTAAAGCTACCAGGGTCATCGTCCAATTGATGGTGAACATCATAACCAGCACGCCCACCACCATGATTACGGATGTGATGATCTGAGTCAGGCTCTGATTGAGGGTCTGACTGACCGTATCGACATCATTCGTAATACGAGAAAGCACCTCGCCATGGTTAGTTCCGTCAAAATACCGCAGCGGCATGCGGTTGATTTTGCTGAAGATGTCTTCGCGGAAACGGTAAGTAATCTTCATGGACACTCCCGCCATGATCCAGCCCTGGATATAGCTAAATATGGCGGAAATGAGATACAAGAAAGTGACGGACAAGAGGATCCTGCCAATGGTGCCAAAGTCGATCGAACCCGTGCCGGCGATCTGTTTCATCACACCTTCGAACAAGGTGGTGGTAGCGTTGCCCAACATTTTTGGTCCAAGGATTGAGGCAATAGTCGAAGCAACCGTTAAGATCAGTACGAAGATAATGGATACCTTATATGCGCCAAGGTATTTAAAAAGCTTAAGCATGGTGCCGTTGAAATCGCGGGGCTTTTCAGTGCTCATCACCATGGGGCCGCCGTGACCTCCTCTACCCATTGGGCCGCGGCCAGCCATTGGACCTCTATTTGGCATACTCATGCTAATTCCTCCTGGCTAAGCTGCGATAAAGCAATCTCCCGATAAGTTTCGCAACTCTTCATTAATTCGTTGTGGGTACCCTTACCAGTAATCCGGCCCTCATCTAAAACTAAAATCTGGTCGGCGTTTTTTATGGTGGAGACACGTTGGGTAACAATGAACAAGGTGCTGTCAGCGAGCTTCTGTTTCAGCGCCCGGCGCAATGCTGCATCGGTCTTGAAATCCAACGCGGAAAAGCTATCGTCAAAAATATAGATCGGCGCTTTCTTCACCAAAGCACGTGCTATCGAAAGACGCTGTTTCTGTCCGCCGGAGACATTCGAGCCGCCTTCAGAAATATCTGTGGCCAGGCCTTCTGGCTTGGAGGATATAAATTCAGTTGCCTGAGCAATATCAGCGGCTTCGACCAGAGATTCTTTACTGGCGTTTTCATCGGCATAACGCAGGTTGCTTTCGATGGTGCCCGAGAACAAAGAGCTCTTTTGGGGGACGTAACCGATCCGTTCTCGCAAATCATGCTGCGATACTGTGCGGATATCCGTGCAGTTCACCAGGATCGAACCGTCGGTCACATCATAGAAGCGTGGGATCAAGTTAACCAGCGTGGACTTGCCCGAGCCGGTTGCCCCGATCAAAGCCGTGGTCTGGCCTGGTTTGGCGGTGAAGTTGATGTCGTGCAGTACATCTTCCTCGGCGCCAGGGTAGCGGAAACAGACGTTGCGGAACTCAACCGTGCCATTGTCACGATTCTTGATGCGTTTTGGTTTTTCTGGATCTTTGATCGTCAGGGGTGTATCCAGCACATCGGCGATGCGGTCGGCGGATACAGAAGCTCTCGGTAAAAGGATGAACATAAATGACATCATCATGAATGAGAAAACGATCTGGATGGCATACTGCATGAAAGCCATCATATCGCCCACCTGGATGGCCGATTGTGCCACCTGGCTAGCCCCAACCCAGATGATCAACAGGCTTACGCCGTTCATAATCAGCATCATACCCGGCATCATACCCACCATCACCCGGTTCACAAACAGGTTGGTGTCTGTCAGGTCCTTGTTTGCCTGGGCAAATCGTTTTTCCTCAAAATTCTGCATATTAAAAGCACGTATCACCATCATGCCGGACAGGTTTTCACGGGTCACCAGGTTAAGCCGGTCGACCAGTTTCTGGATAATCTTGAATCTCGGCAGGCTGATGGAGTATATAATGGAGATCATGCCGATCAGCACCAATACTGCTACGGCGATAATCCACCACATGGAGCTGCTCTTGCCAACCGCCCGGATGATTCCGCCGATTCCCATAATGGGTGCATAAAAAACCATGCGCACCATGATGATCATGAGCATTTGGATCTGGGTAATATCATTGGTTGAACGAGTAATCAGTGAAGCGGTCGAGAATTTATCGAATTCGGTGCTGGAGAAGCTTTCTACCTTTTTGAAGACGTTCTTGCGCAGGTTACGCGATAAGCCGGCGGCGATTTTGGCCGATAGGTAACCGACTGAGATGGTACAGATACCTGAGAGCAGTGTGAGCAACAGCATGATCAGGCCGGTGTGGAGAATGTAGTCGCTCTGAAGTTTAGAAGTATCTATCCCAAGCGCGATGTATTCCGCTTTGATCGGAGCAGCGGCTGCCTGGACGAGGGTGCTTGTTCCCATGGCGTTGAACTTTTGGTCTATAGCAGCGATCATCTGCGAGCGCTGTGCAGCAGGCATGTTGCTAATCAGGGCGAATAGATTGGTTCCCGGGGGCAGCTTTGAAAGGTCGAAACCAAAGGTCTGAGAGGGGGGCACTGAGGATGGATTGGCTTGTATCTGCGTGATGGCAGAAACGGCTAAGATCGCTTTGCCCATGAGCGGGTTAAGTTTGTTGATTTCGCTCTGATCGATATTCTTTAAGACAAAGATAGGCTCGTTAGCCAGATCAGGGTAAAGCTTGAGGTAACTGGCATATCCGTCTGAGTTTTTATCGATTAAAGTGTAATCGGCGATCACCGTCATCTGATCTTGTTGGCTCATAAAGAGGATGAGTTTTGACATCTCACTTTGGCGAACAGCATGCGGCACCGCGTTTTCGATGCCACCCTGCTGGATGCCGTAATTAACGATATTCGACATGTAATCGGGCAGCGATAGGTCACTGTTCGCCTGGATAAACAAGAGTAAAATGGCGAGCAAGAGTAATGGGAGAAATGGTTTTAAATATTTTCCTAAGCGTGACATTATGGTTCAAAACTCCAATAAATCGTTCTTAATCTGGTTGCTGGGCGAATTGGTCTTCGAGCTGGTTTGCTTTGTCAATTAAAATTTGTAGGGCAGATTGGATCTGTTCTTGTTCGGAGGGTGATAGATCTTTAGCCAGATCCTCGAGCCAGCCCTGCCTGGCCTGGATACTTTCTTGCAGGACACGTTGGCCTTTCTCGGTCAACACGAGTTGTTTAACGCGCCTGTCTCGCTGGTTTTCCGAGCGCAAAACCAGTTGTTGTTTTACCAGATGGTCCAGCATCTGGCTTGCAGCCGCACTGCTGATATCCAGGTCATCGCCGATATCAGAAACGCCGCTGGCGCCCTTGTAAATATGGAATAGGGCCCCGATTTGTGAAATGGAAAGACCATTTTCTTTGGAATAGCGGATAAAACCACGCATTGAGCGGCGTATGGAGATTCCTATCCATTTATACAGGGTACTTTCAAGTGTATCTGTCGGTTGCATATCTAACCCTATCAACTAAATCAATTATCTTATTATTTAAGTTCACTTGAATATATTACTAACTTTGGTAATTGTCAAGGGTTCCATCAGCTTCGTGGTAAATGCACAAGTTGAATCGAAAGCGCTCTGCTTTAATGGCATGCGCATGTAGAAAAGATGAGCGCAAAGCTAGCTGCTTGAATTAAGTGGCAGTTTCAGTTTGAGAATATCCGGACCTGAGCCGTTTGAACCCCCAACCAATGGACCATACCATCAGGTGACCAGCGGAATAGCACAGCGGCGCCAGTGCCAGCATAAGGTATTGGTCCCATTTGGTTGGCCAGAGCAGTAAGAAGGCGATCACCACCACCAGCCAGATGGCGTATGGACGGTGGCGCAGCCATAATAAAGGCAGCCCTAGCAGCCCCAGCACGCCGATGACAACCGCCGGGATGAGATTGCGCCAGCGCCATAAGTTGCTTATTATGGAGTTTGTTTTATTATTATTCATGGACAGCTTGTAATTATAATTTCTTTTACGGTTATACTAACATCCAAATCGATCGCCCGTTCCATTTTAAAACTAGATGATGCCCACTTCAAAATATAAACTGATTATCCCGTTGGGTATTGCAGTCTGCCTGTCCAGTGTTGGCGACTTAAGCCTGTTTGCCGGCTTGGTGACGCGCCTGGATGTGGTTGGAATATCCCTGGCACAGGTTGGGATCATCCTCAGTATCCACCGTCTGATCCGCATTCCAGCGAACCCGCTGGCTGGTTTTTTAGTGGACCGTTTTGGTAGACGGAAGCCGCTCTTTATTTTTGGCATGGTACTGGCAGTAGCTTCATCAACCGCCTATGGGTTAGTGCATGGCTTCTGGCCTTTCCTATTAGCGCGTCTGGCTTGGGGTGTGGCCTGGATGCTGATCAATATCACCGGTATCACGATGGTGCTGGATCTGAGCAGCCCGGACACGCGCGGCTGGTTAAGCGGCCTGTACAATACTGGCATCTGGGCTGGCTATGCCCTTGGCCCATTACTGGGTGGTTTTCTGATTGATAGTTTGGCCTTTCGAAATGCCATGCTGATCTGTGCTGCAATCAGTGCAGTGGGTTTGCTGGTGGTATTCCTGCTGCCTGAAACATCACTAGTCCGTTCAATTCAGTCTGAGGATAGGCTGTCGGTGCAATTCGATTTTCAAAAACGGTGGCGAGTCTTTATTTCAAGCTGGATGGATTTACTGCGCGATTTTCCTGAAAGCCGTACCGCCTTGGTTTTATTTTGTTTTACCCAGTTTGCCGGGGATGGCATCATGCTTTCCAGTATGGCTCTATTGCTTTCCGGTCGTTTTGGGAATACCATCTCGATTGGCTCACAGGTTTTAAGGGTGGCAACTGCCAGTGGAGCTCTACTGGCACTGCGCTCGGTGTTGGCCGCCGTTACCGGTCCACTAGCCGGGCGTGTTTCTGATAACTGGTTAGGTCGCCCGCTGGTCATTTCGGTTAGCTTTAGCTTGGGCATACTTAGCTTTGTTATCTTGGCCTTTTCTGTGAATATCGGCTGGGCATTGGTTGGAATTATCCTGGGAGCACTTAGCGGGGGAGCGCTGCTCTCCGCTTTGACTGCCTATATGGGAGATCATATTCCAGCGGAAAAAATGGGCAGCGGCATAGGTCTTTTTGCGACTGCCGGCGATGTTGGCAGTACATTGGGTCCACTGGTGGCTTATTCCTTAGTAGCTGTGATGGATTTGAAATGGGTCTATCTGCTCTGCACGTTGGTATTTGTGGCAGGCCTCGGTTTGAGTTGGCGGCAGGCGACTGTTCTTCCAGCCGCATTGGAACAATAAAACCGTTCGAGCCTTGCTTAATTGGGCGCAATTCGCAGAGCCTGGCTATTTGGGTTTCCCCCGCCTGCACGTGCGTCTGAATGGCAATTCTGGTAAACTTAATCAGCTTTTGTTTGCGATATAAAAACTAATTTCGAGTCGCCATCGCTGGCGTCTCAGGTTCTATTTTTTGGTCAGAATAGAGCCGCCTGCGATACTGGGCAAAATTATCAGCCTGTCAGCTTCTTTCATAACTGTATCCACGCCATCCAGATGGCGGATGTCTTCATCATTTAAAAATAGGTTTACGAAGGAGCGCAGCTGGCCATCGGGAGTAAAAAGATGGGTCTTCAGAGAGGGATAACGCTCAGCAACTTCGCACAACGCTTCGCCAACAGTACCACCTTGGACTATAACTTCGCCTTGACCGTCGGTGAATTGGCGCAAAGTTGCGGGTATCCGTAAAGTTGCCATACAAATTTCCTTTCTTTTCGAAAAATCTCGCTGGCCGGTTCGAGGATTTCCAGGTCTTCTCAGTAGGAATGAGCTGTCATCCTACCCCGGGACCAAACAAACGGCCAAGACCATAGGTGATGAGTGCTTCACCCAGGCCAACGACGGTCATCTCGGCGCCGCTGCGTAATGGATTTAATCCAGTTACCACTGTTTTGGCAGCTCCGATCAGGAAATGGGCCAGGGTGCTGATGACAAAGCTGATGATAATGGCTGGATATCCCTTTAAAAAAAAGAAGGGGATGATTGGTATAAAAGCTCCCAGGCCGGTTGAGATCATCGCCGATAAGGCCGCGGTCCAGGGGTTGGGAAAGGTTTGTTCAGATAGACCCAGTTCTTCACTGGCCAGTGTTTTCAATGCTACATCCGGTTGGGCAACCAGTCGTCCGGCCAGGACGTGCGCTTCACCTTCCGGCACCCCTTTAAGCTGGTAGAATAACGACAGCTCTTCCATTTCTTCTTCCGGCTTTGCCTCAAGCTCCCGGCGCTCGCGTCCAATCTCGGCTTCATTAACTTCACGCTCGGCCTTGGTTGCCAGGTAGGCCCCGGAGCCCATCGAGAGCGCCGATGCCAGCATACCTGCCAGCCCGGCGATCAAGACAGCCGATCCACCCGCGGTAGCTCCGGCGACACCCGAAACAATCCCGAACACAGAACCCAGCCCATCATTTGCGCCGTAGATGGCCTGCCCGATCCAACCGCCGCCGCGACGGTGCCAGGTTTCTTTATGCATGAGTATGTCCAGCCGGTTCTGTGGATCATTTTCGGGAGCTGTTGCAGCCACGCTATGAGCCAGGCGCCCGTGCATTTCTTCGTCTTGTTGTACAGAGGTAATGGCCTGGCGCTGTGTTTCGGTCGGCGCAATCTTGGCCAGATCAGCATACATTTCGGTATCATCTTCTTCGCTGCTTTCGATCCGGCTGAGAGCATTTTCGGTGCCGCTCTGTACCAGGATCCAGCGCCATAAGGACTTTGAAAGCGTGTCGTGATAAGCTGGTATATCCTTGCCCAGTTCTTTCAACTGGGCTGCCCAACGGGCGGCATGTCCTTCCTCGGTTTCGGCCAGTTTTATCAAAACATTCCGGCGTGTTTCACTGGTTTCATGCTCTGCCAGGGCCCGGTAAATTCGGGCGCTGGCTTGCTCGTTGTTCCAGGCCTTTATCAGACCTTTGATATAGCCTTCTTTATCGAATTCAGGATGATTCATGCGGGTTTACCTCCACGATTTTGCTTTCCCCAGTTCTCGGAAAGTTTTCGGATTTTAGGGAGTGCTCAGAATTGCAAAACTTGCCGATGGTCTATATTATCTTTGATTATAAACGATTGTGGGTATGGACAGCTAAGCCTGTCATTTGATTTCAATCAGACAAGTAGAAAGCCTTGCCGGCCTGGTTCAGTGGGTTGTTGTCGGTCTCAATCGTACCCCAGTGAAAAGTTGCCGGGTTGCCCAGGTAAACCAGGCTGCAAATTACAGGTTATCGCTCGAGCGGAGACCTGCCTGCAGCAATACCACTGTGCCAGCCAGGGAGCCTGCGTATCTGCGTCGGTTACGGTGCCATTGCCCCAGCTTCCTTCCGTATCGAACAATGGCTTTCTGGCCAGTCCATGCTGGTCGAATACCTACCGCATGTCCTTTTTTACGCGTTGTAACCGGTGAATTAAGGATTGCCGCCGCCGGCGCGGTGGTTGCAGCCTGGGTAATGACAGGCTGAACCGCGACCGGGGCGGCATGGCTTTCAACCAGGTTATATACTCCCTAGCTTCCAGGGATTGAGGCCGGCCCCGGCGGTGGATCGGTAGGCAGGATCATGGGAGGCCGCGGGGGTTGGGTAAAGTCGAAATCGCTCAACAGGTTGCCGAGCTGCGGCATATTCTCCCGTACATCCGGGCGTGGGTCAGGCCGTCCATCCGTCTTCGGGTCGATACGTTGCCCGTTCAGGAATACATCTTCGATCAATTTCAGGTAAGCATCGAATGATAATGTCTGGTTGTCGATGTAGCCTTTCCTGGCGTAGGGACTGATGACCAGGCCCGGGACGCGCAGGCCATAACCGTTCTGGTCCACAACCGGCGGCACGACATTGTCGTAAAAGCCACCCCAATCGTCCCAGGCCAGGAAAATGGCGGTGGTATTCCAATCCGGGCCCTGCATTACAGCATTAATCAGGCTGGTGACATACGCCTGCCCGGCGTGGATACTGGCCGGCGGGTGATCGCTGACGGTATTATCGGGCACTATCCAGACAACCTGCGGGATTGTCCCAGTCTTAGCCGCTGTTAAGAAATTGTCGACGGTCTGGATGTTGGACAACTGGTTATCTTGTTTGACCGTGTCAAAAGCCGGCAGTGGGTTCCAGATGCCAGGCACATTGCTCTTTTGCGGTTTTAACTGGCAAAGCATGGCGTCGTCTTCACAGTCCGGCTCGCTGCCGTTGCTGAGATAGTAGGCCCACGAAATGTTGTTCTTATGCAGCAGGTAGGTCAGGTCCGTCCAGGCATAATCATTTTTCGTCGTGTTGAGCGGGCTCAAGGCAGTCTTTGGACCATCCAGGGCATTGACGCAGCTCATCGGGTCGCCGGGTACGCTGCATTGGGCCGACCAGGCTGAAACCATGAAGAGGTGCGATGGCAGACTCCACGAGCTGTTGGGCTCGAACATATGATCCTGCAGCACGAAGCTCTCGGCGTAGGTCCAATAATTGGGAATTTCGCGTGCATCGTGCCAGCCCATCACATCCGGGGTCTGTCCTGCCGCACAGCCGGGAGTATCCGGAGCCTTGCAGGCTTTCTGTGCGCCACGGAACGCTTTGATAAAGCCGTTCATTTGTCCGCCGTTGATATCGGTGGCAGCCGAGGCTGCTGCATGCGGGCCGCCGGCATTGATATCGTTGGGATTGTGGTATGGCTTTACACAGGTGCCCGTTTTTGGGTCGGGTACGCATACGGTTGGTACATCATTCTGCATTGGGATACCGAGTGCTCCTGGATAAGTACCGAAGTACTCGTCGAACGAGCGGTTCTCCTGCATGATGATGACGATGTGCTTGATTTTGTCACTTACCAGCCCCATTTGTTGCTCGGACACCGGTGCAGCGGATGTTGCCTGTTGTCCCGCTGGAACGGACGCCGGCGCCTGGGCTGTTGGAGCGTTTTGCGTCTCAGCGGCGCTCCTTGTCGCCAGCCGATCTTTTGGCGTTAACCGCCCCACCGCGTTATTCCCCCCGACCGGCGCCGCGTTGGCTGATTCATTTGCCGTAATCGGCGCGTTCGTGGCCGTTGGGACCACTGTACCAGATGCATTCGTACAGGAAATCAACAGGCCGAGAATGCCAAACGCTGCGGCTAATCGATACCATTTTCTCATATGCTCCTCCTTTCAGAGCATCTTTCAATCTCGAGTTCATGATGCAAGCACGATCATTAATCGCGAATTGAAATCTACAACAGCTAAAGATTTCGCACAAAAAAACACTGTTGAAGGCCAGGAAGCGCCATCACAGTGTTTCTAACTCCTTTTATACAAGACCTTGCGGTTAATATTAATCACCGCTGACCTTCTAAACGAGAATAGGAAGAATTAATAATGTTGAAAATTCAGATAATATTGACAATATTCTTGCACGAATTTAAGGCCGTGTCCAGACAGAGTTTTTTAATCTTGCCGGTTCTATCTATGTTAAAATGATTTATAAGAATAATGAATTCATTCCTCATGCTTATATTTGTTTATGTTTTCTGAGAAGGAGGTCGAGATGGCCACGATAGCTGAAATTCGTCCTTCTCCAATTGCCGGAACCTGGTACCAGGGCGACCCGGAACGTCTGGCGAAACAGATCGACGGTTTTATTCAAGCGGCAAAATTGCCTGATTTGAAGGGTGAAGTAGTGGGCCTGATTGCTCCACATGCCGGTCACCGCTATTCCGGTCGGACGGCCGGCTACGCATTTCGCAGTGTGTTAGGCCAGCAGCGTGACCTGGTGGCAGTTGTCTCTCCACTACATGGATTTTTCCCTGAGCCGCTGCTAACCAGCGCCCATCAGGCCTATGCCACCCCGCTTGGAACGGTGCCGGTGGATCGCGAAGCTGTTTACGAGCTGGACCGCTGTTTGCGTCAAGAAGCCAACATCCATCTTACAGCGGTGGCAAATGACAGCGAACATTCCCTCGAGATTGAGCTACCGTTCTTACAACGCGCTCTGGTGGGTGGTTTCAAATTGCTGCCGGTCATGATCCGCAGCCAGACGCCCAGTCTGGCCGGGCAGCTTGGCCGAGCCCTGGCAGAGGTTATCCGCCAAAATGGCAGCCGCCACAGCGTTCTGTTGGTAGCCAGTACGGACCTTTCTCATTTCTATTCTGAAATCGAGGCAAACCGGCTGGATGCCGAAATGCTCAAGCAGATTGGCCTGTTTTCACCTGAAGGAGTGCTGGAAGCGGAGCATAGCGGGCGCGGCTATGCCTGTGGTTTCATGGCTGTAGCCAGTGTAATGTATGCCGCTCGGGAGCTGGGCGCCAATGCAGTCGAAGTGTTGCACCACAGTACCTCCGCAGATGAAACCGGTGATCACGATTCGGTGGTCGGTTACGGCGCTGCCGTGCTGCTCAAGCGGTCTTGATGGCTGGGACGTATTTCCAAGTTTCAGTCAACCTGCCCCAGGTCAGCGGCGTTTTTGATTATCACCTGTCCCAGGAACTGGAAGGGCAGATCCAACCGGGTTGCCTGGTGGCTGTGCCATTTGGCCAGCAAACCTTGCAGGGTATCGTTTTGCAGCAAATTGAACAGCCGGCAGTGCCGGAGACCAAGCCAATCCTGGTGCTGCTCGACCCACAGCCGGTGATTACGCCGCTGCAGATCGAGCTGGCCAATGAGATTTCCCACGCCAGCCTGGCACCGCTCTCGGTTTGCCTGGATTTGATGCTGCCACCAGGGCTCAGCCAGTTGGGCGACACTCTTTACAAATTGGAGGGCGGCGTCTTGGCGGTGGGTTCGGGTTTTTCAACGCTGCAGTTGCGGTTGCTGCAACTGTTGAGCCAACGTGGTCCCCTGCGTGGTCGCCAGTTGGAAGTTGCATTTCCACGTCAGGACTGGAAAAAGTCGGCCCAGGCCTTGATCAAGCGCGGTCAGTTGAGAGCTGTTCCTGTGCTGCCGCCGCCCTCGGTCCGTCCGAAAGTCGTACGAACAGTCCAGCTTTCCTGTTCACCCGAAAGGGTTCAGGCCAACCTGGAAACCCTGGGGAAAGATGCAGTCCTGGCCCGCCGCCAAGCGATCTTAAAATTTTTATTCGGCGAACCGATGCCGGTAGAAGTCGCCTGGGCATATGCCGCCGCTCCCGGTGGTAAATTGGCCGACCTGGAGTACCTGGCAGATAAAGGGCTGGTCGTGTTAGGCGAGACGGAAGTCTGGCGTGACCCACTGGATAAACTGGAATGGGTGGTCGATGAGGCGCCTGA
>DATFYI010000079.1:0-8416 GCA_035315125.1 Anaerolineaceae bacterium | reverse complement strand
ATATTTCTTGAATCCTGGCAATATCTTCCTTATACTTCATCATTTCTTTTTGACCGGATTCTTTATCATCATTGAAATACTTTTTTCCGCTGGTATCAATATCTTTCAGATTAACCTTTGAACCGGGTTTCACCCAAAAATCTTTCGAGTCCATTTTCTTCTCCTTTTTTCCTATATCGAATGACCTGATTGTTTATTGATCTAACCACCTGTTCTGGTCGCACAACCAGACATGATTTGGGATGAGCGCTTACCCAATTATAATTGGGTATTTCGGACTGTGTCACTGGAACCCGCCTGGTCTCTCAATTCAATCCGAACAAGATCGTCCATCTACCATTTCAACATTCTGATGATCACAGCGGGAATCAGCGGTTCCGGTAAATCTTTCGTGATAATTGGCATCACTGATCCGATCTCCGTATGGAAAACGAACTCATAAAGACCAGGTGAAGTTCACACTATTGCCTTTCTAAATTCATCAATCGCTTCATCCTACTGATTATTGTCAATATTAGGATCAATTCATTGAAGTTCGAATTATGACCGGGAGAAACTTGAAACCATCAACCGCCGTATAATAAATGGAGATAATTCAAAATAAGTCACTCGGAAGATCACTCTTGGGCAAATGGCCAATTGAAAGATGTGGGCTGCCAATGGACACTAAGGATAATTCCTTTCTGAACGGAGAACGAAAACTAACTGAATGGATCCTACGCCTGCTTCATTCAGATTTCCAATGGCTGGGACGTATCCTATTAAAAGGGCTGCGTTTCGCCTGGCGCCACCATCCAGGCCCAAAAGAAAGCAGTCCTAAAGAAGCGATCGCCTATCCAGGCGGGCCTTACGCTGCAAAACGCACACAACAGATGGGCGACCTGCTGTTATGGGTGCCGCGCCGGCTTGAAAGCTTTATCATCGACGACCTGACCGGAGGTTTTGGCTATTCACATGTCAGTGTTGATACCGGCGAAGTGGATTTGCCCACGGGTAAACCAGTGATGGCTGAGGTCACCGTTGGGCAAACGGTGGAGCGCAAATTTCAAGACGAATATGCCGGTCGACCTTTTGCGAGGATCCCCCTCTCGAAAACAGGGATAGATGCAGAGGCATTTATTGCCTGCGTCAAATCCAGGTTGGGTGAGAAATATAGTGATCTCGAAGCGCTGACCCTGGGCGAAATTGATGATCCGGCCAAACAGGTGTGTTCAAGCCTTGCAGCAGAATGCCTGCCTGAGATTGTGCAGCGTGAAATCGCTAAAGCGCGGCGTCTGGGGTTGTTGCAAGGGGGGACGGTAAGCGTCCATTCACCTCCCAATGCAGCTAAAACGAAGATATTCATCAGCCCCAATGGATTCGCACAGTATTACGGGGCCCCAAAGGGTAACAAGCTGGGCGGGGCCGATTCCCTGGTTGAACCCCACCCGTTGGATACTTCTGTAAGGGGCGTTGTGCGCACGCATGGCTGGAAAGCAGTGTTGTTCCTGGGTATCGCAGCGGCGCTAACTGCCGTTACATTGCTCCTCATTATTAAATCCCGTGCAAAAAACGGATCAGGTCGCAAAGTTAAACCGGAGTAAGCCGCACATCTTAACCGGAGTATGGCACACACTTTTATCTAAGCCGGGGAAACAGAAAAATACTGGTTAATCCAAAACTATGGCATGCTATCTTCCAGGAACAAGGAGGATAACATGGCCCAGGAGAGATTAACCGTGATGGGTTATTTCTATTCTTTTAAGCCAGAAAGCGGGTGCATTTTCGAAGTTAAAATGGGCTCGTTTTCGAAGTCAAAAAACAATTTAGGTCCAATTCCAACGTTGGAGAGTTTTTGGCTCCAATTATCCTGATAACATTAGCATCCAGATTGTTTGGAAACTGGCATTTAAGGCTGAATTAATGGATGTTTATCATCACGGCCATCTTTTTGGAGATGATGGCTATAATTGATAATGTGAGGGAAAAGGATGTTCCCTCTGCCTTGCCACTAATGCAAACCAATGAGCATTCTATTTGCAAAATGAGCGAACAAAATATTATTAGAGGTTATGCCCAAATCAATGTTGCCATAGATTACTGCATTGAACAAAATCTTCTAATGCCAGCCTTAATATTGATTTATAGCGCAATAGATAGTATAAGTTGGGCAGCCAGCGAAAACCGATCTGTCAGAATACGTTTTCTGACCTGGGTGAATAAATGGATGCTCAAAAAATATCCGTTACCTTGTACCGCAATAGAACTTTATGCTGCAAGATGCGGAATTATACACACGCTCACTCCTAATTCAGATTTGAGCGAAAATGAAGGGGTAAGACGAATATCTTATGCGTGGAGCACAGCAAAGCAGAAAGATTTAGAAGAAGCAATAAATCTACTAAAATATCCAGGGATTGTTGGAGTTCATATTAATGATCTTTCTTTCTCATTTAGGAATGGGCTTTACGACTTTATTGATGCGCTTGAAAAAGACAAAAAAAGAAGAGAACTTTTCACTCAAAAGGCAGGCAAGCACTTCGCAAATTTAGAACCTTCGATTATGAGCGAGTTTTTAGTGTCTACAAAAAAGGATGGGGGCTAACATAGTCTCCGACTGATAGTGGTCCCGCCCAGATCGTTCCCATCCCCGATGGATCGGGGTGACATACTTCCATTGACATTAGTTCATATGTTCTATAGAATCGAATTGGGAAGGCCTGGCAAATCCTCTGGCAAGAACAAAAAACCCGACTGCATCGCAAACGCATTTTTATGATGGACGTCAAGTCCTATAAATCCTTACACCTGGTCGCACAGCGCCATAAACGTTCAACGCAGGAGATTGCCTCGCAGCTCTTCGACCAGGCCGTCGAGCAACTGACCACCCAAACCTAGGCTACTCAGCGTTGGGATCAGCTCTCACCACGTCAGGAACAGATTGCCGCCCACGTGTGCCGGGGTGACACTACTTGTCAAATCGCTGCTCAGTTGAATATTTCTGAAACCACCGTAAAATCGCACATCGAAATCGTCTTGCGTAAGTTCGAAATAAACAGCCGCTCAACGCTTCGCCAGCTTCTGGCACCCTGGAACTTGAGCAGTTATTTGTATACGAGAGCTTTTATAATTCGATTCTCAGATCCCGCCCAAGTCGTTGCCATGCCGGACCCAGTCTCCAGTATGGACCAAGGCTCTTAGTGATTTATCTGGTCTTCTTCTTTCGATTTTCTCTTATCTTTCCTATTATTCTTTCCCCATCTCTGAGTTGTGTCTCGTCCTTTGCTTGGTACTCATAAAAATGGGATAGACCGCTTTCATAAGTAAACATTTTTATTTTGCAAATAAACTAAAAGCTGAAATCCATGCGAGAGACTGAATTGTTGCCTACGATACCAATTACTGGCTCGTCTAAATTAAGAATATGATGAACCTAAGCGCTTGACCTGATGTCAGATGTCTTTTAGACGGGTTTGGGAGATCTAAGATCCCATTCGGCCATAATAGGACTGCCCAGGCTTCCATCTGATTTGAGTGGTTTATATTCCAATACGACCCTGCTGAATTCCAGGTTGAATTCATCCGTCGAAATTGTTTCATCTTTATCAGCACCAACCTGGTACGAAGTAACTATTACGTCAGAAAATTTCCAGGTCATATAATCCTGAACTTGCGCGGAGATCACCTTAACCGCAGCAAATACCGCCATAGGAATATGCTGCCCTCCTGCACAAGCAAGGAAGAGCTTAGGTGAAGCTGAGCTACTTTTGGCGATCACATGGAAAGGATGCATTTGGACTCTACCCGGAGTAGCGCCACCGACGATAGCTATAGAAGGTTGTGTTTCACTCCAGTTCCACGCCAGGACCTCGATTTCATCTTTATGGTTAAGAGTTGTACTCTCACCTTGAATACCTTCGATTTTTAAAAAGTAATTTGCAGGCATAATTTACCTCCATTTCTTTCGTCAAATGAATTTTAGGATAGTAGATACCCCAGTGACTTAACGGATAGATCATCAGACTTCGGATCTAAGTGTTGCGGGTTTGAATCGTGCCTGGGACGCAGGCCTGTCTAATGTGGAGGTGCAAGCTCGGCTGAGACTGACTGAAACTTAAGTCAGCCAGGGCATGAGATGGCTGCCTTAGGAGAATGTCTTGCACATAAATGCAGGATGTGTTTCCGCGAGTTTTTTTCCTCACCGCCCAACCCATTCGTCCACCCAGCCTTCCTTCATGTCCTGCATCACTAAAGCCTCACTATAGGGCATGCCCTGATCCGCGCAGAACAACCGATCTTCAGTTTTTTCCCTTAACCGTTTCAGCAAAGGCGGAAAAGGCATACTCCATCCTTTCTTACCCTGCCCCTGCTTGTGTGCCTGCTCCTCGTAAACCTGGATCAGCACAGTCAACCCTTCTCCAGCCATTAGCTCCAAACCCCAGCCGTTAATCGCATTGTGGCTTCCATACCCATTACGGCTAGCATGGATGTAACTGGTCTGCCGACGCTAAATGTCAACGGTTACTCTAAACAAACTTACATAACTATCCAAAGGTTTCTGGGCCATAACATGATATTCCTTCATATATCCATGCAGAAATATTTATTTCCTCTTTCTAATCATCTTACCTATCTGTCTTAAGTTTTTGCTGTGTCACTATGTGGTATACCCTTGTTAACAAGGTAAGTTGCGTGGCTGATCCCCAAAAGCGCGATAGTGCTATCATCCAGGGCGGGGAAACTGTGGATAGCTGAACTACTCTGGAAAAGTGCACCAAGTGCTGAGGCATAAACTAAAACTATCAGAACGGTAAAGAAGAAGACCTGAATCTTGCCTAGGTCGAGTAAGACACAATTTCCTGTCTCTTCCCCCCGAAACAAGTCGGATATGGACGCGTCTTCTATCCTGGTATTAATGACTTCCAGGCCTTGGTTGGTCATTAATCCATTGCTTGATTCAGTATCAATTTTATTAGGCTTAGCATTAATGCCTGTCTGTAGACTGAGCGCCTTAAAATTTTTGCCCATTTCCTTCTCTTCTGGTTTTAACTTCTCCTTGTTATCCCGGATGAGGGGAGAACCTACTAGTGATGCAGCGCTGATTCCCATCACCAACCAAATTTGAGTTGGGATAGCAATTTCAAGTGGATGAGGATCTCCTCTGGCCACGTTCATAATCCCAGAGATTAAAAAAGCGGACAAGATCACTACCGTCCATAGAAAGGATTGAAGGCGGGACATACTCATCATAAAACGATCATCGACAAGAAACCCCCATATATGACCAGTGATGCCATGGCCAATTACGAAGATGAATAACACCAACAGGATCATGCTTATGATCCAGCTCCAAATAGGTGGCCATATGGATGGCAAAATAAATCCGGATAATCCAATGGCTACCAAGCAAATGACAGCTAAAAGGGTGTGGCCCACTCCCCACTTATTGGGTTTAATCTCCTGGTGAGCTTCGATATTCTTATCGTCATCCATATTAATAGTAATGTCACGGCCACTGTCTTTTTTTACCACATCCCCTGACCATTTATTAAATATCCAGTCTTTGGTGTTCTCTAGATGGAGATTAACTACATCGCCGAATTTATGTTTTATTCTAATAACCGGGCCTTGATCGGAGGCGACCGACAGAGTGACATCCTTCGGGTTGAAGCTTGCAGTGATATTTTTAGTGCTATCGAGAGTGATCTCTATAGGATTGTTCGTGCCGTTAAGATCCCCTCCCCACCCAGAAAAGATGTAGCCAGGTTTTCCCTCAGCTGTGAGTTTGATATTTTGACCATCTTGATAATCTTTAGGATCGAAAATAATATCTCCTTTGTTAGGGGGGGTGACAGTCACAATTATCTTATTATTATTCGGTTGATTTGAGGGCATAGGGTAATTCTCCTTTCGAGAACAGGAAACAACTTCGTTCAAAGATCATTTAGTTAGTATGTTAATTAGATCACGTGTGCATAATAATCCATGATAGGGTTCATTATTCGCACGCATGATACTTAACCGAACAGAATCCTGTCAGCGAATTTCAAGTCATTGCAATTGAAATATGGTTCCGTCCATTTGTCATTGGTAAAAAGGAACCAACCCGCCGAAACCGCCGCAAGTTTAGGCGAAGCAGGAGTTCCCTTCAAGTTGGCACTCACTTGCTGGGATGAAGATCCTTTGCCGCCTGTCGCACATTTGTCAAGAAAGTTGAAGTGGTCTATTAGACTGAGCGCTTCGATAGTAAAGACAGTCGCGACATCGATATCGCGGATCTCGAGTAAATTATCGCCATTCTTCTCCTCTCCACCAACTGCGAGGTTAGATGAACCGCAATAGACCACAGCATCGGGTTGGTTGAATCCGCAAACCACAAACTTGTGGTGCACTTGGTGACCGAGACCAACACCCGGTACCTGGTCGAAGGGTGGCGGCAACACAGTCGCCGCGGGTTTCCCACTTACCAGCAGTCCATTCTTCGTACCCCGCTTATAAAGATAGATACCTTTTGGGCCATCGGAGATGCCGAAGCTGAAGATTGACGTGTTTTGGTGAATATCGTTCAATATTTGGTAGACAGGGCTTGTGCCATTGTCGATTTCCATCACCGCGAATAAAACGCTGCCTCTCGTTTTTGTACCTTCCGCCGAAATGCGTTTTACGACACCATCGAGAACTTTGGCCCTGTCAGTTGCTGAATGGGGGGAAAACGTAATTGTAATGGGTGGTATGGAAGCACCAGACGAGGTGAATTTCCCGGTAGCCAAGGTAGAATTCCGGAAATCAATCACGCTAAGGTTGTCATCCCATGACTCATCAAAGGCTTTCGAATAGGCCTTCGCGATTTCATCCGTGTCGAATACGAGCACATGGTTCGAGTTGACATAGATGCCTGTCACTGAAAAGTTTGTGGATCCGGTAAGCACCTTGAAGGGGCCTTGCGCATTAGACACGATAAGCACCTTGTTATGGGCATAACGTCCGAACTTACCACGAAGGATAGCAGCGCTGCCATTCATCACTTTCCTGAACTCATTCTCGAATTGATCCTCGGCTTTTGTGCCTTGCGCGTTATGGTGGAGCAAAGCGTTGTCGAGGATTATGCGTACGCGACCCTGCTTCGCGATTTCGAGCACAATGTTCATGAGGTCTGGCTCGTTCAGGTCGTAAGCAAACATGTCCAGGTGAAGCGAAGTGTTTTGAATAACCTCATTCAGTAAGTCAAAAATGCACTCCCGTGCTGTGTACCCAAGCCACTCATATTCGTCGACAAAAGTGAAGGAGTGGCCTTGAGCATTTGTGCCGGACTGCTGCGAAGTATTGAAAAGCAATTCATCGGTCTTCGGGCGAATAAGCGCATTCTTGCCGAAATGATGCACGAATGCTTGAGATTGAGTGAAGCCACGGGTAAAGCCAAGGCGAAGATTACCTTTCACGAATGGCACGACATCGATATCTACTGAAACGCTAAGGCTAGGGTTGAGTGGTAGAAGAGATTTATTCGCCCCGAAGTATCTCGGCGTCACTGTGTAGGTGTACTTGCCAAAAAATGGTTTGAGACCTTGGTGGACCGACCCCGGCACATGAATCCAGCGGAACTTTTGAATTGGCGCGTTGATGCTCGAATTCGGTGGCTCATTCGGATCTTGTGTGTGGTTGGCGGGTACCGGGAATTGAAGCTCGTTGTATAGGTAGTAGGTGGGTTGGTCATCAGGCGAACACTTGATAGTAAATCCACCCAGATTATTCGCGCCAGCTTTATCAAGGTTGAATGCTAGAAGAGTCTTGGCATCGCCCGCGTATGCAGTAACTGAAAAACTTCCTTTACATCCCCTCATGCTGGCCATTTTGGTACTCTTTTACAAGAAAAAATTGACCAGGGTCACGACTTATTGTTAGGTATAGTGAAAAATTCTATTTTGCCTGGAAGAATTTAACCATCTTGAAATATTTCTAAGTACATTCCGATCAATTTTAAAAAATCTTAAATTGAATAATCCCTCTAATCAGAATTATTTCAAAACCAAGTTAATCCCAAATAATAACAAATCACGATAAGAACAATCGATCCAAAGCCAGATATCAAAAAATTGTTTATTTATAACAATAGTATTGCACGAAAATTATTAAAATACAATTATATTTGGTTTCGTGTTTGTCCCAAATATAGTTGGTGAATTTAGGAAATAAACGACAGGAAGCAATCTCCCAAACTGAGCAAACGGATTATGCTACGCCAACTTCAGCCGTCATCAATCCACTAGCCATCCCAGACCGGGTTTTATAACCTCGCGCCGTTCGGGCTCTCATTTTCATTCTGCCAATAGCTTGCTCGGTAGGATTATTGGTCCATGGCACATCCGGCTGCCAATCGAACACCCTATGATGGTCCCAATGGTTTGCCAAACGCACCAGCAAATCGCGTAGGTGATCA
>DATFYI010000078.1:0-12410 GCA_035315125.1 Anaerolineaceae bacterium | reverse complement strand
CATCGGTTCAATCCCCATTGTGTTTACCATTGCCGCTCCTCGAAAGAATACTCACACAATTTCAATGGATAACCGGCTGGGGGCTCAGCTGGCGACCGAACATTTGATCGGGCACGGTTATCAAAGAATTGGGCATATTGTGGGTCACCCGGATTACTGGGATGCCAAAGAACGCAAGGCGGCCTGGGAGCAGACGCTCATCAAAGCTGGTCTCGACCCCAGCCGCTGTCTGGATGGGAACTGGCAGGCGGAGGGCGGAGATCGGGCGATGCGGGAAATGCTGGCAAGATGGCCCGACACCCAGGCAGTGTTTTGTGGAAACGACCTGACGGCACTTGGCGCCATGCACGCGCTCAGCGAAATGGGCCTGCGGGTGCCGGAGGATATCGCTTTGGTCGGGTTTGATGACGTTGACCCCATCGATTATTACCAACCCCCTTTGACCTCGATCCATGTCGACTTTGACACCGTGGGTGAGCTGGCAGTTCGCGATCTATTAGAAACCATCGCCTCGCCCGATCATCAACCCGGGATACGGGTTGTGCGGACTCGGTTGGTCATTCGTAAAAGTTGCGGATGTCATTAATAACAAAAACCGTAGCGGAGCACTACCGCTGAATACCTTCATGCGGGCCATGCCTAAAGAAAAACGTCATGTTTACCTGGAAGGTGCAGTTCCCTTGGAGAATTACCCTATGTTGGCAAATTGCAATGAAATATCGCTATCCGGTAATAGTATGCTAGAGTTCCTAGCCGGGTATTTCTTCAATTGGCTTAATGACGGAATTTTATTTAACCCATTGATGAAACGTTTCATCAGCCGGTAAAATATAGGAGGTATAGATGACCGAATGAATGACCGCGCAGATCGGGTTTATATCAACCCAGAATATGATCCTTTTCCTATGATCACCCAGATTTGGCAACCTTTATTTCAACTGCACTCAGAGTATCCAAAGGAGGAATAGATGAAACGTGCTCAAGTTTTATGTATTGTCGTCGCCTTGTTTGCCCTTGTGCTAAGCAGCTGCGCGCCTGCACCGGCCGCCACTAGCTCGGCTCCTGCGGCCACAACTGCACCGGCAGTGTCTCAACCGACTTCAGTTCCCACAACTGCACCGGCAGCATCTCAACCGACTTCAGCTCCCACAGCTGCACCGGCAGCATCTCAACCCACTTTAGCCCCCACAGTTGCTCCGGTTACACCCGTTACCCTCGAGCTATGGGATTATACGAACCCTGGACCCTCGGATAATTGGTGGACGCAATTTATCAGTAGCTATGAATCCCAGCATCCAGGTATTACCGTTAATCGTACTGGGATCCCAGAAAAAGACTACGATCAAAAATTGCGGACGGCGATTGCCTCGAATTCGCAACCGGATATTTTCTTTATCATCGCAGGGTCGAATGTTTCCGATTTCGCCGATGCAAAAACGATCCAACCGCTGGACAACCTGGTGGATAAATCCATCTGGTCACCCAGCCTGATATCCGCTTTCTCCCATCAGGGAGCGCTTTATGCGATCCCATCGTATCCTTATATGTTGCCCATCTGGTATAACGTCAGCATGTTTACCCAGTACAACGTTCAAATTCCGAAGACCTGGGATGATCTATTGGGGGCCTGCAAGACCCTGCGCGCAGCGGGTAAAATCCCGATTGCATTGGGATTGCAAGAGCGCTGGGAGCTGCTGATTTACTATGATTACATTGTTGAACAAACTGCCGGACAAGGGGCGCTGGATAAGGCTGCCACAGGGCAAGGCGCATCTTTCACCGATAAACCCTTTGTGGATGCAGCTACGTACGTGAAAGCGCTGGTGGACAACAAGTGCTTCCCAGCGGGCGTGGGCAGCATCGACCAAAATGGCATGGCTTCACAGTTTTTCAATGGACAAGCAGCCATGATGAGTAATGGCCCATGGACGATCGGGATGGCACAATCCTCAGCACCAGCTGACTTTAAAATGGGTGTGATGTCATTCCCTACGCTCCCCAACAATGTCCCTGGAACGGAAAAAGATGTGGTGGGTGGGATCGATGGCTTTGCGATCAGCGCCAACTCATCTCACCAAAAAGAAGCGGCGGATTTCTTGAACGCTTTTGGAAAAGCGGATCAATCGTATAGTGAAACCACCGGACAATTGCCAAGTGTCCCGGGCGTCAGCCCGAAAGATCCACTGCTGGCGCAATTGGCGACGGACATTCAAAATGCCAATACTCTGGTCGTGTCTGGTGACCGTCGCGTGCCAGCGGCTTTGGTCGACGATTACCTGAATAATGTGGCAGGTCTCGGCCTCGGCCAAATCACGCCGGAACAGTTCGGCCAGAATATGGCAAATGCGGTCAAAACAAAAGTAAATAAGTAATCGCTATTGATCGTCTCTAAACCTGCAAAGTGGTCACCGGTCGGCCTGAGCTCCAATGACAGGCCGACCGGTACCGCCGAGCGGTGTATACTTTAAACCATCCAGCCATGCACAAACAAACCCTTTCATTCAACACTGCCACGGACGGATCCGAACGGATGCATAGGAAAGCCGGATCGCTGGCCAACCGCCGGTGGGTTCCCTACCTGTTCATCGCCCCAGGTCTGGTCGTCCTGTTCTTGTTTTATATCCTCCCTGCGCTGGTGGGATTAGGGGTCAGCTTTACCAGCTGGGATGGCCTGAGACCGCCGGTTTATATCGGGTTGGGCAATTTCATAGCACTCTTTCAGGATCCGAATTTTTATAACAGCATCCTGGTCACCGCTGAATATGCCATTCTCACCCTGGTCACCCAGTTGCCGTTGGCTTTGCTACTGGCTTACCTGTTATCCCAGCAAAAGCGCGGCTCCAAGATTTTCCGAGCGATCTTCTTCATCCCGCAGATCTTATCCCTGGTGGCTGTGGGTGTGCTCTGGTCACTCATCTACGACCCGTTCAACGGTCCACCGGCCCGCATCCTGAGCTGGTTCGGGCTCGGGCCCATCGACTGGCTGGGCAAGTATGCTTTGCTCAGTCTGGTGCTGACGAGCACCTGGGTTTACTTTGGGTTTCATATGGTCCTGCAGCTGGCCGGGATGAGTGCGATCCCCAGCGAGCTTTATGATAGCGCCCGGCTGGATACCAGCAACTCACTGAAGGTTTTCTTCCGGGTTACGCTGCCCCTGTTACGCGAGACGCTGTTGATCTCGACGGTACTCATGATCGCCGGCGCGTTCTCCTATTCGATCGGCATTACCTGGGTGCTTACCCGCGGAGGGCCACTCAATGCTACCGAGCTGTTGCCCATTTTTATGTATAAGGCAGCCTTCAGCGACCACCAATTTGGCTATTCGAGTGCGGTTTCGATCATAATGGTTCTGTTCATCGCCCTGATCGTGGGTGTGGTCGTCTGGTGGTTTAGCCGGGAACGCATCGAATACTAACAAAGGGAGTGAGGTGATTTTTGACCGCAGCGGATATGACTTTTACCCATACCGGATCGAGTAGGATTAAAGGCTATTTACGTTTGGTCTTTCTAATTCTCTTCTCGCTGGTCACGATTTATCCAATTTTCTGGCTGGCGACCGTGGCACTCAAGGACAACCGACAGTTTGTTCAAGATCCTCTCGGTTTGCCCTTACATCCTACCCTGGCGAGTTTTAAAGCTCTTCTCACCGACCCAGCCATGCTCCATTATGCTTTCAACAGCATCCTGGTGACCGGAGTTGCAGTGCTTGCATTGCTTGTCTTCAGCTCTCTGGCCGGTTATGCCCTGGGCCGGATGGAGTTCCCCGGAAAAAATGTTTTTTTCATGATCTACATGACCTCGCAGTGGATCCCGCTCGTAACCCTCATTATTCCACTGCTGGTCACCATCCAGATTTATAAAATCTACGGAACGTATGAGAGCTTGATTTTGCCATATATCGCCAGCGGCCTTGGGCTGGCCACGTTTATGATCCGGGGGTTCTTCCGCTCGATCCCTCAGGAGCTGCTGGACTCGGCCAGGCTGGATGGCTGCAATGAGCTCCAGGCGTTTTACAAAGTGATGCTGCCCCAGATCCAATCGGGGCTGGCAGTTGTGGCTATCATTTCATTTATCAATACCTGGAATGAGTATTTCATCGCCCTGACGCTAATCAGCAAGGAGGAGATGTACACCTTACCGGTGGCAATTTCGACCCTATCCAGCATCTTCGGCACTGATTGGCCGCGCCTGGGCGCCGCTTTGTTCTTATCCACCTTACCCACACTTTTGCTTTACATCTTCTTTACAGACGTCTTTATGAATTCTGCCTCGCGCTCAGCGGGCTTTGGGGGCAGATAACCCACTTAAATAATCAGTAAGTCTGCATTGCAATCTGCATGATTTAATGGAAGAGAATAACCATCGAATCCGATCTATAACGAATTACGATATATTCATCATGGGAGAAAAGTCATGAAATATGAATTTCCGAAGGGATTCTTGTGGGGTGCTGCTTCTGCGGCACACCAAGTGGAGGGAAACAATATTAATTGCGATTCCTGGTTAATGGAACACTTGATTCCCAGTACATACAAAGAGCCCTCACTCGATGCTTGTGACCATTATCACCGATATCCCGAGGACATCGCACTCTTTTCAAGGCTGGGGTGGAACGCTTATCGCTTTTCCATCGAATGGGCGCGGATTGAACCGGAAGAGGGGTACTTCTCATTCGCAGAGACTGAGCATTATCGCAGAATGCTGGCTGCCTGCCATGAGAATAATATCACCCCGGTGGTCACCTTTCAGCATTCCACATCTCCCCGCTGGCTGATAAGCTCCGGGGGGTGGCAGGACCGTAACACACCGAAAAAGTTCGCGAAATACTGCGGTTATATCGCAAAGCACCTGGGCGACTTAATCGATGTGGGATTCACGATCAACCAGCCCAACCTTCCGGTGCTGCTCCTGATAGAGAAAATGAATCTAAGTGTAGATCAAATGGCTAATCTCCCCTGGGTCATCAAAGCAGCCCAGGCCTTTGGTGTGCCGCCAGAAAAATTCAGGCCGCACTCCTGGGCATGTTCGACGGATGACGTTCAAATCCAGATCGAAGCGCACCACTTAGCGGCGGATGCAATCAAATCCGAACGGAGCGAGCTGCCAGTGGGATGGACGATCCTGACCGATTGGTTTCAGGCGGAAAATGGCGGCGAAGAAATCATGAAACAATATCGCCGGGAAATCATAGACATCTTTTTGGAAGCGTCTAAAAATGACGATATCATCGGAGTGCAGGCATATACGAAAGTGCGGGTGTCGCCTGATGGGGTCCAGGCGCCTCCTGCCGGAGTTGAATTGACCGAATCTTATGGGTGGGAATATTACCCGGATGTATTGGAAAATTCCATTCGGTATGTAAATAGTAAAATCAGCGTTCCAATTCTTGTTACAGAAAATGGTATAGCTTCAAGTGATGATGCTCGGCGAATCACCTGGATCAAGCATGCCATTAAAGGCTTGAAGCGTTGTTTGGAAGATCAGATCGATGTACGAGGGTATTTGTACTGGTCGGCAATGGATAATTTTGAATGGATGGAAGGATATAGCCCGAAATTTGGACTGATTGCCGTAAATCGGGAAAATCAAAGCCGAACCATCAAGGAAAGTGCAAGATATCTCGGTGAAGTTGCCAGAGCAAATGCGATTGATATTTGAGTGATTGGCATCCTCAGGCTTATAATATGGACGGACAGCAAGCTGTAAGGGTAACGGTGGGCCGTTTATTTTAGGGCCCACCTGTTTAAGGATAAAGCGGTGATCTTACGATGCAGCAAGTACGGTGCGTTTCCAACGCACTATTCCCCTTGCCTTATTCTCCAAATGCTATTTGGTCATATTTTCCGTTATCACAACCCCATTCCGCATCATAATACCCCAGCCGGACGTAACGATGAAAACTCGACCGCTGCCAATCTTTCACTCGCTGCACCAACCCATGCTTGACAGGATTATAATGTCGCACGGCTCGGAAGGGAGCCCGGGCCGTGAGAGCAAACAATTGGCCGAGTGAAATCCTTTACTAATGACTCTTATTCCATGCCTGAATGGCCTGATTTAGAGCTGTGGTGGCCTGTTTGAACAGCATCTCCGCAGTACCCAGGGCCTGACCGGCGCTGTTGACTGTGGCGCGGGCCGCGCTTTGGTTCATCACATTCCCTTTGGCGTCAAAACCTGTGTGTGTCGTGAGAATGCCGGCGGCCGTATTATAGCTGCTTTGGGCCGAAGCGAGCTTGCTTTGGAAGGCTGACAGAGCACTGACCAAATCTGTCGTGTTTTTGCCTTTTCCATTTTCCCTGGTGATCATATTCTGTGTATTGGTCGTCAGCGTAGCTCTATTGTTTAGTGCGAGCCTTTCGTAGTACAGCCAACCTTGATCGAATTGATAATTTTTATTCAGCCAGTCATTTATGTCATTATTCAAGTGGACCCAGTCGTTCATACCTTTATTTACAGTGTGATCAGCCAGGAGAAGCGCGTTATGGCAATCATTCAAAGCCTGTTGAACGGCAGACACTGTCAGCCCGGCGGCATATGGGTCGGTAATATTTCCATTGTTGTCAAACCCATTGTGTGTAGACAAAACACTGTGAGCCAACTCTAGATTTTTCTCTGCGACTTCAATATCGATTGAAAAATTTTGCATGGTCATTGTCAACTCACTGATGTCCTCACCGGCCGCTTCGCCTTTGGTAATCAGTGCTGTAAGAGTATTGCGTTCATTCCGAGTGTTCATCAGAACGGTTACCTGGGCGGTAAGCTGCAGCTGTTCACTTTTATATTGCCCCATCAGATAACTATAGATTCCTGTGGGTGGGGTACTGGCATAAACAGGCGAAACAAAAGTAAACAAACTTGCTACGACTGCCACCAGGGCAAAAAAGGATACGATCGAATAGAAATGCTTTTTTGTTTGGCTGACCATCTTATTTTCCCTCCGAAAAATTTGGCCTGAATGAATTGTGGGATTCTCATTGATTACTAAAATTCAGAAATCACACATTTAAAACAAAATGGCTTTGTAAATCAAAGCCAAAAAATCATAAAAGACGTTTATGATCTTCGGCGGCCTGGCAGTCATAGTCATTGTAATGACCTTAGACCCATGGCTTTGCGTCACCGGCTTTTACCGGGTTTGCCTTTATCGGATATTGTTGTGGTACGTTTATAGGATACCAGTTCGCTGCTTAAATTTCAGTAAAAATACTGTAAAAACGAAACAATCAGCAATTCAAAGCAAAGCTTTTAATCGAAGAAAGCATATTCAAGGTGTTTCATGATCAAGGGATTTTTGCTTGTGACTCTGGGTGTGAAGTGCAAATTGAAGGGCTGGCATTATTCAAATCGGTCTTGCTCAGGTCGGCCCCCCAGATCAGTAAATCCAAGATCAGCCTCGCTCAGGTCTGCCTGGTCAAGTTGGAAACGTACCATTCCCCTTGCCTTATTCTCCAAATACCTGGGATGGTGCGTTTCAGGGCAGTCATTGGCAGGCAGGATGCTTTTCCAATCCCCGGCAGACCGTATGAGCCCTTCAACAGTACCCTACGTTAGAGCTAAAATTTTTTTACACTATTCCGCGGAATTCGCAGACGAGATTTTGTCACGCCGAGGCGCGCAGTGCGCGGAGAAAAGAGGCAATTTATTTTTTCCCTCAGCGTTCTCCGCGTCTCCGCGTGAGATAAATCACCTCTCAGCTAAGATTACTTCAGCGTCTCCTGGCCCTGAAAAGCCCGGTAGGGTGAAAGCTGATCCAGGATTTCCTGGTCAGAACTGTTCTGGCAGCCTTCCACCAGGCGGGTCAGCAGCTCGGCCACGCCCGGCCCCAGCATAAAGCCCTGCCCGCACATACCGGTCGCCAGCAGATAGCCCTGCACTTCCTTCGACCAGCCCACGATCGGGAAGCCATCCGGTGTCATCGGGTAGAGCCCGCGCCAGGTGCGGCGGATGCGGATATTCTTCAGCTTTGGCATCACTTCCAGCATGCGGCGGGTCACCATCGGCAAGAATGTGCTGGTCTCGCGCACGTCTTCCCCCCACAAATTGGGCTGCGGGGTGATGCAAAACACGATCTGGCCGGTGAAATGCTGGTAGAAATAATAGTTGGAAGAACCGGGCGCCGGCCGGATATCCACAATCATCGGATCCAGAAAATGCGCCACCGGCTCGCTGATGCCGGCCTCGTGGCTGTCGGGATAGACCGGCAGGTCGATGCCCGCCAGGCGCGCCAGCGGGCGCGCTTTGCCGCCGGCTGCATTAATGACCACATCGGCGCGGTATTCGCCCTGGCTGGTTTTCAGCCCCACCACCTTGCCGTTTTCGATCAGCATCTCCGTTACCGGTTCGCTGAAGCGAAACTCGGCCCCGTACTCCAGGGCGTGGGCATAGAAGGCATGCTGCGCCAGCAGCGGGGAAGCGTTGCCGTCATCCGGCGAAAAAGTGCCGCCGCGCAGGCCTTCCGGGTTGAGATCGGGCGCCACTTTTAGCAGCTCGGCGCTATCCAGCCAGCTGATCTTCAAACCCAGCGACTGCTGCAGGCTGACCAGGCTTTTCAGCGATTTCTCTTCCGCATCCCGGTAAGCCACGAACACGTAACCGCCTTTTACCCATTCGATCTCGTCGCCGTACTGCTCTTTCCAATTAGAAAAGACCTCCAGGCTGCGCAGGCACAACCGGATTTTTGCCGTGTCGGAAAAGGTGGCGCGGATGCCACCGATGGCGCGTTTATTGGAGGCCTGTCCAACGCTGGCAGTCTCATCCAGCACCAGGGTGCGGAAACCGGCCTGGGCCAGGTTCATGGCTGCCGGTGTGCCGATCGAGCCAGCGCCGATCACGATCACGTCGTAAGGTTTATTTCTTGGCAGGATCATTACAGCACACCCCCTTCCTTGATTTCACCGGCGAAGATGCCCAACGGCACCTCCACCAGCAGCGGGCGCCGGCTTTCATCGACGATGCGCTCGGGCGGCACGCCTTCTTCCCGGAACAGGCGGCGGATCAGGCTGTTGCAAGTTTTCGAGCCGCAGGCGCCCATGCCGGCCCGCGAGACCGCTTTGATCTCATTCAGGTCATAGAATCCTGCGCGGATCAACTTACGGATCTCTGCGGCGCTGACGCGCTCGCAGCGGCAGATGATGGTATCGTCTGCAACGTGCGCCACGTAGCGCTCCATCGACTGTGACACTTCAGGTTGCTGGATGCGCAGCCCGGCGATTTGTGCGGCCATCTCGGCCGGCGCCTGCACCCGCACGATTTTGGTTCGTCCGGCAAACTTGGGCGCCAGCATATCCCACACCGTTACTTCGCCCAGTGGGGCGCCTTCCGTATCCAGCACGGTCACCTGATCGCCCTTTTGGAGCAGGTCCGCCTCGAACTCGAACGGGATCGAGACCAGCGGCATCTGCGGGTCCTTACGGCTGTCTACCAGAGTGATCGCCAGGCCCGGGCAGATGGCCACGCACTGCTCGCAGCCGCCGCAGTCGGGCTGTCCGGTCGCGGCGTGCACAAAAGTGGGCGTCTGGCGCAAATCGTTTGGATCGATCTTGATCAAACCGCGTATACAGGTGGCCGAGCAGGGATTGCAGGGAATTTCCTGGGTACAGTGCAGGATGGGGATGACACCGCAACCCAGGTTGGGATATTGCATCTCGATGGATTTGCCGGGTTTCGACTTGAGCAGTTGTTCCATGTCGTACCAATCCTGGGGCACCTCTTCCGACTGCACCCCCAGGCTTTTGGCGATCTCCCGGCCGCGGATTCGACCGGAAAACATGGCGGCCGAGGCCTCGGCGATTTCACCCGCGTCGCCGGCGGCAAAGCACGCTAATCCAAATTCTTTAGCCTTTTTGTAAAACTCGTCAATTGGGTCGAGGCCGACCGCGATCAGGATCGTGTCGCAGGCAAACGAGCGCTCCGTCCCGGGGATGGGTTGAAAATGGTCATCCACCTGCGCAACAGTGACCGATTCGACCTCTTCAGACCCATTGGCGCTCAAAATGGTGTGGGAGGTGTAGATGGGCACACCCATGCGCGCCAGCTTGTCCTTATGGACTTTATACCCGCCGCATTCCGGCAGTGCTTCTACCAATCCGGCCACTTCAATGCCGGCCTGCAAGGCATGGTAACCGGCGATCAGACCGACGTTGCCGCCGCCCACGATAAATAAACGCCGGGTCGGGCGCACCAGATCACGGTTGACCAGGGTTTGAAAAGCGCCGGCACCAAACACGCCCGGCAGGGTGTTACCCTTGAATGCCAGCGATTTCTCACGCGCCCCGGCTGCCACCAGCAGCACCTGCGGCATCACCAGCACGTATTTTTTGCCTTCCATTAAAATACCGACTTTATGGTCGCTAAACACGGCCAGCGCCGTTGAATTGAGCCAGACCTGGATAGAAGGATATTGCTGCACTTCTTTTTCCAGCCGGGTGGCAATCTCGATGCCGCGCGTCCCGGCATAGACGGCTTCGATCGAGCCGAAAAAGCGGTGGGTTTGCAGTACC
The DNA here is from genome assembly GCA_035315125.1 of Anaerolineaceae bacterium. Classification (GTDB taxonomy): domain Bacteria; phylum Chloroflexota; class Anaerolineae; order Anaerolineales; family Anaerolineaceae; genus DATFYI01. The sequence continues at coordinate 1,911 of DATFYI010000078.1, read as the reverse complement.
AGTTTCCCGCCCAGGCGGTGTTTATCGTCCACCAGCAGGCAATCGATACCCAGCTTGCCCAGCTCGATGGCGGCCGATAGCCCGGCCGGGCCGCCGCCGATGATTAATACCGGTACCTGTAGCTCTTCGATCGGAGCGGTAACCGGTACGCCGGCCACATCCGGCAGCTTTGGCAGCCCCTCGACCGGCTCCAGATGCAGGCCGGGCTGCAACAGCTCCATACAGGCTTTGACCGGTTTGCCGTCTGCCAGCACCAGGCATTGGGCGCACTGTCCGTTTGCGCAGAAGATACCCTGCGGCGATCCATCCTTAGGATGATGGCCAAAAACGTGGATGCCGTTGGCAAACAGCGCCGAGGATATCGTTTCCCCCGAAAAACCGCTTAGCCTCATACCGTTCCAGAAAAATTCGATGCTCTCTCTGGTGGGGATATTGAGGATGGCATGTTTTTCTACACGAAAATCTGCCATAAAGCTCCTCCTGACAATCTGCATTAAATCCGCTCCCCATAAAGTGATTTGAGGAGCGGAAGGTTATTGGATGATTTTCATTTTATTCGATACATCATCGTAAGATAGCACCAAATCCCAACCTATCCGCCCAGATAAGCTCGCTTAACCTCCGGGTTTTGAGCCACCTCCTGGGCTGTACCTGAAAGCACGATCTTGCCCGTTTCGAGAACGTAGGCACGCGTAGCCGTGCGCAGCGCCATCAGGGCGTTCTGTTCTACCAGCAGGATGGTGGTGCCTTCCTGGTTGAGGCGCTTGATCACATCGAAGATCGCATCCACCAGCACCGGAGCCAGCCCCATGGAGGGCTCATCCATCAAAAGGATGTGTGGTTTGAGCATCAGGCCGCGACCGGTTGCCAGCATTTGCTGCTCGCCGCCCGAGAGCGTCCCGCCTTTTTGGTCCATGCGCTCTTTCAGCCTGGGGAACAACTCAAACACCGTATCCATCCGGTTCAGGACTTCGGATGAGTTGTTAATCGTAAAGGCGCCCATTTCCAGGTTCTCGCGCACCGTCAGGCGTGGAAAAATGCCGCGTCCTTCGGGCACGTGGCCCACCCCCATCATAACGATTTCATGGGCCGGCAGGCGGGTGATATCCTTGCTGCGCAGGTGAACGCTGCCTTCGCGGGCGTGTAGCAGCCCCGAGATGGTGCGCAGTGTGGTGCTTTTCCCGGCCCCATTCCCGCCGATCAGGGAAACCACTTCCCCTTCTTCCACGGTCAGCGAAATACCTTTCAGGGCGTGGATGCGCCCGTAATATGTATGGATGTTATCCAGTGCAAGCAAAGGCATGGAGCGGCTCCTATACGGTTAATTGTGCGGCAGCGCCGCGACCCAGATAGGCTTCGATGACCCGCACGTCTGAGCGGATTTCAGCAGGGAGACCTTCGGCAATTTTCTTGCCATAATCCATCACCGTGATCTGCTCGGAGATTTCCATCACAACCCGCATATCGTGTTCGATCAACAGGATGGTGATACCGCGTTCATCGCGGATCTGCCGGAACAAGACGATGGCAGATTTGGTCTCGTTTGGGTTCATACCGGCGGTTGGTTCGTCCAGTAAGAGTAAGCGCGGCTGTGAGGCTAAAGCGCGGGCGATCTCCACCCGGCGCTGGGCGCCATACGGCAGGCTGGAGGCCATTTCGTCGCCCACATCGCCCAGACCGACAAAATCCATCAACTGGCGTGATTGCTCGACGATGCTCTTTTCTTCTTCGTTAAAGGCCTGGTTTCTCACCAGTGTCCCGATGGGTGTTTGTCGCAGATGGTAATGCATGCCGACCAGAATGTTATCGATGACCGACATGGTGCTAAACAGGCGGATGTTCTGGAAGGTACGGCCAATACCCAACTTGGCGATTTGATCTGCCCGCAGCCCAACTAATTTATGGGCGGGC
>DATFYI010000077.1:0-3039 GCA_035315125.1 Anaerolineaceae bacterium | reverse complement strand
ACAGCGGTAACCCTAACGAATTGAATTCGACGCCAGACAAATTATGAGAGGAGGTGATCCGATTATAGTGTAGAAGCGCAGGTCTGATCGATGTTATTAGCACGCATATCCTATGTTTTGACTCAAGAAAAAGGAGATTTTTTATGTTGAACATGCAAGAGTTTCGTGAATGGCTGTCGGCTACGGCGGAAGCATCTGATGCTTATCAACGCACCTTGGCGGAACTGACTCGTGCCAGTCTTGCCCAAGTTTTGAACGTCGAAAATCCATTAACATGGTTCCTCTGGACCGTAGATCAAGCTGCAACCGCCAAGTAAAATGAAGGTGACATATATGATCTGGCCGAGGTTCGCCTCGGCCAGATCGCCGGGAGTGGATTATGGATGTATATGAAGAAATTAATGGTTATTTCTCGGCTTTAGCTTGCGTGGGTGCCTGGGAAGAAGTGCGAGCGCTGTTCAAACGGATTGGGTCGATGAAACCGCGTCATTGGATGCTGCCGTTGCGGTCCTGTCAGGCGGTGGGAGGAACCCACGACCAGGCCATTCCGGCGGCGGTAGCTGTTGGTTGCAGTCACATCAGCATCATTTTGGTGGATGACATGCTGGATGCGGACCCGCGCGGGGAATATCACCGGGTCGGCATGCCTGCCGCAGCGAACATGGCCTGTGCACTTCAGGCTGCCGGATTGGAAGCGATCGCATACAGTGAGGCTGAGCCAGGTGCAAAAATGTTGGCCCTTCGCAGTATGAACCGGATGACCCTTACGACGACCCTGGGCCAGTCCTGGGATGTCCAATGTCCAACCAATGAAGCCGAATTTTGGCGTGTGGTGAAAACCAAGAGTTCCCCCTTTTTTGGCGCGGCCTTAGAGATCGGTGCGATTCTGGGCGGGGCATCGGCGGAGGTTGCCGGACGGTTGAATGAATTGGGGCGGCTCTACGGCGAAATGATACAGATTCACGATGATTTACACGATGCCATGGAGACTCCTGCTAATCCCGACTGGACCTCAGGGCGTTCTTCTCTGCCGCTTTTATTTGCGCAGGTGGTCGATCACCCCGATCGGCAGCGTTTCCTGGAATTACGTAATGAGGCATCAAATCCTGAAAAGCTGGCTGAAGCACAGACCATATTAATCCGCTGTGGCGCGATCAGCTATGGTGTCGATCAATTGGTGGGGCGCTATCAACATGCTCAAGCGATCCTCGACAGCCTTTCTTTAGTCAAACGCGAGGAGTTGGACAGCCTGCTTAACGAGGTCATCGAGCCGGTAAAGAAATTGTTCAGCGCTCTTGGAATGGATCAGGTCTCGCTACCCCCCAGCTCCGTCAGACTGGACGTGGGAACATCGGGAGGCAGCAGCCCCACTTGATGAGCCTTGGCGATCGCTGCGCTGCGGGAACGTACATTGAGTTTGAGGTAGGCGTCGGATAGCAGGTTGCGCACCGTAGAATTTGAGATAAAAAGCTTGGTAGCCAATTCCGTGGTGCTCGCATCCGGATAAGCGGCACAGAGCGATAAGACCTCCATTTGCCTGGGAGACAATGTTTGGTTTTCATTGTTATCCCGACCCTTTGTCAATTGCTGGAAAGCAGACTGGCTGAGATGGATCCCGCCGCCGGCAATGGCGCGGATCACCGAGGCCAGATCGCGGATCGTGGCCTGATCGTCTTTGAGCACGTAGCCGCTCGCACCTGCCGCCATGACGGCCTCGATCAGTTTGCGTTGATTATGCATGGTGATCACCAGGATGACCAGATTAGGATAGGTCTCGAGGAGCCTCGGGATCAGGTATAGGATCGGGTAGGGATTGAGGTTATCGGAACTGGTTGGCACATGCACATCGAGAAGCAGAACATCCGCCGGGAATTCGGCGAGCATGGGTTCCAGGGCTTCCCCATACGTGGCGGTGGACACGATCTGGATATCGGGTGAGGCTCCCAATCGGAATTGATAGCCATCGATAATCCCTTGATGATTTTCAAGGATAGCCACTCGAATTATGTTAGACATCATTTTTACCCTATATGGACATTTTCAATCGTCCCTCATAGAATACACGATATGCAATGATCGTGCAAGCGTACAATCCAAAATAGTACAAACGTCTATGAGTCAAAGCAGAAAGCCTATACAAATCGACCCATAATATTTGGCGGCCGGATATCCGACCGATCATTGGACAAGGGTGAGGGTGAGCGAATTGATCCAGAAGGAGTTTGATATCTCGTATCGCCCGAAATGGATCAAACCAGTGCTGGGCCAGCAGGGCTATCGTGTTCAAAAGCCCTTGCCGGGACGAGCCGCCCGGGACGAAGAACTGGTCAAGGCGTGGCACTAAGACTAAACAGTACTATTCTTTTCCATATGTATTTAATTGCATTTTAGCTACCGGTCTATTTGTTGCACTGTTTCGTCAACTTATCCAGAATACGGTCACAATTTATCTCCGAAACCTTTTCATCCTGCCAGATATTTCCAAGTTCATCCCCTAATTGATCCAGATCCCAGGCGGTAACTGATGGATTTCCCACCTTCAGTGGCCTTTTATGGTTTGCCAACATGACCTCTGTATTTACCCATTGCTGAATTCCGTCCACCTTTAAAATATCACCTGAGTGAGCTGCGTCTTTTTTTGCTTGGTGGCTTGGGTCTTTCTTACACATTTTTCAACGCTTGTTCAAATTGTATTCCCACTTCTCCCCGCTGAGGTTTTTAATTTCCACACACGCCGAACTGGTCGACTAATTCGGCATCTAGGTCAGATCAATTCCGCTCTGTGCTGGGATTGGATGTGGATGGTTTGCAGAAGTGGCTGGTAGGCTTGGTCCACCACCTGAGAGTGAGCGTGAGCCTTTGTCCTACCAACTTTCCAATCTCACCAACCTTGTGAGATACTAAAACATCTAATAGAGTGAGGTGGTAAAGGTTTTTTAGAGTTGAAAATGGGTCAGTTTAAGGTGTACTGATTTGTTAAGGTTGAGTGTACCACAGGCAGGCTTACGCCGTAGACCTGTGCAGGCGTCTGGTAGTCCA
>DATFYI010000076.1:0-8737 GCA_035315125.1 Anaerolineaceae bacterium | reverse complement strand
TGGTGTTGTCCAGCCAGTTGATATCCAACTCAACCCAGTTGAACAGGATTTTCCAGAAACTGGGCGGTTGGCCGAAGTAACGGTGCCGTTTACAGATTCATTCTGGTCCTACAAAAAAGCAGATATCGTCGCATACCGTCTGTATTATGGCACTACATATTGGATCACGGGACTGGTAAAAGATGATAATGGGAAGCCATGGTATCAATTTCCAGATGATAAATGGGGTTTTAACTATTATGTAAACCCTGCTCACCTTCATATTATTGATAGTCAAGAACTTACACCTATTTCACCTTATATATCCCCTGCAGACAAACATCTGGAAGTACATTTGGATAAGCAAGTTGTTATCGCTTACGAAATGGATCAGCCTGTTTTTATGACGCGTACCGCAACCGGAGCAGTATTTAGTGATGGCAATTTTACAACGCCCAGCGGGGATTACATGACAAATCGAAAACGGCCATCTCGTCATATGGCGGCTGGCGATCCGGCTGCTCCAACCGGTTACGACCTACCCGGCATCCCATGGGTCAGTTACATAACAAAAAAAGGGATCAGCCTCCACGGCACTTACTGGCATAATGATTTTGGAAAACCACGCTCTCATGGGTGTATTAATTTATCGATCCCGGCTGCACGATGGGTTTACCGCTGGACAACACCGGTTGTACCTTTTGATAAAGATTTCTGGTCGGATGATTCTGGCACTTCTGTAAAAGTAATCTAGAAAAATCCTGGCATCAAATGATGTAAAATAGAAGATGATTCGTCGGAAAGTCCTTTTTTGGATTTCGATCTGGCGAATAACGAGGTGAACTATGGCTCGCAAGGCGCTCTTCTCTGGACTGGTCATTGATGAAAATGAAAACCCGGTAGAAGTGACTTATGTTGGTGATGAAGCGATGTATGTCGTAAACGATGGGGGATTTCGACGCCATATACCGGCCGAATCGGTTGATAGGCAGGTTCTAAACATGATGAAAGAACAAATCCAGGGCCATGAGGATATTATCGGCGACCAAACCGCCAAAATGCTAGGACAGGATGATTTATTCTCACGCGCCATTATTCAAAATCAGATCAAACAAATTGATCAACAGTTCGATCAATTAATGCAAACCGGAATCCCCGAAGAGGGACGAGCTTATATGGGTATGATGGGCTTCAAGATTGTCATTAACCTGCATGGAGAGGTCATCCGACTGGACCAGCCCGGTGTTATCGATGAAAATGGAGATAATGAATAATCAGTTATGGTTCTAACACTCTATATAAATGATTCCGACAATATTCTAACATCACCGGACTATAATACTGTCTATATTGGTATTTTAGTCGTTAATTACTCTTGACGAGAGGAGTAGAGCCATGACAGCTTCCGAGTTTATCATCAATGTAAATGAAGCGGATTTTGAATACGAAGTGTTATCATACTCACAAAATACACCGGTGCTGGTCGATTTTTGGGCACCCTGGTGTCAGCCTTGTAAATTATTAGATCCAATCCTCGAAAAATTGATATTGGAGGCCAACGGTAATTTGAGGTTGGCCAGGGTAAATACAGATGACAATCCTAACCTGGCAATCCGTTATGGCGTGCACAGTTTGCCGACTGTAAAAGCATTCAGCCAGGGTCAGGTGGTTTCCGAATTTGTCGGCCTTCAACCAGAACCACGTTTGCGTGAGCTCTTGGGAAAAATTATGCCACCCTCACCAGCTAACCTGGCGGTGGAAAAAGCAAACAGTATGCTATTCTTACACCAATATTCCTCTGCAGAAAAAATGTTCAGAGAGATCCTGGAGCAACATCCCGATTTATCATCCGCTCAACTTGGACTTTCAAAGACACTCCTGCATGAAGCCAAAGTAAGCGAAGCATTAGAGCTTCTGCACAGCATCCCGGCCAGTCGGGAATTTTCACAGGCAGAAATACTACTGCCCTTTGCAATTGCTCTGAAAGATTTCCAGGCAGAAAAGTTAGCCGACGAAACCGATCTGGATACTGCTTTCAAAAACAGCATCCGCTTGGCAAGTCGTGGAAATTTACCAGCGGCTTTGGATGGATTGCTGGATATTTTGCGACAAGATCGTCACTATCATAGTGACCGGGCCCGCCTGGTCGTGCTTGGTCTATTAGAATTGTTAGGAGAAGAAGACCCGCAAACCCGTCAATACCGCTCAGAGTTGGCCTCAGTCCTGTTCTAATCATCAAATTACCAAAAAAGAGAGGTTTCGATGAAATACTCGAAACCTCTCTTTCGTTAAAATTAACGAAATGGGCTATTGACCTAAAACCAGCTCTTGCCAGGTGGTGGGGTTGGTTAAATGACGACCCGGGTCGCTAGAAACCATGCTGTCTTGCTCGGCATTGGATGGGTTATCATCATTTGAAGTGGAAAACACGAAGCCGAAATGTTCGCCAGGATAAGGTGTGACGTTAAATACATTCCACGGAATGGCAGCGTCGACCCGATAACCATTCTGCCACATATCAGAGCCAATTTTCACCTGAGAACGAGAGCCGGCGATATCTCTGGGGAACCACAAAAACGCCTCTTTCTTCCCATTCGTATCAGGATTGCCTGGTGAAATTCCCAATTGATAATCGTCATAATTGAGCTGCTGTGAATAAAAATCACCATATAAGTCGCTATCCAATAAAATCTCAATGCTATCGCCTTTATAAATATCTGATCCGGTTGAATTCTGGACATATTTATCATCACGCACTTTCGCTGCCACATAAAGATACTGGTTGTCCCAGCCCAATCGGAAACTGCTGGAAAGATCGTCTGGACCGGTCCAGGTACTTAGGCGATAGACAAGCGTATTTGCTGAAAATACCGGTGATGTAAAACCGTTCCAACTGCCGTCCAGTGCAGGTCGTGAGTACAAATATGGAATCACAAAAGTGCCATTGCCCCTTTGGGGTAAAACGATGGGTGGCGGTGGAAGAGGAGTTGAGGTGGGGGGTAATGGAGTATCTGATGGCGTAACAGGTTGGCTGGTATTGGTGCTGGTGGCGGAAGCTGTATTGGTTGGTACAGCAGTCTGAGTAGGTTGTGGAACAACAGTATCGGTAACAGCGATCATTTGGCCAGGAGTTGGGGTAAGTAATGCTGCAAATAATGCTGTCATTGTAAAATCTGGGGTGGCCGTGTTTGAAAATGGAAGCTGGCCGGAACCCGGTATATTGCACGCCAAAATCCCTACCAGTAAAGTTCCAATCACAAAAACGCTTCTAATTTTCTTTGACATGATTCTCCTCCTCAAATCCTATCTAAATGATTATAGACCTGATAAATTTTTACTGATAAATGATTTCACGAATGTTTCCGGCCGTCCATTTTTATTGATCTGTTACATGATTCGTTCCAATTGATCGATTTTTCCCTTTCAAAAAAAAACAAAACCAACCCATTGCAATGGGTTGGTTTTGTTACTGGTATATTTTGGAAAAGTCTATACGCGTCTGAATAGACTGATACTTTCAATATGATAGGTCTGGGGAAAAAGATCAAACGGTGTAACTTTCTCCAGGCGATAACCCCTCGCCAGGAGTCGCCCGGCATCCCTCGCCAGAGTGGCCGGGTCGCATGAAACGTATGCCAGTACCTCAGGTCTCATTACCACAATGGCATCCAGCGCCTTGCGATCCAACCCCGAGCGTGGTGGATCGACCACAACAGCTTTCGGTTGCACATTTAATCCGGGTAATACCTCTTCTGCAAGGCCTTCATATAGCTCAACATTTTCATATTCATCCAGGTTGGCGACAAAATCTTCACAGGCAGACGGCTCGATTTCAATACCGATGCAACGGGCAACTTTTGGCGCCAGGAATGCACTGAATAAGCCGACCCCACAATAAACATCCAGTAAAGTATCCTGTTTGCCAAGTTGCAGGTTGGCTAATAAATATTCAACCATCGCCCCGGCCTGGGCAGTATTTACTTGAAAAAAGGATCCTGCGCTAACACGAAATGAACGCCCCAGGACTTCGATGGCGGTGGCATCATCACCTGCCAGCACCATGGTTCCTCCCGGTCCCCGATAAACAACCGACAGCGGCAACTCGACCAGCAACTCTGGCGGTTGGGGATCATGGCTTTCAAGTGTTAATAAGATATCTCCTCTGATCCCCTGTCTCAATTCCAACCGCTCAAGACCGGGGATGGTTTCAAAATCTAACAAAGGCCAGGTTTCATTCAATTCGGATTCCGGTAGGTGACACTCGCTGATAGCCACTACATGATGTGACAAAGCCGCCAGGTAACCCAGTTTACCGTCCGGGGTTAAGTGGAACTGGATGGTATTGCGGTAGTTCCACTCCACTGGAGCCGGTACCATCGCTTGAACCGGCGCATCTTTAATATTGGCTATGCGCAATAACTGCTCCTTAAGTATATTGGTTTTATATTTCAATTGATGTGCGTAGTCGATATGCTGATAATGGCAGCCCCCACAAACACCAAAATGACGGCAGCGCGGCTCTATTCGCCCCTCTGCCGGTTTAAGCACTTCCAGCAACCTGGACCGGGCATGCCCACGCTTTTGCTCGACCAGCTCAACCCGCACTTTCTCTCCTGCCAGAGCCAATGGTACAAAAATTGCCCGGCCGTCCGCCAATCGCCCGATCGCATCCCCACCGTAAGCCATGCCAGTCAACTCAACTTCAATACTTTGCATAACCTTGCTCATCTGTTCAAAATATCCAGATCATGGGGTCTTAAAAACAAACCTTCCACCACCCGGCGGAAGGGGTTTTATAATGGCGGAGAGGGCGGGATTCGAACCCGCGACGGCTTGCACCGTACTCGCTTTCCAAGCGAGCGCACTAGGCCAACTATGCGACCTCTCCCTGAAACCCAAGCCATCCATCCTCTCGGGCACGGGCCATTATATCATAAATTATCTCTAATCGTTATTAAGTTCGATTAATGAATCCGATGATATCCTGTATTTGATTGAGTTCTGCCAAATCCACATTGTAATCTGTCTGGCGGGCAATACGTCTTGATCCCTTAATGATCTATTAAATTCTCGGAATGCCAATCGCAATAATATTTACAAATTTAAGCTACAAACATAAATTATCATTCCATCACCGCGTTTTGTAAGCGGTGCGCATCCTGACGAGGTAATTGGTGAGACAGTACGCCGGGCTAACGAAAAACCGGAGATGGTAAGTCTCCGTTTCTCTCTTAGTAGTGGAGAATGGATTCGATACCCGTGCGAGGCACTCACCACAGCCCGTCCGCGTTGCGCATGCGTGCGCTGCACACCCCGCGCTCTTTGCCTTCACTCAATTCAAACGGCTCAACATCCGCCAGTTAGCGGGTGCTGCTGTCCTGCTAACAATCACTGCAGCGAGTGGGTATTCCCCAAAGAGTTATCATCGTGGTTCTCCTGATTGATAGTAATGATCGTAATCGTTACACAACAGGTAGAGCGGTGGCTCATCCTCTTCGATGGTAGGGAAACGTCCAATCGGTTCGTAAAAACAATTGTCGCTGAAATCATCGTTGACCAACGACACTTCTCCGACTAATACGCGCCCGCCATCCCCCCAGAATTTGTGATAACAGTGCTGGTGCAAGGTAATGCTCTCGCCGGGATGAAGGGTCAAGATGTTGCCTGGCTGAAAGGTGCGTTGGACACCATCCACCGAAACGCTCACCGGGTTGACTTCATCCAATTTATCATCGGTTGTGGCCGAATAAAGCTGGATCTGCAAATTCGCTCCGCCGCGGTTGATGATGTCTTCCATCTTGGCCCAATGGAAATGCATCGGCGTAACCTGAGCTTCCTCGACGATCATGATCTTTTCTGCATAGAGCTTACCACGCATGGTCTTCCAATTTTCGGGGTTGCCGTTACGCACCGTGAACAGAAATAATCCCTGCTTTTTAAAATGACCCAGGCCAAAATCGGTGATATCCCAACCCAGGTGGTTTTGGACGATCTCCTTTGCCTCAGGGCCTTTGGTCTGCCAATCTTCTGGCGTCCAGTACGCGAAAGGCGGCAGATAGAATCCGCGCGAGCGGATAAACTCATCGGCCGAACGCATGATGTCATTAATTTCGGAACGTTTCATGGCTGCTGCTCCTGTAATATAAAATTAATTTAGGAATTGTCCGAAGAGTATAATTGGTATGATTTGTGGTATCTTATTATGTTTGAAGCAACCCCTGTTGTCAAAGTAGTGCAGGCAGGAATCCGCCAACGAATGCGTCTCCAAGACCAACAGTTGTTGCATTTGACTCTTCAACATCTACGACGGGCGCGCAACATATTTTATCACCTAGCAGTTTTTTTAACTCGCCTGCAAATTTCACTCCTTCTTCATTGGGGGGAAGACTTTTAGTTTCCTTATAATGTTCTACTGTAAAATCATCTCCAAAACGGAAGCGTGTCGTTGCCATAGTAATACCGCCTTTGAGTGCTTTTGAAACACTCATTGCTTTTTCACCATAGGCAAGTGCCCAATACATGGAATGTACGACAATCAATGGTACAGGGATTAAATTTTGTATATCCACTAATGCTTCTTTGATTTGAAATGCATTCAGCAAATCCAGCTTTCTACCCAGATAGATCTGTAGCTCATCCTCATTGAGACTGTAAATATTGATACTGTCTGCCAAAGTAGAATGAATCAGTTTGGTAAAGTCTGGATGATGAAAGCATGCGTCCTCATAATATACCAAAGCGTCTTTGGGAAGTTTTTCAATAATTCGGAGGAGATTCACTAGTCTGTTAGCAAGAAGTTCCTTACTTTGCATTGCATTAAAGCCTGAAATCAGGAATACTCTTGCATCCGTAATAAGATTAGAAAAGTCGTCATTAAGATTCATCATGATGTTGTCATAATCATTATCATAAATGATACGATTTGCTCGGTTGGTTCGGATATCAATATTGCCGGCTTTCACGCGAGTGTCTTTAGAGAATTGCACAATTAAGTGTGGATACGAGCTATCATTTCTGTTGCTGCAAACATAGGGACTATCCTGCGGAATGAGTCTGCGCACATGATCATTAATCGTGACAAGATGTAGAGCAGAAGTATAGCCAAGCTTTCGCATGGCTATGGCTGCTCTGACAGATGTCCCTCCAAGCGTGATTTTGTTCTCAAAATTCTGTGCAAACCGCTCAATGATGTCCGATGAAGAAACAAATCGTTCCCCACCGTTCCCGGATTTCAAAAAACTCAGGATTGAGATCACTAAATCGCGCTCGCTGTTTACCCCTATATGAACATCCAACTCATCATCAAGGATGCTATATCGGGTGATCAGGTTTTCAAAAACCTCGGAATTCCATACAACCTCATAATCGATATTATCGCCAAGTCCTAAGATAATTTTTTCTTTCATTATCCTGGCTTTCCTATGTGAATTGGGATGAGATCATTATTATTAAGTTTTGTGCGTGCGGGTTACCCACACGCACAACAGCACAATAACAAATATCGGGTAGATACTAAAGAAGTATCTAAACCAAAATACTAATACAGTGTAGCTTTGCCTTCTGCATCAAAGAGTTCAATTTTATGGCAGGCTACTTTTTTCATAGCCTCAATGCAAGGAGGGTAAATAGCGTTTGGCTCTCTAATAACAGGGTCAGATAGAACTTCACGGCACTTCTGGTAAAAAGCATCCTTGATATCACTGGAAATATTGATCTTATTGATACCCAATTTAACAGCCTCAGCAATCTCATCCTCACGATTAGCAGAACCGCCATGGAGCACAAGTGGAATTTTTACCTTGGATTTAATCTCCTTCAGCAAATCTAGTTTTAATTCGGGCTTCTTATCTTTGGGATAAATACCATGAGAAGTACCAATCGCAATTGCTAAACTATCAACACCTGTAGCATCAACGAAAGTTACAGCATCAGCAGGATTGGCATAGATAATTGCTTCTGAACCTGCTTCAGCCTCAGGACCGGTTGTACCAATCGTACCTAACTCACCTTCCACAGAAACATTGACAGAATGAGCAAGCTCCACGACCTGTTTGCAGATTTTGATATTCTCCTCAAGAGGATATCTGGAAGCATCTAACATAACAGATGTAAAACCGCACTGGATTGCTTCCATAACCTGAGCTATTGATGAGCCGTGATCCAAATGGATACATACAGGAACAGTAGTCTTGTTAGCTTCCTCAATTACAGACTTCACAAAGGAAGGACGAACGAAACTCAACTCATCCGGATGGATCTCTATAATAACGGGCGACTGTTTTTCTTCGGAAGCCTCAATGACACCTCTTAGTAGCATATTGCTGCTCACATTGAAAGCCGGAACAGCAAAATTGTTTGCATTTGCTACTGCCAACAGATCTTTCATGTTCATTAACATATCAACACCTCCGTAAGTTTTTAGAATATAGAAAAAACTATTTTTAGCCTTTGACAGAACCGGCTGACATTCCCGCAATAAAGTAGCGCTGAAAGAGCAAGAAGAGGATGAGAATGGGCAAACATCCGAGCACACTCATCGCCATCATTTGATTCCATTCATAGGAATGCTGACCCATAAGTAGTTGAATCCCAATGGGAACCGTCCTCATATCGTTCGTTCTAGTCAGGGTAAGCGCAAACAGAAATTCGTTCCAGGCGATCATGAAGGTATAAATGCCGATTGAAACGATGCCAGGTATGGAAATGGGAACAAGTACTCTCCATAAGGCGGTGAAAGAACTTCCACCATCTATCTTTA
>DATFYI010000075.1:0-5998 GCA_035315125.1 Anaerolineaceae bacterium | reverse complement strand
AACTACCATACCACCAGAGCCCATCATGGCCCCGGCAACTTTTAATGATTCGTAATCGATCGGCAGATCAAGAGATTCACTGGGCAAACAGCCGCCCATTGGGCCGCCAATTTGTACAGCTTTATATCCTTTATCTTCCTTGATTCCACCGCCAACATCGAAAATGACTTCGCGCAAAGTAATCCCTAGCGGAACCTCGATTAGACCGGTGTGCTTGACATCGCCGGCCAGGGCAAATGTTTTGGTGCCCTTGCTTTTCTCAGTGCCCATCGCAGAAAACCATTCCGCACCACGCAGGATGATCTGCGGTACATTTGCATAGGTTTCCACGTTATTAACGTTGGAGGGCTTACCCCACAGACCTTTTACGGCCGGGAAAGGCGGTCTTGGGCGCGGTTCACCACGCTTTCCTTCGATAGAAGCCATTAATGCAGTTTCTTCTCCGCAAACGAAAGCACCGGCACCCACACGAACTTCCATATCAAACGAAAAATCTGTGCCGAGGATATTCTTGCCGAGCAGACCAAAATTTCGGGCTTGCGAGATTGCCAATCTGAGAGTTTTTACTGCCAATGGATATTCGGCGCGACAGTATATAAATCCCTGGCTGCAGCCGATTGCATAAGCTGCAATGATCATCCCTTCCAAAACGGAGTGCGGATCACCTTCCAGGACGCGCCGGTTCATAAACGCTCCGGGATCGCCTTCATCAGCATTGCAAATCAGGTATTTGGGTGCATCTTTTGTGGCCCGGCATAATTCCCATTTCATTGCAGTCGGGAAACCTGCTCCGCCACGTCCCCTCAAACCCGATTTTTTTATCACGTCGATAGTCTGTTCTGGCGTATATTCGGTCAACACTTTGCCGAGGGCCATATATCCATTTTCAGATATATAGTCTTCAATATTCTCTGGGTCGATCACACCGCAATTACGCAAGACAACGCGAACTTCTTTGGAAGTTGGGGCGCTTAATTCTTCATCTGTCCTGGTTATTACTGGTTCCTGGAACTTTTTGACAATACGGCCTTTAAGAAAATGCTCTTCGACTAAATACGGAATATCATCGACTGTCAAACCGGTGTAGTGAACACCTTCGGGATAAACCATCATCTCAGGGCCGTTGGCACATCCACCAATACGTGAAGTTTCAAGAACTTGAACCTCATCAATTAGACCTTGGGCGACAAGCTCATCCTGGAAAGCATCCAGCACCTCATGAGCGCCCTTCTTCAGACATTCCGGATCAACACAAACTAACACATGCGAACGATAGTACTTCATTGGCAATAATCCTGTAAAGCCTCGATGTTTTATTCTTCGATGTTGAAAAAACAGAAGAATTACGCGGGAATTACGTGATCCTCAACGATTTTGCCGCCAATCACGTGATCCTTCATGATCTTACGGGCGACATCTGGGGTTACTTTGCCGTAAGTGACTTTGGGTTGATCTCCAACAATCACCTGGGCAATCGGTTCCCATTCGCACATACCCATGCAACCTGTTTGGGTTACGACAATTCCACTTAGATTATCTTTTTCAATCTCATCCAGGATTGCTTTCATAGTCTCACGAGCGCCGGCGGCGATACCGCAGGTTCCCATAGCGACAATCACCTGCACCTGGCCGGACTCGACCTTTGCTTTGCGTTTTTCAAGAGCTTCTTCACGAACACGTTTTAGATCTTCCAGACTTTTAACGGTTGTCATTTTATTGATCTCCTCAAATCGTTGAGTTATTTTAATTAATTGCCGGTTGAATTTCCTTTATACCGGTTTCGATCATCTGGCGTAAGAAGGAAAGTATGTCGGGTTCTGTGAGTGACATCCCATCCAATTCTTTTTTGATCGGAGCATCGTCGTATTCAAAGTCCTGTCCGTTGGCCCGGTAAATAAAAGTCCAATGAATTTGCGGGTAAGCAATCAACAGGCTCAAAAACGTGCCCGCCAGATCTCCCAAAGGCATCCGATCGATATGACTGTGCTGAAATTCCACATCGATGCGTGTGCCTCGACCCGGCTCAGATTGAATTGTTAAAAAACCATTACATGCTTCTGCAGCTTCTTTCAGGAGGGGAATGCCCAACCCAACTTTGCGGGTAGTCCGGGTTGTGTAGAATGGATCGACTACTTTTGCTATAGTATCAGCGTTCATACCAACTCCATCATCCTGGACACTCATTCGCAAACGATCTTTTGCTGTATCTTCCTCCACATAAATTGTGATATTTTTACTATTTGCGGCTACACTGTTTTCTGCGATATCCAACAAATGTAATGTCAGTTCTTTCAAGCGAGCCTACCTGCTTTCAGTTCTGGCATGAGCGGAGTATTTGAGGGAGCTTATTGGGGCGCATACGTCCATATAACTGTTCATCCACTACTACGACGGGTGCCTGGCTGCACGCACCCACACAGCGGCAAAGCTCGACCGTAACGTTGCCATCTTTGGTGGTTTGGCCCGGCTCGACGCCCAGCACTTGCTTGGCTTTTTCGAGCAATTGTGGGGTTCCTCCAACATAGCAGGCCGTTCCCAGGCAAAACTTGACGGTATGACGGCCACGCGGTTGGGTAACAAAAATCGAATAGAAGGAAACCACCCCGTGGATCACACTGACTGGCACACGTAACTTCGCGGCAACGTACTGTTGCATTGATTCCGAAACAAACCCAATCTGGCTCTGCAATTCGTTAAGCACAACCATGGTCGCGCCAGGGACGCCAGCATTATCTGCCAGGATTTGGTCGATCATTTTTTTCTGCTCTGGATTTGCAAGAGGATCATTGATGGAAACTTGCTCTGTAACTTCAGACATCTGTGCTCCGGATAAAAAAGAGTTAAATAGTAGAATTAATACTTTTTAATCAATTGTAGTTTACCCCCCACCTATGAAATTGGTCAAATACCAAATGTCACCTTAAAAGTGAGATGGTTGTCAATTTGTGCTTTTCTGCACAATTACGAGCAGAAATTATATGACCGCCCTTCCAGTCCGTCAATTGCCAGGAGTAGCTCGCCGATTGTTGGTTTTTCAAGCTGGTATTCGTTTGCACCTAGAAACTCATCCAGCCGGTGAACATCACCATTTTGGATAAGGGGGTAACCTTTGATTTGGGGGAAAAAGGCGACTGCGTTTTCATGGTCAAGCTGGCGTGAGATTTCCAATATCTTAATAGGAATATCATCAGGCACCAGACCGAGATTGGCGATCAAACCATACCCCTTACGATCGACATGAGCCGGGATGAACAACCCACCCAGTTTAGAAACCTGCTCCCAGGCCTCTTTAAATGTAATATTGGCCGATGTAAGCAGTAATTGAGTTTCACGCTGGACAAATTCGCCGGTTTCATCTACTACGAACTGTTCACCAAAATAATCTGGTCGATTTTCAATCGGAGGAAGCCTTGAGGAAACAAAATCTTGCAGAACCAGGCATTGTTCAAGCATGTCAAACAAACACAAAACATGCACCTCTTCTTTGGTCTGCATTTCCATACCGGCCCACACAACCAGGTCTTTCCCGGCAGCCGCTTTTTGTACGGAAGCAATGTTGGCAGTGGCGTTATGATCCGTAATTGCAATCAGCTGGATGCCCTCTTCCAGAGCCGTTTCAACGATGAGAGGCGGGATCATATCTATTTCAGCACAGGGAGATAGAACTGTATGAACGTGCAGGTCAGCCCGATATGTTTTCAAACGATCCTACGCCTTTTTTACAGAATATCTGGTTACAAAAGTTGTCAGAATCATTTATTTTGCTGCTAAACCGGCCGCCCACAATTTTCCAACAATTGTGTAGGTTGTGGCAGAGGTTGATAAAAGTGTCACGTGTTCCCGATTTGCTTTTTCAATGACAGCCGGTTCTGGCATAGCACTCTCAGTAATGATCACCGCACTCAGCTCAAGCAAAGCTGCTACTGCTACAATGTTGGCATGGGACTGAAGTGTGATCCAGATGCCTTGATGTGGCGCCCCCGCCATTACACAGCTCAACAGGTCAGATGCATAGCCACCACTCGGAACAATCTGGCTATAATCTTGGGGGTCGGTTAGTAGTTTCAGGTCAAGTTCGCGAATGATTTTGTCCAGATTCATGCTTTTATCGTCTCCTGGTTGGGTGAATGGCTTTCTCCTACGGCTTCCTCGTTTTCGAGGAATATTTTCATCTTTAATTTTGTCCCTTTTCCAATCGTCGATTCCAGTTTGACATTGTCCACACAGCGCGCGATATTTGGTAAACCCATACCCGCCCCAAAACCCAATTCACGGATTTCTTCTGTAGCGGTAGAAAAGCCCGGTTTCATAGCCAATTCGACATCTTTGATCCCCGGCCCATCATCGTTAGCATCGATGGTAATTTGGTGTGGCTCGATTTCCACTCGAATTATTCCACCGTTGGTGGTATGAATAATCAGGTTCATCTCGGCTTCATAGATGGCAATCCCGCAGCGACGTGCAATCTGTGGGTTAGCTCCCAGACGGAGCAGGGCTCGCTTAATATGGCTTGAGGCTGATCCGCCATTTGTAAAATCCCGCGCCTTTATGTTGTAGCGAAGGATTAGACTGGATCGATCCGATTCGATATCTTCAAATAAGTGGCTGGCTCGATAGCGGCGCAGTTCTTCCTCTTGATAAGTGCGCTGCAAAGCCCTTAGAAGTCCGCGGCTTACATCACCCTTGGTCAGAATACCAGCCAGATTGCCTTCTGAATCGAGCACCGGAAGCCGTCCAACCCGGCTGCTGACAAATAATTTTAATGCTTCAATTACCGGGTCGGTTGTCTTTACCGTAATCGGCTTGGGCGTCATATATTTCGTTGCCGCTGCATCCAGATCGTTGTGGGATAAACAGCGAATCAAATCTTCCATGCTGATGATCCCAATCAGCTCGCCGCCGACGGTAACGGGCGCACCAGATATTCGCGCCTGTCGAAACATTTCAACTACATCCCGCATAATCATATCCGCCGAAATGGACTTGACTTTGTGGGTCATTACTTCATCTATTTTTAGTTCGTAAGCTAATTCTTCGGATCTTGTAATGTACTCAACAGATTTATCCGTAATAACGCTGGTCTGTCGTTCAGGCTGCTCCATGGATCCCTCAAACCTTGTGGGTTAATCGCACTTACAAGTTTCATCATCCTGAACTGTGCGTTCAAGACTTGCCAAACCGGCCTGATATAAGCGTCCGCACAACTCGAACATACCATAGTGAGAAGATATCAAGGGAATTTTTTCCTGAGTGGCCAACTCAATGGTCTCCTTTGGGGGGGTCTTGCCACGAACGAGCACAATTGCTGCCACATCGGCCATCTGCGCGGTTCTGACGACCTGTGGATTGCAGAGACCAGTTAGAAGAACAGCTTCCGGTTGTATGGAAGCTAATACATCGCTCATTAAGTCGGCCCCACAACCACCTTTTACTTCACGGGAAAGATCTGCTGATTGGCTAATCAATTTTCCATCGATCAGCCGTATAAGCTCGTTAACGTCCATAACCACCTGAAGGCCTTCTATGAATAAAGAAATAGATAAACTCTGTTTAATTGTACCCCATTCACCTCGATATATAAGTAAACTGCATCATATTTCGTTTGATTTTTGTCACTATTATGCAATTCATCTAGCTTCGTATACCCAGTTGTCAGATTCATTTTAATCATATATTCTTGTACAGAGTTTATATGTTAAAATTTATCAGCTCTCTATTCAATTCATGAAACGGTGATTATGAAAGCAACGATCCAATCCGTAAAAGGTACCCGTGATTTTTATCCTGAGGATATGGCAGTCCGTTCCTGGCTCTACCAGGTTATTCGCGAAGTTTCCGAATCCTTTGGATACCAGGAATACGATGCTCCATTCCTGGAAAGGATCGACCTTTATGCCGCAAAGTCAGGCGAGGAGCTGGTCAAAGAGCAAGCCTTTGTATTCCAGGACCGCGGTGGTGATTTAATCACCCTGCGTCCGGAATTAACCCCATCCTTGGC
>DATFYI010000074.1:0-3338 GCA_035315125.1 Anaerolineaceae bacterium | reverse complement strand
TGCATAGGAGGCTACCAGTAAGCCGGTCACCACACCGTTGGCATTAAATGTTTTGGCATAATATGGAAGTAAAGGCAAAATTAAACTGAAACCGAGCAGGTCAATAAAGATAATCAGAAAAATTGAGGCGAGAAGTTTGTTGTTTTTCATCAGGATATTTCCTTCCTGTGATGAGGTTGGATTTTATAAATAATCGTAAACTGACGGTTAGGTCATATACCTTATTGATAACTTGATTATAGAGAAGCTCAGCCTAAATGTAAAAGGTTTAGGTCGTCTTGTATAATGTTTTTGTGATGGGAATTCTATTAATTGGGCGGATAAATTTCAACGCATTCTCAAATCGCACAAAAAAGGAATCATTTTAGGAGCAGGGTCTATAATTAAATTAAAAGTTATGAATGCCAATCTGATTTTGTTTCTTACTCCCCCCTTGGCATAATCGAGCAGGTTTTGGCAATTACCTATCAAATCATAGTATAAATTCAGCTTTTTTCCCGATTAAATTTATGCCGCCATCGTCGTCACGTCGATACATATTCAATATATTCAATTTGCTTGCTGCATTATTCAACCTGACGGTGGGAGTGCTATTAGGATTGTTGTTACTGGAAGCTGTATTACGCTCTAATTCACAGTTGTTGCTACGTGGAATGGCATTACCTGCCCCGATCGATCCTCCGCTTTCGAACCATGTATATGATGTTTATTATTCGGATGCTGACGAAATTTTCTGGCGGCCTGATTTGTTCCGCCCAATTCCTGCTAACCAAAATAAATTAGAAGTACATGTCAATTACCAGACGGATGAATTCGGCTTCCGTAATGCACCTCCCATTCCAAATAAAGTGGATGCAGTAGTCCTGGGTCGTTCGATTTCACTCGGCGATCAGCAGCCCGCTCCCTGGCCAGAGTTACTCGCAAACCAGATGAATTAGAAAGTTTGGAACCTTTCACAACTTGGCAGCAGAATCGATACCAAGCTGGATTATCTTCGACGGTATGCTTTGCCCCGCCAGCCTCACTGGGTAATAGTAGAGGTCGAACCGCCCATTGACTTTGGCCAGCTCCAACCCAATCCGAATCTCCTCATATCAAGCTTACCTTTGCCAGTGTTGCAGTATTTTCTCAAGCCTTTCTATTCTCCTAACTCGTTTGGTTCTGTTAAACCGATTTATCCACTCACCTTGGATCTTCCAGGGCGAAAAATCCAATTCACCTGTTGTCTGCATTATCTGGAGATGCAAACTATTGATACTGAAACGCTCCAAGCCAGCCGTCAGTGGACTTTTTTCAGTAATTACATGAACACATTAGTTGCGGATGCGCGCAAGCAGGGCGCCTGTGTGGCTGTACTATTTGCTCCCTCTAAGCCAGAGATTTATTTTCCCTTAGCAATCGATCCCGAACAACTCCAGCCTACCCTTAATGGCCTGCACCCGCTTCAACTTGGTCCAGATGGGACTCTTATTTCTGACAATGAAAACTCACCAAATGTAGAGGAAATTCAGAAAAATGCAATGGCCGGGCGCGATCTTTTGGCCAGCTTTTCTCGCCAGCAGGGCCTGGGTTTTATTGATCCAACTGAAGCCTTTACCAAATCTATACTAAATGGTGTTGACCCATTCATGGTATATGACTCACATTGAAATGAGACCGGGCATGAGCTGGTTGCAAATGTTGCCGAACAATTCTTCCAAAATAACCCCTGCCACTAATGAATCTCCAAACACCACTATACCTTTTAAGTTTACTGATCTTTACTTTGATCTATTGGCGCTTGCCTGTTGGTTTAGTCCGGCAAGTGGCATTGGTGGTCATCAGCTATCTATGTTATGCGCTTTTCGATCCGCGCTTTGCCTTATTGTTGGCCGGGTTGAGCATCGTAATCTATTTTATTGGACGTGGTATTATTTCCAGCACACAACGGTTCTTTTTGGCGACCATTGGCGTTATCCTCAATTTAAGTGTCTTAATTATTTTCAAGTACAGCGGTTTTTTCCTGGAAAGCTTACGTACTGTTTTAGCTCCTTGGGGCATCACTAGCCTACCGGTTGCTTTCAGCTTGCTGCTGCCAATTGGCATCTCTTTTTACACATTTCAGGGGATCAGCTATATCGTTGGGGTTTATCGAAAAAAGCTCACTCCAGCCAGTTTTTTCGATCTAATGCTTTATCTGGCTTTTTTTCCCAAATTGATTGCCGGTCCAATTGTCAGCCCAAAACAATTTTTTGACGAGTTACATCAATTACCCGACCGCTTAGCCAACTCAGATCGAAGCATCGCGTTCAAGCTGTTATTGAGCGGATTGGTCAAAAAAGTTCTAATCGCCGATAGCCTGACGTCCCTGGCGGGAGTTGCCTTTCGTGCAGCAGGACAACCTGGCAATCCATCCTTTCCTACATTGCTTTTCATCCAGGGGTTCTACTTATATGCTATTCAAATCTATGCTGATTTTTCCGGCTATACTGACCTGGCGCGCGGCTCGGCGCTTCTGTTAGGGTTCCATTTGCCCGAAAACTTTCGCCAGCCTTATCTCTCTGGTACTATTGCAGATTTCTGGAACCGCTGGCACATGTCGCTCACAGCCTGGTTCCGTGAATACCTTTTTTTCCCGCTGAGCCGGTCACTACTCAAACGAAGTGGGCAGCGCTGGTCACGCCAGATCCAGGTAGTCACAAATCTAATCACGATGATTTTGATCGGTTTCTGGCACGGCACAAATTGGACTTTTGTGGTCTGGAGTGTCTGGCATGGACTCTTGGTTTCTATCGAGCGCATAACCGCCTGGAAACCCCAGAAGGGCTGGCAGACGTTACTATCTACATTGATAACTTTTCATTTGGTTGCAATCGGTTGGGTGTTATTTAAATCGGCTGATTTTGCCTCAGCGTTCAGTTTCTTTGCCGGAATGACTAACCTTAAAAATCTGTATTGGATACCCAACTTTTGGCCGCCAATTTTATTAGCAGGCGGATTGATGGCTGGCCTTGATTTTATCGAGAGAGGCAGCCTACGGTATCCTGCACGCGTTCGACATGTGGGTATCATCACCGCAGTAGTAGTCCTTACAGGGTTGACCATCCTATCTGCGGTGCGTGGGAGCGATGTGCATCCCTTTATCTATGGCAATTTCTAGTCCGTGTCACTCTAAAATTTGGCATGATTAAAATTCAGGCTGGCAGTGGGGCTTGCCTTGGATGCACAAAATGCAGAGCAATGCTGTTGAGCACCAGCGCTGCCGCCGTGGCGGCCAGATAAGTCCAACCCAGGCCGGTAACCGGCAGCAGGACGGCCACCACTATAAAAAAAGTGGCAAAGGCAAAACCACCCAGCAC
>DATFYI010000073.1:0-5932 GCA_035315125.1 Anaerolineaceae bacterium | reverse complement strand
GTAAGAAGTGCGGAATTTCAAACGTCCGAGCACTTTCAATATTTCAGGATGCAAACCGGCCACACCCGCATCAAAGGCGGCCTGTTCGCCGGCTTCGACGATGGCGCGGTCGACTTCCCTTTGCTCTTCGGTTAATATTTTTTCAATATGAGCCGGATGAATCCTGCCATCCAGAATTAAGCGCTCCAACGAGCGGCGAGCCACTTCCCGGCGAACCGGGTCAAAGCAGGATATGGTCACAGCTTCCGGTGTGTCATCTACAATTACATCTACGCCGGCAGCCTGCTCGAAAGCGCGGATATTTCTACCATTCCGTCCAACGATCCGGCCTTTCATTTCTTCATTTGGCAGTACAACCACAGAAGTGGAAACTTCCGCCACGTGATCCGAGGCCACCCGCTGGATGGCGTCGGCGATGATTTCACGGGCGCGCTTGTCACCCTCCTGGCGAGCCTCTGCTTCTATTTGACGGATTATGCGAGCCATATCGCCGCGAGTCTCTTTTTCAGTTTCGGCTAATAACTCCGTACGGGCCTCTTCAGTTGACATTTGAGCAATACGTTGCAGTTCTGCCATATGTTGCGACCACATCTTTTCCACATCGTTGGCGCGCTTATCCAATGCACTTTGGCGCTTATTGATGGTTTGTTCGCGCAGTTCAAGTCTTTCCAGGCGGTGGTCCAGCTCTGTCCGGCGCTTGCCTAAGCGCTCTTCTTCTTTGGATAAATCACCTCGCCGCCTGCCAACTTCTGCCTCGACTTCTTGCATGATATTCAAAGCATTGTCTTTGGCTTCCAGCTCAATAGAACGAGCCTTCTCATTAGCAACCTGCAATATACCACTGGCTTTCTCTTCTTGTTCCTTTTTAAGACGTTTTACCGTGTTTTGGGTAACAAGATAAATGATACCCGCAAGAATAACCAAATCTCCTGTGATGATCAACACACCTGCAATAAAATTATTCATCTTCTTTTATATCCTCATCAGTATTATGATAGGTGCCCTCAGTTGGTTTCAATTCAGACCAGAGACGCTGCACAGCCGTTGATATTGTTCCGTAAGAAAACCCACGTCTTCTGAGGTAGCTGTAAATTCGCTCACGAAACTCACCCCACTCCAGCCCTGAAAGGCGCCGGCTATAACGAATAGCCGCATCATATGCCAACGCGGCATCATCCACGCTGGTATCCAGGGCTTCCTGAATGGCATCGTCTGTTACACCCTTTTGTCGAAGCTCAATTGCCATCAAGCGATGGCTTCGTGGACGAAATGTGATCCGGTTTTCAACCCAATTTTTGGCAAACTGCCGGTCCTCAATCAATCCACTGGATTTTAAACGTTCCGACACAGAATCAATTACTTCTACAGAAAAACCTTTTTCAGACAATTTTCTACGGACTTCATTTTCTGATCGGGGGCGGTAACCCAACAGATGAAGAGATTTTTGATAGGCCAGCTCTAATGTATCTTGGTTTTGAAGCGAGTCTATCTTTTCCTCATTGAGAGTTTGCCCTACTTGCAACCAGGCAGCTACAACTCGTGCCAAACCAAAAGCAAAAATCCCGTCCAGATACACATTAATTCGATTTGGGTTGCGTTTTTGTGCCTTAAGCGCAGTGATCTTTTGGTCCATAGAAAAAACACAGCCGTAATAATGTCTACCAGGCCAAGGTTATATCTGCCTTGTAAACGAAGATTGCTGGTAAACGCCTGCCCCGATAATATAATTGAAAGAAAAATAAAGGTCAGACCTTTATAAAGGTCGAGGGAAGCAATTTTTTCCTTTATTTGTGTTGTCGAAGCCAGTTGTGCTCATATCCATTTATGCGCTCTACTGGTTGAAAGATCCTGCTTGACGGCTAGCTTGCCTCTCACATGTCAAATGACTACAAACAAGCTTATCCACAGAATACCGCCTGCTCGGAAACCAGTTGCCGACTTCAAAACAACCAACACTCCCGACGGAGTGAAATAACATTTCCAGCAATGATCGTTCAAACTTTACAGCCATTGGCCTCTGCAATGAATTGTCAATATCATGTAAACAATATTAAC
Organism: Anaerolineaceae bacterium; assembly: GCA_035315125.1. Taxonomy (GTDB): domain Bacteria; phylum Chloroflexota; class Anaerolineae; order Anaerolineales; family Anaerolineaceae; genus DATFYI01. Next base: position 3,877 of record DATFYI010000073.1, on the reverse strand, counting down.
AAAATATTATTTTAATATTATACATCAGTTTACAAATATCATATGCAAATAATATCATTTCAAGAACGTTGAACGTATTAATCTTATAAAATCATGCTAAAATAAATCTGTGAATATTTCAGTTCCTTCCAATCGCGCAGGACAATCCGTTTCAATTCGCCAGCACCAAAAGCAAATTCTCTGGCAGGTTTGGATTCCATTAAGCCTGGGCTTTTTAATAGTTATCGCTCTGGCTGCACTCACGATTATTGGCGCCAGCCATGGAAGCATTGTGGTTACAAAATGGTCTCATCTTTCGTTGATAATCATGGTTATCCCGGTTCTGTTTGTTGGTCTGATCCTATTAACCATCATCGGTGCTGGCATCTATGGTATCGCAAAATTATTAAATATACTTCCTCCTTTTACAGGTCAGGTTCAGATCTATGCTCAGCGTATTTCAATTACAATCAAGCAGCGGGCAGATCAATTTTTACAACCAGTCTTTGCAATCCAGGCAGGACTGGCAGCCTTAAACAGATTTTGGGCTATTATGCGGGGTAAGATACCAGCCTGATTTAATCCACCATCATAGCCGAATAACGAGGGATCTATGGACAATAAAGATAATTGGAAAACCAAAGTTTTCTTGATTGGGGCAGCGCTTGGAGCTCTGACTGGTTTGTTGGCAGCCTATATCATCACCCAACGAGCCGATCGTACTCAAGAACGGCCCCAACTCTCGGCCGGGGATGGTGTGAAACTGGGTCTTGGGTTACTGGGTGTGTTACGTCAGATAGCCGATTGGAACCCCGCTAAATAATCATTTTAATCTTGAAAATGGTCATAGTGAACGATAATTCTCGCTAATTGGAAAGCGCCCCTATGATCCGATATCTCATTGCGGGTCAGTTGCAGCGAGATTATATCCTTACTGCAAATGGAAAAGCCTACATCGATATTCCTGGCGGAAATTTACTGTATGCAGCCGCAGGAATTGGAATTTGGGAACAAGGTATCGGTCTGGTCAGCCGGGTAGGCGAAGATTACCCGCATGAATGGTTGGATGAAATTGCAGCGAAAGGGTTCGATACACGTGGCATCCATATTACAAATGACATAGTAGATGCCCGTTCTTTTTTTTCTTATACGGACCTGGATAATCGTTCAATAGACAACCCCGTCTCTCATTTTTCAAGGGTTGGTCTACCTTTTCCGAAATCCCTTCTGGGATATACAGCACCCGCCCTGCAGATCGACAGCCGGGTTCAGCCCTCCGAGATAACAATCCGCCCAAATGATATCCCCATGGATTATTTTGATGCTACCGCTGCACATCTTTGCCCGCTGGATTATCTAAGCCACACTCTTATCCCCACTGCTCTCCGCCAGGGGCATATCTCGACATTGACTATCGACCCTGCCGTAGGATACATGAATCCAACCTTTTGGGATAATATACCTTCAATTGTAAATGGGCTAACGGCATTTCTCACCTCTGAAGAGAACATCAAAAATCTGTTTCGAGGTAAAAGTACTGATCTCTGGGAAATGGCCGAGGCATTGGCAAGTTATGGCTGTGAAATGATTGTTATTAAGCGTGGGGCTCGAGGTCAATACGTTTACGAGCCTTCCAGCCGTAGCCACTGGGTGATACCGGCTTATCCATCGCGCGTGCTTGACCCCACTGGCGCTGGAGGCGCTTTTTGTGGAGGCTTTTTAGTAGGGTATCGGATAACTTATAATCCATTGATGGCCGCGTTATACGGGAATATTTCTGCCTCGCTGGTTGTAGAAGGCAGCGGTCCATTTTATGCTCTGGATGCATTACCCGGACTGGCTCAAGCGCGATTAGAATCATTGCAAGGGATGATCCGCAAGATATGAAACCTTTACCACCGGAATTTGTGGATGAAATCATTAATGTAGCCTGTTCTATCCAACAAATCGCTGCACCTACATTTCATGAATCTCGCCGGGCAAAGTACATTTACGAGAAATGGTGCGCTGCCGGTCTGAAAGATGTCTCCATTGACGAAACTGGGAACGTAATGGCATGTATACCCGGCGGACCGAAACCAGCGATTGTTATAGCTGCTCACATCGATACGGTTCATCCAGAAGAGAACCTGCCACCCCTGGAGAAAAATCCTGCTCGAATAAGCGGAGCCGGGATTGGGGATAACGCTCTAGGGGTTGCCAGCCTTTTTGCACTGACGAGTTTATACCAACAGGGATCCCTGCATCCTATGGGCGATATTTGGTTGGTTGGAACAGTCGGTGAAGAAGGTTTGGGTAACCTAAGAGGAATGCAAGCCATCGTCGATCGTTTTAGAAATCGTCCTTTAGCTTACATCATCGTTGAGGGGATCGGCCTTGGAAAGCTATTTACACGCGGCTTGGGTGTGATTAGATACCGCATTTCTATTCATACACCAGGTGGACACTCCTGGGCTAACTATGGGGCTCCATCTGCAAACCATCAATTAGCCGAACTTATCACGAACATAATCAAAATTCCATTACCCCAAAAACCTAGAACAACTCTGAATGTGGGTGTCATGCAGGGGGGAACTTCGATCAACAGCATATCCTCCAGCGCCTGGCTGGAACTTGATCTTCGTTCGGAAGACCCGCATGCCTTGGCTAAATTAGCTGCGCAGGTGAATCGTCTTGTCCAGGACCAAAACCGTAATAACGTTACAACTTCAATCGAACAAATCGGGCTACGCCCTGCTGGTGAGTTGCCTGCTAACCATGCCCTGATCCGAATTGCCCAAAGCTGTTTGCGGGAGCTGAGTATTCAACCAGTGCTTGAAATAGCATCTACGGATGCAAATATCCCATTTAATCTTGGATTGCCGGCAATCGGGATCGGAATATCAACTGGTAGTAACGTTCATACCTCAGCAGAATATTTCGAAATTGAACCGGTCCATTCAGGCCTTGAACAGCTCCAAAGCCTGATCGAAAGAATTTGGGCACAAGCAGAACCGCCTGAGTAGTAAATTCTTTTTATCTCATGCCGACTAATTCGTAGACTTGAATTGGATCTCGTTTGCCTTTAGCCTGAATCGGTTCGACAGCTACTGCTACAACCTTATCCGCCACCCTTTTATAGATTTCTTCGCCCATTAATATTTGGCCGGCTGCGGAATTTTCCTGTATGCGTTTGGATGTATTAACGCAATCACCGATCGCAGTGTAATCCAATCTTTTTTGTGTTCCCACCAGGCCCAGAACTGCATCACCGACATTGATTCCTATGCCAAACGAGAGGTGAGAGCTGATTGGCAACTCTTCATGTAGTTTTTCTTGCGCCAGACGGATCGCTAATGCGGCTCGTATCGCCCGCAGGGTATGGTCCGGTTGAGGTACCGGAGCGTTGAACCAGGCCATCACTGCGTCACCCAGGAATTTATCAATGGTTCCACCTTCTTGCAAAACGGCATCTGCAGCCGCTGCCAGGTAACGATTTAGAACGCTGACCAGTTTTTCTGGGGATACTCCTTCGCTAAAACTTGTGAAATTTCGGATATCAGCAAATAGAATGGTTATTTCAGATTTACGGCCGCCCAGCTTCAAGCTGTCAGGGTCCAACTGGTCGATTACACCAGGGGAAACCATTTTTTCAAACAATCGTCTTGAAGCTTCTAACTGTTTCTTTTCTGTCAAATCTTCCATTACGATCGCAACACCCTGAGTGTGTTGTTGAACATCTTTAAGCGGTGACAGACTGAAAAGCAAATCGACCTGCCCCTTTTGAGAAAAAGTTGGGCTGGCTTCCAGGCCGAGAACGGGTTGGTCGGTTTTTAATACTTTTTCGAGGTACGGTTTAATCATAGAGGATAATTCCGGGGAACTCTCAGAAATCGCCTGGCCAACCATCTCGCCAGAG
>DATFYI010000072.1:0-9873 GCA_035315125.1 Anaerolineaceae bacterium | reverse complement strand
CGAGGCGCACGCCGACCACGCCGGTCACGAGCAAATGTTCCAGAGAAAATTCTGGATCTCGTTGATTTTCTCCATCCCGGTAATCCTGTATAGCAGCAGCTTGCAAACGATGTTAGGTTTTTCGCTGCCGGCTTTCCCGGGCAGTAATTGGCTGGCGCCTGTCTTTGGATTGATCATCTTCCTCTACGGTGGTCTGCCCTTCTTGCAGATGGCTGTGCCAGAGTTCAAAAATCGCCAGCCCGGCATGATGATCCTGATCTCGCTGGCGATTTCGGTCGCCTTCATTTACAGTTTTGCCACCCTGTTCTTACCTGGGCAGATGGATTTCTTTTGGGAGCTGACCACCCTGATCGATATCATACTGCTCGGTCACTGGATTGAGATGCGCAGCATACGCCAGGCCTCGGGCGCCCTGACGGAATTGGCAAAATTGATGCCAGACACTGCCGAACGCCTCAACCCGGATGGCCCCACCGAAACTGTCTCAATGGACAAACTGCACAATGGTGATCTGCTTCTTGTTCTCCCGGGCGCCAGCCTACCAGCTGACGGGGAAGTGCAAGAAGGCAATTCGGATGTCAACGAAGCTATGATCACAGGAGAATCCAAACCGGTCAAAAAACAGCCCGGTGGAAAAGTAATTGCCGGTACAATCAATGGGGATGGCAGCCTGCGCGTGAAAGTCACTGCTACTGGAGACGAGACGGCTCTGGCAGGCTTCAAGCGCCTGGTCGAACAGGCTCAACAGAGCAAGTCAAAAACGCAGATTCTGGCCGACAAAGCTGCCGGCTGGTTATTTTATGTAGTCTTGGGTATGGCTGCCATCACAGCAGTTGCCTGGACGATTGCGGTGGGGTTCAATGTGGATGTCATCGCGAGAGTCGCAACAGTGCTGGTGATCACCTGTCCATATGCTCTAGGTCTGGCAGTACCCCTGGTGGTGGCCATCACCACCGCAATGGGTGCCCAGAACGGAATCCTCGTGCGCAATCGCCTGGCACTGGGAAAAGCGCGGTATAGCCTTCCCCAGATGGGTTAAAATACAATCTCGCCGGTTGACTGAGGATCGGGACATGATCAAGGTCTTTCCGGGATGAAATCAGGAGGTTCATATGAGCATAGAACCAGTTGCCGGGAAAGAATGCAGCGCCATCGGCCCCAAACAGCCCACACTTACCGCTTACCCGAACCGGGATGCAATGCTCGGTGACCTGCGTATTTATCGCGCTATGCCAATCCGTGACCGGCGTTTGGTGGGTCCATGGTGTTTCCTGGATCGCTTCGGTGCATTAGCCTTTGCCGCTGACAAACCAATGAATGTTCCACCCCATCCACACATCGGGATTCAGACCGTCTCGTGGCTGGTTGAGGGCGAAGTCCTGCACAATGATAGCCTTGGCTCCGAAGCGATAGTCCGTCCCGGTGGCGTGAATGTGATGACGGCTGGAAGAGGCATTGCCCATGCTGAAGAAACACCCGCCAAAAACAGCGGGCGCCTGAACGGGGTACAGCTATGGGTAGCGCTGCCAGAGATTCACCGAAACACCGTTCCTTCCTTCACGAGCGTGGAACAGGTATCCGTATTAGAAACTCGTGGCGGGATTGTTCAAGTATTTGCCGGCTCATATGCTGGAGTACCCTCGTCCGCACCCTATTTTTCCGATATCATTGGTATGGATATCCAAATTCATAAACGCGAAGCGGTCGAGTTGGTATTGAATCCAGAGTTCGAACACGCAGCGCTGGTACTCAGCAGTGATTGCTGGTTAGAGAATCAGCACTTAGAGGAACATACGTTGTACTACCTGGGCAGCCGACGCTCAAGCCTTACGCTCAAAAGCCAGGAAAGTGGCCGAATATTGGTAATCGGTGGGCCGCCATTTCCTGAAACGATCCTGATGTGGTGGAATTTCGTGGCGCGTACCTCTGAAGAGATTGTCCAGGCGAGAGAGGATTGGGAAGCACATCGCCGCTTTGGGGAAGTGCCAGGTGAGCATGGGCCAAGGTTGGCAGCTCCAAGTCTCGTCCGATTTGCCCGTCCGAATCTGGTCAGCTAATCCTATCCAGTCTCTTTTTGAAACACCTCAAATTGGGCAAATTTGGCGGCACGCCTGGCGGGAGTCAACTGCTTTAGGATTCTTGATGAACACACGTGGTCTGATGGAATTGATTCTATTGAGTAAATGTGAAGTATTTGACACAATTTGTTAACTTAAATTTATTTATTCCCCCAAAAAAATGTGCTATACTATTCTTAAATAATGATATTTGTCTGAATGACCTGGTATTATTTGGAAAAGAAGAATTTCAATAAGCATCACTGCATTCAATCCGAGTACAATCATGCGCTCGCTATTTAGAAAAAAAGGAATTTGGATTTATCCCTCTGAACAATGCTAAGAGCTGAAGCGGGGAAACCTGGAGCAGAAACAGATTCATTAGAAATCACTTTTACATTCTATAACCGTCAATAGCATCAAAGCATAATATTGATTTAATATTCCGAATCTCGTATTGCTCCAAGAAATGGGAAATTAATAAACAACAATAGTTAGGGGAAATCTCGATTGGCAATGTCCAATTTATCCGATAATCTTATCCGAGTAATCATCGTCGATAATCATATTCTTGAGAGGTCTGGCTTAAAGGCATTAATCGAAAGCCAGCCAAGATTTGCGGTTGTTGGAGAAACTGGGGATTTTTCCGAAAGTCTTGAAATTGGAGAGCACAAAAAACCTGATATTTTCATACTCAATTTGAGCAATCGTGGAGAATCTGGCTTAGATATTATCCCTAAATTATTAAAAACATTTGCTCGAGCACGAATAATCGTCATAACATCACCAGATGATTCACAATTATATTTAAAGGCAATACAAGCAGGCGTTCTTGGCGTAGTATTGACAACCCAGCCACCCGAAGTTCTTTATAAAGCAATCGAGAAGGTTTATTCCGGGGAAGCGTGGATTGAAAGGTCTATGATCGCCAGCGTTATTAATTCAATTTCATTCGGCAAAGAAATTCATCAAGCAAATCCGGAACAAGAACAGATTCAACACCTTAGTAATCGAGAGCGTCAGGTTATCGATTTGATTGGTTTAGGCATGAAAAACCAATCCATTGCTACCGAATTAAATATTAGCGAGACAACTGTACGGCATCACCTGACTTCAATTTTTAATAAACTGGGGGTTTCAGATAGGTTGGAATTACTGGTTTTTGCACATCAGTGGGGATTAACTAAATCACCGAAACAATCTCCAGATCTAAATAAAACACAATTTTAAAATATATCTGTTTACTTGAATCCCTTTTCGATCGCGATCGAAAAGGGATTTTTTATTGTATTTGGCACATTTGTGCCAAAAAATGGATCGGATTATGTCATTAATCTGATCCGCATAATAGTCTACTTATCTAATCAAAGATGGATTAATTCAACGATGTATTCTCAAACCTTTTCTATTAATATACTAATTACCCTTCTGAAAAGATCAATTTGTTAACCCATTTACATCAGGTATATAAAAAAATGGATCAAAAACCTGAAGATATATCATTAACCGAAAGACGAAGTAAGCCACGTATCTATTGTGATTATCCTGCAATTATAAGAGGGCACGAAAAGGATGGGAAAAATTATGAAGAAAATGGGCGAGTTATTAATCTTAGTGCAAGCGGTGTATTTGTTTTGTTAAGCCGCTCCATTCAAAATGGCAGTTTAGTGTCAATTAAAATCGCTTTACCCACCGGGAACCTTGATTGGGGAACATCCAAACTGGGTATCTCTGGGATGGTTTTGAGAGGCAAAACTTACCCTGATTGCCTTTATGGTGTTGCTATCAAGATCCTGCATTACCGTTTTTAATATTCTTTTTGAAAACATCGAACGCGAAACTCGTCAACTGTTATACGAATGGAGCATCTCAATTACTCCCTGATGTTGGGGGAATTTAATGGCTCTTTATTTTCTTATCCTTGAAACTTCTAATATTGGAATTGAATCCAAAGGTGGTATTTAGAAATGCAACAATATAGTGATATTGAATTCATGAGAGTGTTCCATGCCTTGGTTATAACTTATCAGGCGAAAGATCGTGCTGTTTATTATTTCTTTAAAAGAATTTTGGATATTGTTGGCGCAGCCACTATTTTGATCTTGATGCTACCGCTAATCACTATAATTGCCATTTTGATCCGAATTGATTCTCCTGGCCCAGTATTTTTTATACAGAATCGTGTGAGTGCAAAAAGAATCATTAAAAACGGAAATTTATATTGGCAAAAGATAATATTTCCCTGTGTGAAATTTCGCACCATGTTCCATAATGTTGATTCTGATCTTCACAAATCGTTTGTGAGAGCTCTAATTAATAATGATCAAGAAGAAATGAATAAAATCCAAAAGGGTGTAAATAAAGTAAAAAAATTGGCTAACGATCCGAGGGTTACCAGAGTTGGTTGGTATCTGCGGAGAAGTAGTCTGGATGAAATACCACAGTTATTTAATATTCTAAAAGGTGATATGTCATTGGTGGGACCAAGACCTGCTATCCCATATGAGGTCGAAATGTACAAGCCAAGCTACTATCATCGCTTGGATGTTAAAGCGGGCCTTACTGGACTTTGGCAGGTTGTCGCCAGAAGTTCAGCAGATTATGACGAGATGGTGAAATTAGATGTCCAATACGTTGATAACCAATCTTTCTGGTTAGATTTAAATATACTTTTCAAGACACCGTTCGTTGTACTCTCACGCAAAGGTGCTGTTTAATCATCGAACAAAAACGAGGAGGGAAAAAATGAACAAAAAGAGGATAGGTGTTATTGGATTTGGCTATTGGGGCCCAAATTTGACCCGGAATTTTATTGAAAACATAAATTCCGAAGTCGTGATGGTGGCAGATCTTAGAGAGGATAGGCGATCAACTGTAAAGAACACTTACCCCCACGTAATGGTTACTGAAGATTACCGGGATCTCTTTACACAAAATCTGGATGCAGTGGTCGTAGCCACGCCTCCAGCAACACATTATCAGATTGCGAAAGAATGTTTACTGAATGGTCTGAACGTGCTGGTCGAAAAACCGCTCACCTTGAATTCTGTTCATGCGGAAGAACTAATCCAAATCGCTGAACAAAAAAATCGGATCTTGATGGTTGGCCATACCTTTGAATACAATTCTGCAGTGCTTGCCCTGAAGCAATTAATGGAAGCTGGAGAATTAGGCCAGATATATTACCTGGATGCAGCAAGGTTAAATCTGGGGCTATTTCAGAAAGATTCAAATGTACTATGGGATTTGGCTCCGCATGATATTTCAATCCTGATTTTCCTGTTAGGGAAATTACCGATTTCGGTCAATTCATATGGGGCTGCGAATGTCATGAACAAAATCCATGATGTGGCTTACGTAAACCTGGTTTTTCCTGATAACATCATGGCCCACATCCATGTGAGTTGGTTAGACCCTTGCAAGGTACGCAGGGTTACCGTGGTGGGCAGTAAAAAGATGGCTGTTTACAACGATATCGAAAGTCTGGAGAAAATCAAGATCTATGATAAAGGAGTGGAAACACCTGAATATACAAATAATTTTGGTGAATTTAATATTTCATATCGCTATGGTGATATCCTGATACCCAACATTCGCTTTTTAGAACCACTAAAAGTTGAATGCCAGCACTTTTTGGATTCTATCCACAATCAATCCAGTCCTTCTAGCTGTGGCGAAGATGGTTTACACGTTGTGAAAATCCTGGAAGCAGCGCAAAGGTCGCTCGACAATTCCGGGCACATCGAGGTGCTGAAATGGTAACCGGTGACTACTTGCGGATTTCACCTGATGTGCGTATAGGGCAAGATGTTAAAATCTATGCCTTTGTAAATTTATATGGTTGCGAAATTGGCGACGAAAGCCGGGTTGGAACTTTTGTTGAAATCCAAAAGGGAGCCAAAATCGGTCGAAGAGTAAAAATATCGAGCCATACCTTTATTTGTGAGGGTGTAAGCATAGAAGATGAAGTTTTCATCGGTCATGGTGTCATGTTTATTAATGATAAATACCCTCGAGCTACCAATACAAACGGTGGGCCGCAGACAGAGGCAGATTGGAAGGTCATCTCAACCCTGGTAAAGCGTTGCGCATCCATTGGTAGTAATGCTACCATCCTTTGCGGGGTAACCATTGGCGAAGGTGCCATCGTCGGTGCAGGCAGCGTTGTCACCCATGATGTACCAGATTGGGCGGTCGTTGCCGGAAACCCAGCCAGAATCCTGAGAAAAATAGAAACTAGATTGGAGAACTCAGATGAATATTCCGTTGGTTGACCTATACGCCCAATATGCACCCCTAAAAGACGAAATTTTTGCCGGTATGGAAAAAGTTTTCCAAAGTATGCATCTTTTTTTGGGTGAGAATGTACAAGCACTGGAAAAAGAATTTGCTCATTTTTGTGGAGCGGAATATGGAATAGGCGTAAGCGACGGTACGGCTGCCCTTAATATTATCCTGCGAGCCATGGATATTGGTCCTGGAGACGAAGTGATAACGGTTTCTCACACATTTATCGCCACGGTCGAAGCGATCGTCCTGGTTGGAGCTACTCCAGTTTTTGTAGATATCGATCCAAAGACCTTATTGATGGATGTCAATCAAGTCGAAGCTAAGATTACACCCCGCACCAAAGCTATCCTACCTGTGCATCTCTACGGCCAGACGGCCGATATGGATCCCCTTTTAGAAATTGCTGCTCGGCATGGATTGCACGTCATTGAAGATGCTGCCCAGGCCCATGGCGCTATCTACAAAGGACGCCCGGCAGGGAGTCTCGGTGAGGCAGCCGGTTTCAGTTTCTATTATGCAAAGAACCTGGGGGCATATGGAGAAGGCGGTTTCATCAGTACCAGCAATCCTGAGATTGCTCGCAAAGCACGTATGATTCGCGATCACGGATCAGAACGCAGGTACTATCATGATTTAATTGGGTTCAATGGTCGACTGGATGAGATCCAGGCGGTTGTGCTGAGAGCAAAGTTACCTCACCTAAACAAATACAATCAACTTCGCCGGGAACACGCCAGAAAATTCAATGAATTGCTTGCAAATTCATCGATTGTTACTCCGGTCGAATGCCCTGAAAACCAGCATATATATCACATGTATGTTATCCAGGCGCCTAGACGAGACGATCTGCAAACCTGGCTGAAAGAACGCGGGATTGGGACCGGCATTCATTATCCTGTCCCAGTCCATTTACAAAAGGCAATGGGCAATTTAGGGTATAAACCAGGCGATCTGCCGGTTACTGAAAAAAAAGTGGAAAGAATTTTGTCACTTCCAATGTATCCCGAATTGTCGGACGATCAGATTGTCGCAATTGTTGACGCAGTCAGGTCATTTTATAATTAAAGTGGTTCATTAATAAACGAAATGATAATAGCAGTACTTGTGATCTGCCAATAATCGGGACTTATTCAAGAAATATCGAAATAATCGCTAATCACTGAATTAGCTTATTAACCATTACTGTTTTAGAGATTTATCTTCAAACCACTTGATGTGAGGGACCCGGAAAGGCCCTGACCTGAAAAATGGACAATACAAATTCAGCAACCGATCTCATGTCGTAAGGGCGGAGCATGGATAGGTTTAATGGGCTTAAAACATCGTGCTAATTTTGAAGGCTGACCAGTTTCCTGTGAGCAGCGAGTGAAAAAGGCATTTCCTACCTTTCAATTGAATTAGGACCATTAATACATCGGGTCGGAATTTGCTCGAATAGGCCTAGATCAGCAATTAAAACCAATATTAAGGAATTGCGAACTTTATTTTAGGAGGGTTCATGCCTTCAAATACGCTCAATGATAATCAACAAATTGGATATGATAATAAACAACAGGACGTGGTTCAGCATTATCTTTTAATGCTGTGGCATTGGATCTGGTTGATTTTATTATTAGGTGCAGTTTCCGCAGGAAGCGCTTATTTCTCCCTCCACAGGCAAACGCCGGTGTACGTGACTTCTACCAAAGTACTGGTGATCGCCGCTCCGTCAATTCAAACGACCAGCCAATACTCAAGCCTGACCAACCAGAATCTGATACCGACCTATGCTGATTTGATGACCAATAATTCAATTTTGACTGAGGTCATTAAGCGGTTGGGATTGTCTCAAACAACAGATTCTTTGAACGGTATGATCAATGTTACTCCGGTCGTGAATACCTCAACCATCATGATTTCCGTTGCTGGAACCGATCGCACTCAAATTGCCAATATTGCAAACACATTGGTCTCGGTTTTCATCGATAAGATCAACACTCTCCAGTCTGACCGTTTCACGAGTACTCAGCAAAACCTCCAAAATGAACTGGCATCCCTTAGCCAATTACTTCAGAAAGCAATCGCCGATGAAAATGCTGCTTCGGATCCGGTAACCAAGGCTCAACTTGATAACAAAGTGATCCAATACCGTTCGATGTATGACAGTATACTCACGAATTACGAACAAGCCCATTTAGCAGAGATCCAGGCTACATCGAGTGTGGTGCAGATCGATTTAGCAGGGTCTTCCTATCAATTGATTAAACCCATAATCTTTACGAATACATTAGAAGCTGGCATTGTGGGGTTACTCCTGGGTATCTGTCTTGTATTTGTAATGGATGCATTAGATAACACCTTTAAATCGGTGGATGAAATTGCGCGTACCCTCAAATTGCCTGTTCTGGGTGTTATCTACAAACATAATAATACGGCAGGACCGATTACTCAAACGGAACCTCGCTCACCTACATCAGACGCCTTCCGTTCCTTACGCACCAATATACAGTACGCAGATGTTGACCACCCCATTCGCTCAATCCTGGTTACTAGCGCAACTCCCGGTGAAGGCAAGTCTATGGTAAGTGTAAATCTGGCGGTAGTATTGGCGCAGGCGAATCATCAAGTGACTCTGATCGATGTGGACTATCACAGCCCGGTGATTCACAAACGAATGAATCTTTCCAATGGCAGCGGACTCACTACATTATTAGACCGTCCTGAAATTGTCTTCGATGATATCCTTAAACCCACCAGCTTGAGTGGATTATCTATAATTACAACTGGAGAGATCATTCCTCCCAACCCCTCTGAAATCCTGGCGTCTAAGAAAATGGCCGCAATGATGGATATGTTATTAGTGATGGGGAACATAGTTGTATTGGATTCACCACCCATACTGGCGGTGGCGGACGCAGCAATATTGGCTCCATTAGTGGATGGGGTGCTCCTCGTAGTGGAGCAAGGCCGCACTACCCGGCAAGCTGTCATTCAGGCAATAGAAAACTTACAGCAGGTAAAATCCAGGATTATCGGTGTGGTCGTCAATCAGGTAGAGATGAAACAATCGAGCTATGGGTATTACTACGAAGGCTATTACAAGCGCCAGGTTTCTAATCATGGTGGCAGAAATGGTAAATCGTCCAAAGCTGATGAAATTCAAAAATCACGGAAACAAAATAAGGCCCCAACTTCGTTCAGTCCCAAATCGAAGATTTAGAATTAATGAGTGCCCATATAGTTCATTTTTAGTGTCAAAGTGAGTGGGCAGGCCGAATAAATATAGATTGAAAAGGAATGATGGAGAACAATCTGCAAAAAATTCAAAATATTGAAGATCAAAAATGGGATATGACCATCCTGCCCAAGCGCAACCTGCTGGACTTGCGCCTGGGCGAGCTGTGGTGTTACCGCGACCTGGTGATGCTGTTTGTGCGCCGTGATTTCGTGGCTGTTTACAAGCAAACCATCCTGGGCCCACTCTGGTTTTTGATCCAGCCGTTGCTGACCACTATCATTTTTACGGTCATCTTTGGAAATATTGCCA
>DATFYI010000071.1:0-9158 GCA_035315125.1 Anaerolineaceae bacterium | reverse complement strand
TGCCACTTCAACGGCTTTGATAATCCCTACCGGCACCGGGCAGGCCGCATGCGTACAATATTTGGCGCCCATTTGCAAGATAACCGGCGTAGAGCGCCTGAAAGAAATTTCCTGATAAGGGTTAACCTGTATAAGTTCCTGAGCCAGCTTTTGAATGGCGTTGCATTCGCTGGTAATCGTTATTTTACACTCTTTGCCGCCATCCATCATTGCTTCCACAGTCGTGGTAAAGCCACAGTTGCCGGGCATGATCTCTGCTTTTGCCATGGTGTCCTCTTTATAGTTCTATGGGTGGGCTCGCCGTGCATACCAGCCTATTTTCGAAACTTCGTGCACATCAAACTCCGGAAAGTAAGGCTTAATATCCAAAAGCGGTGTGCCGTCTAACATATCCGCGCCCAGGAAATGGATCTGATTTTCCTGACAGCCAATCACCCGCACCACCGACAGACCCAATGGGTTTGGTCTGACCGGAAAGCGCGTTGCAAAAATACCATGTAGGGCGTCGTCCAAAAACGGCTTTACTTTTAGATGAACATCGCATGAGGCACGATGTAGCACGTATAAAAGTATGAGGTGAGAGAATTCATCCACACCCTCCAGACCCTCTTGATATTCGGGAAAAAGCTCAAGAATACCTGCTGTCTCAGATCGAGCGGATTGAATGGGAACACCTTTATCTTCTATAAATGGGGTATGAATTACGCCAATTGCTTTGAACGTGAATTCCATAACGAAGCCCCGACTCCTTGATCACCAACAAAATCCGGCTGCCAGTTCATTCAAACTGTTCAGCCGGAATAATACCAGGATTATTCTAAATTCGCCACCCGGGATGTTTCGCCGTTTGCTTTGGTCAGGCTTTATTTGTGCGAAAGTTGAACAACCGGTACAGTGGGCAAAAGCCGACCACGCCGGTCAGCAGCAGAATACCACCGATAACGATTAGAAATATGCCTAACCCGCCAGTCACAATTCCGCCCAGCGCTGAAGCCAGCAGAGCGATGCCAATTACAACCCGGATCATCCGGTCAACACCTGATTCATTTACGAATTTCATGTCTTACTCTCCTTATGGATTGAACAATTGGGATTAATTTTGTACTTCTACCACATTCTTTGGCGTCGTTACCTCAAGAAACTGTTGTACAAGGTCCTTCAGCATGCCTTCCGGAAGTGCGCCAACCTGCTGGTGAATTAATTTGCCATTAGCGACAAACAACATGGTGGGGATGCCCCGCACACCAAACCGGCCCGCCCACTCCTGATCTTCATCGGTGTTCACTTTTGCAATCACCAGCTTGCCGGCCTGTTCTTGAGCGATTTTATCCAAAATAGGCGCAACCATCTTACACGGCCCGCACCAGGGCGCCCAAAAATCAACGATTACAGGCACGCTCGATTTCAACACGACCTGCTCAAATTCTGCATCAGTTACATGGATGGGTTTATTCGCCATATTTAATTCCTTTTTTTTAAATTTTATTGATATTCATAAGATGCAAGTAATTATAAAAAGTTACATCAAAGATCCGATTTTTCTTAAAACAGATTTTATCGAATTGTAATAATCCAATTTTCTAAAAGCTGTAACTTCTGAGCAGTTTGTCTCATCTAATAACCACCATAAAAAAAGGAAAAGGACGGTCATCGTGGATTTCTTTTCAATATTTTCAAACCATTCGAATATTCACCAATTGGATCCCCAGCAGCTCCAATCGATGATCTCGCAACCCTCCCGGCCATTCCTGTTGGATGTTCGCACGCCACAGGAATATCAACAAGCTCACATTAATGGCGCGGAATTAATACCGCTGGATGAACTTCCAAAAAAGATGAACCGCATTCCCAAAAACCGTGCAGTGATTTGTATTTGTGCCTCTGGCAGTCGCAGCAGTGCAGCCGCCAGCCAACTCAGCGCGGCAGGTTATCAGGTCAGCAACCTGCGAGGTGGGATGATGAATTGGATGCGGGCCGGCCTGCCGGTAAAAAAAGGCCCGGCTAAGTGATAAAATGAGCCCCGAAATGCTGAAATCAACGGAAAATGGAGTAAGAAGCATGCACGAACGACGATTCAATCGAGAAGTAGAACGGTTACGCGACCCAGAACGGATCGCCCGGCTTGAGGTGGAACGGGTAGTCAATTTAGCCCTGGAAGAACTTGAAGGAGTGCACAACGTACTGGACGTAGGCACCGGTTCGGGCTTATTCGCCGAACAGTTCGCCGCCAGAGGGTTGCAAGTGACCGGTCTGGACGCCAACGCAAACATGCTTCCAGCTGCCCAACAATATGTGCCGGCCGGGACGTTCCATGAGGGGACTGCCGAGCAACTGCCTTTTCCAGATGGCTCTTTCGACCTGGTTTTTATGGGCCTCTTACTGCACGAAACAGACGATACCCTGGCTGCCTTACGGGAAGCTCGGCGGGTGGCGCTCAAACGACTGGCGGTTCTGGAATGGCCTGACGAAGAGCAGTCCTTCGGCCCGCCGCGCCAGGACCGGCTATCTTATGAAAATATCACCGCCCTGGCAAAAAAGGCTGGTTTTAAAAATGTGGAGCAAATCCGCCTTGAGATCCTGTCCCTATACCGGCTTGACTGCCTGACTGCATAAGTTTATGTTCACGGCCGGAACTTATCTGTAAATAGATGGCATGGATCTAGATAACCTGGTTGTTTGGTACTTTACTCGTGCTGACCGGTAAGTCGCCGTTGCTTGCAACAATTTCAAAATCGGTGGTGATTTGGGCAGTGGCCCGCACAGTGGCAGCCACCGAGCAGTACTTTTCGTGTGAAAGCTCGATGGCCTGTGCCACCGCTTTTTCGGTTAAGCTTTTCCCGCTCAGCCGGAAGTGCAGGTGAATTTTCCGGAAAGTCCAGGGCGGATTAGGATCCTGCTCCCCAGTGGAGCTGATCTCCATAAATGTGAGCGGCATACGCTTTTTGGTCAGAATTTCCACGATATCGACCGCCGTGCAGGAGGCCACCGCAATCAATAGCAGATCGGAGGGTTTAACTCCCACCCCTTCATCCGCTGTAGAAAGAACGACTGAATGGCAGGTCGAATCGATCCCGACAAACTGCTTTCCACCAATCCATTTAACCGTGGCAGTACCCATGATTTTTATATTCTCCTTTTACGGCGCTTTATCCAATAAAGTGATCATATCCTGGATGATCTTCTCGCGCTTGCTATGCAGTTCACCAGCAGTCGTGCGACCATCTTCCTCATCCAATTGTGCCAGGCAAACCGTGGCATATTCCTGCAGAAAAAAACGGCTGGCGCCCTGCACGGCGGAATGGATGGCGGTAAGCTGCTGCAAGATCTCTCGACAATCCCGCTCTTCATCCAACATGCCTTGCACACCCCGCAGTTGGCCCTCGATCCTGCGCAGACGCTGGACAAGTTTTTCTTTGGTTTCCAGATTCTGTATTTTCATAAAATTGCTTCCCTATGCTACCGGCACACGGCCGGCGTTCAGGTTATCCTGCTCAGCCAAAGCTGCCGTGTGAACCGCAACCACTTCCGCTCGAGCCGGATGTTACACTCAAAGAACCGCCCAATGCAGCAATTGTTGAGAGTTTCTTGTGTGTATCCTGGCTCTCGCAATAGGGACAGGTTGGGTTTTGATCCGCTTCTGAAAAACGCACCATTTTTTCAAAGACTTCACCACAGTCGTTGCAGCGATATTCATACAAAGGCATAATTATCACCTCTTGGAGTTTATACTATACCACAGTATAGCATAGTTCACCAGGCTGTCAAGCAAATAAAATGGGTTGAAAATGGAACCGCAAAGCGCGTATAATGATTGGGTCAATCCAATCCCAAAAGTACGCCAGACCATTCTCAAACAAGGAGTTCAGAACCATGGCAGTCAAGATTCCGGAAGATGTCAAAGCGTTTATGGTAGGAAAACAAGGTTGGGTGGCAACCGCCTCAAAAGACGGCATGCCAAACGTTGCCATCAAGGGCAGTTTACGCATTTTGGACGACGAACATCTCATGTTTGCCGATTTGTTTTCACTGAAAACCAGAAAAAACCTGGAAGAAAACCCTAAGGTGGCCGTGATGGTCTACGACGGTGAAACACGCAAAGGCTACAGCCTCAAGGGTCTCGCCGAGCTGATTTCGCAGGGACCACTGTATGACCAGATGGTCGAGATCCTCAAGCAAGCCCCCATGAAATTCCCCCCGCCCAAATACGTCGTGAAAATCACAGTCGAAGCCATTTACGACCAATCCGTCGGCCCCGAAGCAGGCAAACAGATCGCATAGAGGCTGTCTGCACTTCCAAATAATATCCCATAAACAAAATCTGCATTGCAGAGAATCGGAGGACACTGAGAAAAATAATAAAAAACTCGGTGTCCTCTGTGGTAAATTTTTCTCCTCCAAACAAAAAATTCAATAAAAGATGTAGTACCAATGCCCTCTGCGGTTGTATATGATACAATCCATTTTGTAAGCGATCGACTTTTTTTCCACTGCTCAGGTTGGTAAATTTGAAAACAGTCCAGATCCAGCCGTATTATGATGTACTCATCGTTGGGGCAGGACCCAGCGGCATCTTTACGGCCTATGAAACCAAAAAGAATTCCCCCGCCACCAGCATTTTGATAATTGAAAAGGGCCATTCCATCGAGAAGCGCAAATGCCCCAAGCGCAAATCCGGCGTCTGCGCCGATTGTACCCCCTGCAACATAACCACCGGTTTTTCGGGCGGCGGCAGTTTCAGCGATGGTAAGCTCTCCATCAGCCAGGATGGCGAGGTGGGCGGCGACCTGGCGCAGTATATCGGTCTGGAGCGTTTCCGGAAAATATTGCATTACACCGATGATATCTATGTCGCTCTTGGCGCAAGCGGGCCGGTCTACGGCAACGAAACCAACCCCACCATCGAGGAAATCCGCCGCAGCGCTAGCCAGGCTCACATGAAGCTGATCGATTCGGGCGTGCGCCACATCGGCACGGAACGGGCTTATGTGATCTATTCCAAATTTCAGAAGGAGCTGGAGGGTCTCGACATCGACATGCTGTTCGATATGCCCGTCCAGGATTTTTTGATCGATGAGCAGCCAGGCGGTGAGAAAAAGGTGGTGGGGGTGCTCCTGCAGGATGGACGCAAGATTTTGGGTGGCCGGGTGGTGGCCGGGGTTGGACGGGAAGGCAGCGAGTGGCTGAATTCCATCTGCAAGAAATACGGCATCGCCTCCACAGTTGGACCGGTGGATATCGGCGTGCGGCTTGAGACCGATGCCGCCATCACCGCTCACATCGACAACTGCCTGTACGAAGCCAAACTGGTTTATTACACCCCCACTTTCGAGGATCGCGTGCGTACCTTCTGCTGGAACCCGCGCGGCGAGGTGGCCGAAGAAAAATACGGCAACCTGGCGGTGGTCAACGGGCACAGTTACAAGAACGAGGCCCTAAAATCCAGCAACACCAACTTTGCGCTGCTGGTTTCAAAGAATTTCACCCAACCCTTCAAAACGCCCATTGAGTACGGCCGCTACATCGCCGAAATGGGCAACATGCTGTCCGGCAACAAGGTTCTGGTGCAGCGTTACGGCGACTTGAAACGCGGCCGCCGCACCACCCTGGAACGCCTGAAAAAAAATATCATCCGGCCTACTTTAAAGGACGCCGTGCCGGGCGACCTGAGCCTGGTGTTACCCTACCGTATCATGCAGGACATTATGGAAATGATCGAGGGTCTGGACAAAATCATGCCGGGTCTGTCCGGCGACAGCACCCTGCTGTATGGAGTGGAGGTCAAGTTTTACTCGAACCGTATCGTGGTGGACAAACATTTCCAGACCAACATCCAAAACCTGCACGTGGCGGGCGATGGAGCCGGGCTGACGCGCGGCTTGATGCAGGCCAGCATGAATGGGGTCTGTTTAGGACGCATTTTGACCGAAAATTGGTAATATAATCGTGTAGCTTTTTTAATTGATTGGGGGTAGGCATTGAAATTGCACATGAGTCCGTATGTAAAACCTACCTTGAAATAGGGGGAAAAATGGGTGCAATCGGGTTTGTGATCATACTGGGGGTAGCCGGGCTTCTTTTCATCTTTTCGGCCGGTTCAGCATTGCACACTTTTCGCTTGTCCAACAACCAAAGCCTGTGGCTGCTTCCTGCCGCTGCCTATTTGGCACTGGCCGGGCTGGTTGGGGTCAGAATTTATGCACTGTTGAGCGCCACGCCACCGGATAAATTTGAGCTGACGCTCGACATTCTAGCGCTGGGATCGGCTGCGCTGGCTTTTTGGGGGACTGATGTGCTCGGGAAACGCAGTCTGAGTGAGGAACACATAAAGAAGGCAGCCCTGGAGGAGATCGAACGCTACCGCCTCAGTTTTGAGAAATCTCCCCAGATGATTGCGATCAAAAATGCTGAGGGGCAATATATCTATGCAAACCCGGCCTATAACAAATTTTTAGGTAAAAAAGAACTGGATCTGGCCGGTGAGAAGGATGATAAATTTTTCCCGGCGGAGCAGGTTGAGGCCTTCCGCCATGAAGAAGAAAAAGCCATTGAGAGCGGTCTGGCGCGCAGCCATGACGAAGAGATCCATAGCCCCGAAGGCGCTCGCTGGATACGCTTTACACGTACGCCGATTTTGGACGAGCGAAATTCCAGCTCGAACATTTTGATCTGCGGGCAGGATATCACCGAACAAAAACGGACCGAAGGAAGCCTGCACGAATTGGAGCAGGACCTGACCACTTTATATGAAGCAGAACTGGCCCTGAGCGAAACCGTCGATCCAGATGGCGGTTGGGAGAGTATTTTGAGCTGGGCCGGAAGATTAGGCAGTACCCTGCACAGCGGTGTCTGGCAGGTTATTCCGGAACGCTCGACCGCTGTGCTCAAGTTGGGGCGCGGTAAATTGAGCAGCCTGAAAGGCGCCCAAACCAAAGTGGGTGAGGATATTGTCTGGAAAGTCTGGCAGAGCGGGCAGGCAGAACTATTTAGCGACTACCAGAACTGGCCAGATCGCGGTAAATGGGCCAAGGGAGCCGGTTTCGCAGCCGTCAGCGGTATACCTTTGAAAATTAACGCCCGGGTGGCGTATGTGCTGACCTTATTCTATGACGAGCCTCAGAGCATTCGAGAAGACCAGGCCAGGCTGCTATCCCTTTTTGCCCAACTGGTCTCATCCAGATTGCAGAATACCGAGCGGCTCAATTCCGATGCAATTGAAATAGAAGATTGGAAGCGCAAACACGAGAGCTTGCAGTATCGCGCCCGTATCGAACAGATTATCGCCGTGCTGTCTGCTCATTTTATTACCATCGAGTTGGAGAATATCGATGAAGACATTACCCGCTCGCTGCAAATGATCGCCCGAGTAACGGGTATCGAGCGTTGTTATATCGTGTTGATCGCCAGGACCAGCGGTCTTGATATGAATTCGCCCATGCGCTATACCAGTTGGAAAAACTCGCCCGAGAGAAAAATGGAAGATCTTTCAACAAGTGAATTCCAATGGTATATGAACAAGTTCAGCCAACTGGAGACGATCCATTTACCATACGTCAAAGACCTATCACCGGAAAATGAAGAAGGGGTTGGTTTCCTACAGGCCAGGGGCATCAAGTCTTTCACGGCCATCCCGCTGGTGTCGAACCGCTCCGTCATCGGATACCTGGCCTTTGAGGCTATGCAGAACGAGCTGGAATGGTCTCAGGACGTGTTAAACCTGTTAAAAACCGGCGCCGAAATGTTTGTCAACCTGCTCGAACGTAAATTGGCGATAAAAAGGGAAAACGAAGCGCGCGAAAAGATTACCAGCCAGATGGAGTTGTTGGACCAGCGTAACCAGGAAAGCGCATTGATGACCGAGATGGCCGATCTGCTGCAAGCCTGCCGCACAGCCGACGAGGCTTACCCGATTATCATCCGCTATATCCAGCGCCTGATCCCGCTGGGATCGGGTGCTCTTTACCTGATCCATGATGCGAAAGATCCGGCGGAACTGGCCGCCTCGTGGGGCAGCAACCAACCCGGCCCAACCGAGCACGAGCTGGTATTGAGTGAGTGCTGGGCTTTACGCCGAGGGCGAATATACATGGTGGAAGACCCGTCCAGCGAGCCGATTTGCGGCCACATCAAAGAACCCATCCAGGCCGGCTACCTGTGTGTGCCGTTGATCGCCCAGGGCGTGGCAGTTGGTGATCTACACCTGCGGCTGCCGGCCGAAAGCGATGAGCCTTTGAAATTCAGCGAGAACCAGCAGAGACTGGCTTCCAAGATCAGCGAATATATCGCTGTGCCACTGACCAACCTCAAATTGCGCGATGAGCTGCGCAGCCAGGCCATTTGCGATCCGCTCACAAAACTATACAACCGGCGCTATATGGAAGAGACGCTGGAACGTGAAATCCGGCGCGCCACCCGTCACTCCACTTCGGTGGGTATCATCATGTTTGATATCGATAAAATGAAGCCGATCAATGACCGATTTGGGCACGATGCCGGAGACCTGCTATTAAAAGCCTTAGGGCGAGAGATGCTGAATCTGTTCCGCGGTGAGGATGTGGCCTGCCGTTATGGCGGCGACGAATTTACTATCGTCCTTTCTGAGGCTTCCTTAGCCGATACCTGGCGACGAGCCGAACAACTGCGCGAGACCGTCAAACGGCTGGATATAAAATATGAAGGGGTGCCGATCGGCCCGATCACGCTCTCGATCGGCGTGGCGGCTTACCCGGATCACGGGCTGTCGGCCGAACGCGTGCTGCTGGCCAGCGACGCTGCCTCGTATGCTTCCAAATCCGAAGGCGGCGACCGGATCAGTATGGGGCATAAGGTCGAATAAACTACAAATCCGCCTGCCGCTCGCTATTTTGGCGATAAGTGCAGCGATCCCGGATGGTGCAGAAATCACAGTGGCTGCCGCCCTCAGATCCCAATGCACCTGGGCCGGTGCCCATAATCATAGACAGGGATTTCATGGGCGTCATCAGCATGGTTTTGGTCAGGCTTACGCCGATTTGTTGAGCGTCTACCAGCGAAAAAAGCACCGATTGTTCGCTGATCGGCCATTCCGATTCGCCGGGCGAAAGCGATGTGCTGGCGTGCAGACCCTGGTCAATGGCGGCATATTCTAATTTGGAAAATAACTGCATGCGTAGCTGGCCGAC
>DATFYI010000070.1:0-4730 GCA_035315125.1 Anaerolineaceae bacterium | reverse complement strand
GGAAACCCAGCCAGAATACGGCTAAAAGTACCTCCGATAAGAAATCTCCTTTCGTGAAAGAATTTGGTAAAGTAACGAGTCGCTCGGGCGCCTGTTACCTGTTCCCACAAAAAAAAGCCAACCAGTGTGCGTTAACTGATTGGCGGTAAATAGAAAATCTTTTGTTAGCCAGGAACCGTCCTCTTGCATGCCCATATGTGTTTGTAACCCACAAACATCATCCAGCATAACCGATTCCTTTCTAAATTGATTAACTAACTACAGACCTTATTATTATATAAAAAATCAAGAGTATTGTCAAATAGATCCATTAATATGTTTAGTTATGCAACAATATAAAATGATATTTGTTACATAATGAAACGATATATATGAATAATAGCTCTATTATGTACGCCGAGGATATATCACTAACTACATCCGCCGTTTTGAGGCGGCCACTATGGGGCCATCGAATATTATTGATTTATTGATTGGCAACAAGCTTGACAATATAAATATATCCAATGGATTAGCGCCGGCGTACTTTAAAGGATTTGCAATTCAAACAGATTCCTCTGCCAGGGCAGAGGAATCTTAAAGTTACTTATGCTGCTTCCTTGCTCTTGAGGGCGTCGGTTACGAACCAGTCATACAAGAAGGGAGCGACAGCGCCGCCGACGAGCGGGGCGATGATGGGGGCCATGATCCAATAGGCCCCATTGAAGAGACCCGTGGTACCGACCAATGTGCCGAACAGGCGGGGGCCGAAATCACGGGCAGGATTGATGGCATAGCCGGAGGGGCCACCGAGGGAGAGGCCGACAGCCAGAACGGTACCGCCGACCAGGAATGGGCCCAGGTTGTGCATCAAACCGAGGTTTTTGGAGTCGCCGCTGGCCAGAACGCCCCACAACAGGACCATGGTGCCAAAGAACTCGGTGATCATGGCAGTGATGAGGCTGTAGGGGGTTCCGGTGGCAGAGGCGGTTCCGCCCCAGAAAGCCTGGCCAAAGACCGAACCAGGGCCAGTGCACCAGACATTGGGTAAGCCGGCTGCAACCAGGCCATCGCGGTAGCACAGATAGACGCACAGCGCTCCCACGAACGCACCGATGATCTGGGCGATCCAGAAGGGGACCACTTTGCCCCAAGAGAAGCCGCGCTTGACTGCTAACGCCAGGGTTACTGCCGGGTTGATATGTGCACCGGACACGCCGCCGGTGACGTAAACGGCCACGATGACCGCAAAACACCAGCCAAATACTATGGTGTTCCAGTTGTAGGCTGGGGAAGCCAGGCGGGGCGCAAGGCCGACGTTTGCGACGACGCCATCACCCAAGAGGATGAGGATAGCCGTGCCGAAAAATTCGCCGATCAATTCTCTGGTTAAACTCATTTGCTTCATTGCATTCTCTCCTTATTGAAAACAGTTGGATAAATATGAATTTATTTACAATGAACTTTACAAAGGGGAAACCCAGCCAGAATACGGCTAAAAGTACCTCCGATAAGAAATCTCCTTTCGTGAAAGAATTTGGTAAAGTAACGAGTCGCTCGGGCGCCTGTTACCTGTTCCCAATGGGAAAAAAGCCAACCAGTGCGTATTGACTGATTGGCAGTAAATAAAATCTTACGTTAGCCAGGGAACGTACTTCCTTTTTTGCTTATACGTGTTTGTAAAGTACAACAAACAACATTAAGCCAATTCGTTCCAACCTTTTATAAATGTGGAACCTGAATACTGAATTCATTATATAAAAGACCGGTAATAAAGTCAAATGATATCATCAAAACGTTAACAAATGAAACAAAAACAAATCATATCGCTTCAAACTGCGACACTATTTTTTTGATTCCTGTGTGATTGGCTTTGATGCCGATAATCCCAAATGGAGATATTGCTTTGTTTTAACTTTCGCCAAAGGGTTGTCCGGCTGATTCCAAGTACTTCTGCCATCTTTGTAAGGTTGCCTTCGCAGGAACGTGCGGATTGAAGCAAAGCCTCTCGCTCAATTTCTTCCAGAGAATTGCCAGAAATAAGCTGTGAAGTTTCAAATTTTAAAAGGTGAGGACGGCGTATAAAATCCGGTAAATGTTCGGGTGCAATTGCTTCAGGCCCGTTTAATTGGTTGACTGCCCTACCGATTACGGATTCTAATTCCCTCATATTTCCAGGAAATTTGTAATTATTCAACAAAGCCATAGCCTCGGAAGAAATCGTTAGAGTTTCGCCATATTGAATTGACAACCTTTTTAATATATTGTCGATTAATAATGGCAAATCCTCCATTCTTTCACGTAATGGAGGTAGCCGGAGCTCAAATGGGCTCAGACGGTAGTAAAGGTCAGGTCTGAAATTCCCCTGTTCGATTAATCGTTCCAAATCTTGCGAGGAGGATGCAATGACCCGCACATCAACTGGAATTGGACGACCGCTTTGCATTCTTTGAACGATGCCCATTTCAAGTACATTCAGTAAAATTGATTGCGCATCCAGGGGTAGAGCGTCAACATCCTGTAAAAATAAAGTGCCACCATCTGCTAATTCGAATTTACCGGGACGACTTTCGCCTTCGAAGCCGTTTGATCTGCTTTCATAGCCAGATAACTCACGTACAATCATTTCAGACGGAAGGGAATTACAGGCGAACACGATAAACGGCCCATTGCAACACGAGCTGTGTCTATGAATAACCTGAGCAAGCAAATTTTTTCCTGTTCCAGATTCGCCACGAATGATCACACTGGCGCGAGCGGCTGCAGCTAATGTGACCTGCCGATGAACACGTTGGATTTCTGAGGAAACACCAACCAGGTCTTGCATGGTATAAACTGCAAGCGCTCCAACCTGGCGTTGTATCAGTTGACGGATCTCTTTGGCCTGTCTGAGGTTAGCCACGACTGCCTTGATGCCTTCGGTATCGCGAACAAAGCGCAACGTGAGAATACAATCGATGTGTTGATTTCCAATCACCAAATTGGCTTCAATATCCGTTAAATCTCTCCCGACTTCGACAGCAGCTGTAATAAAATCTGGAAATTGAATACTATCGCTGATCCGTCTGCCTTTTAAAGGATCCAGACTTAATTTTAATAAATCGGTTGCAGCAGGGTTTGCCTGGATGAGTATGCCTTCCCGATTCCAAACCAGGATTGCTTCCGAGATGGTATTTAAAATTGCATTTAACCTGGCGAGCTGGCTGTTTTGTTCGCCCAGCAATTGATCTGCCTGGCGCTGAGCTTCGATAGCGCGCGCACCGCCCACAACCAAACCCAGACTATGTGGGTGAAAATTGCTTTGAAAGTTAATAATTCCTAGTGCGCCTAAAGGTTTCCCGGTTACGTCAAAAATTGGCACAGCTGCCTCTGTAATGTCATGAAATTGCTGGCGATAATGTTCAAAGCCACGTACCTGAACTGGAACCCTTTCTGTGATTGCCAGAGAGAATGCGTTAGTCCCCATTTCCATCTCTGAAAGCAAGGCTCCACGTGAAATACTCAATTGGCTGAGATGAGCGATTATTTTTGGTTCTCCCAGCATGTCCAGGATATATCCAGCGTGATTGACCAGTATGATGGCCGAATCAGAATTGGTCATCGATTGAAAGATATCTTCCATGATCGGTCTTGCTATAGAGAGGAAATTAAAATAAACTACCTGGGCATTTAATAAATCGTCTTCAGTTAAATTTTGGAGATTGATCCAGTTGTATGGAGAGATGTGGGGCCAACAACGCTCCCAGGATAGAGCAATTAACGGCGGGATCTCGATATGCAAATCATGCGAATTTACAAAACGCACCCAATCATTTTTGTTATCTTTTACTTTTCCAGCCATTCTGGTCCTCAAGTTCCGGAAAATAGATCGATAAATCTTTTATTTCCATTTCAGATTATATGTCAAAAGTGGAAGCATGATCAATTAGATATCGGAAAATTTAAATCAACCGGCGATTTCAGAGTTTGGAAATATCTCTGAAATCGCCGTTTTGTTTATTTCAAATCGAAATGATTTGCGGATTGGAAACGGATTCTTTTCAGCCGGTTGTTGCAGGTGGTATTGAAGTGGGTTGGATAGCCTTTTTATTTCTAATCAGCCGGCGGATAATCCAAATGATTAGCCGGATCACCAGGTAAAGGAGGATTACAACTGGCAGTACCAAGATGATCAACCAGATGGCAGCATTCCCTAAAAATTTCATCGTATTGATCAGAGCTTGTAGTGCATCCCGCGCTACGCCCACCGGCTGCCAGCCACCTACCGTCAAGGGTTGAACGGCGGCCTCAGAGGTTAACTGGACGTTGATAGCAGAGAGACGGGAAGAATCATCGTAATATTTAATCTGGCCCTGGATCACCTCAATCTGTCCCTGGATCTGGGTCAACTGGTTATATACTGAAAGGACGTCTTGAGTGTTCGTAGCAGAAGCCATAATTTCACGCAACTGAGCTTCTGCTTTTTGTAAATTATCCAATTGGGATTGAAGATCGGTATATTCTTTTGTTACGTCCTGACCGGTAACATTTTCAGAAGTGATATCGAGAGCAGGGTCTTTTACCAGTGATTTAATCTGGTTCATTGCATCGATCAATTTTTCGGCCGGAACGCGTATAGTGATATCCGCTTGCGGAACTTCTGCGCCTTGATCGGTGGTTGTTTTTGTCAAATCGGAAGTCACAACAAACCCGCCCATGGTATTTGCCATTTGGGTGATGGCATCCATAGCTTTGGCCGGATCTTCTACGAT
>DATFYI010000069.1:0-15500 GCA_035315125.1 Anaerolineaceae bacterium | reverse complement strand
CCTTAACCATTTTTTACCTGCTTCAAACCCATTTGTATCCAAGGTTATATATAAAATCAAATACTGGTATCTCATCTTCTTATTCGCTATTGGGTCTGTTTTTTTGTACTTTTCCAGGAAAAGGACATTCTACAAAGAGAGAGTCAACCTGGTGTTGGTTTGTACGACCTGGTTTTCGATCCTGGCTCCATTATCCTGGTATATTATCTATAAATCTCATGCCTATCTTCATATTATGGATACCATTGTCTGGCAAATGCCCTTTACTTTATTTGGATTCGCTGTGTGCGGGTTAGTTTTCAAGAATGTCTTATTAGATCTTAAACATTGGGTTACGCGCATTTTTAACCGTTGATCGCCTGGTATTTTCCCTCTTCTTTGGTTGATCTTCATCTATTTTTTATCAGGTTGTCCTTGTAATTTTGCAGGTTGTTTTCACGGGCTATTCCGATCCTCATTTCGCCCTTGACACGACACCCGCCCTTCAAATGCGAGCTATCGATCAAGTAGATTTTCCTCGCCCTCCTGATTGTTAAAAAATGTAGATTATAATCAGCCGATGCATCGGACAATATACATTTTTAGAAAGGTTCCGGAAATCACGGCTTATTTCTGGATCCTTAAATTATTGACCACCGCCATGGGCGAGACGACCTCAGACTACCTAGTCCACTTACTCAATCCGTACATAGCCGTGGCGATCGGGGGCCTTGGCCTGGTCATTGCGCTGGCACTACAGTTCTCAGCGCGTCGGTATATGGCATGGATTTATTGGTTTGCGGTCGTCATGGTGGCCGTATTTGGCACAATGGCGGCGGATGTGTTACACATTGGACTGGGTATTCCCTATCTTGTATCCACAATATTCTTTTCAGTTGCTTTGGCCGCCATCTTTGTGGCCTGGTATGTAAGCGAGAAGACTTTATCAATTCATAGTATTAACACCCCTCGCCGCGAGATCTTTTACTGGATCACTGTTATAACCACCTTTGCACTTGGCACTGCCACAGGTGACATGACGGCGACAACCATGCACCTGGGCTATTTCTCCTCGGGGTTGCTGTTTGCGATAACGATCTGCTTGCCAGCCCTGGGCTACTGGGGGTTTCACTTGAACGAGGTGTTCGCCTTTTGGTTCGCCTACATCTTGACCAGGCCACTGGGCGCCTCATTTGCGGACTGGATTGGGAAGCCGAAAAGTCTAAGCGGCCTGGGCCTGGGTACGGGACAGGTCAGCCTGTTCTTGACGGGCTTAATTGTTATTCTGGTCTGGTACCTGGCAGTCACCCGCAAGGATATAAAGGTCGAACAACAAACCCTTTCGGCTCATTCCGAGATACAAAAGTGAATAAGGTCACAAGAAAGGAGAATTGCCATGAAAGGGAATGATAAAGTTGTTGAATTACTCAACCACATGCTGGCGGATGAGCTAACTGAGGTTAGCCAATATATGGTCCATTCGAGCATGTGTGATAATTGGGGCTATAGGAATCCCATCAAGCCATCGAGAAGCGTGCAGTCGATGAAATGAAGCATGCTGAAAAGCTGATAGAGCGCATCCTCTCCGCCGTAACGATGCCCCTTATATTCGGTGCGGAGATAGGACATGAATTTCGACAATTGGATCGGGGTGATTTCTTCCAATTCCGGGTCGTTCATAAACCGAAGGAAAACACCCAGGTCGCTTCGATACAACTCTACAGTCCTTAGGGAGAAGCTCGTGGTGATGTCGAGCAAGTATCCCTCAACAGCCTTTCTTAAACGCATAAGCTGATACCCTCCTTTGCAAGGTTTGTCTTGCAACTAAAGGGTGTCAGCTTTGTTCTTTTGAGTAGGCTGATAGGGGTGAGTATACCGTTTTGAGGGTCTTACCCCCACGAATATCAGCTTGGAGGGCTGATTCCTTACCGCTGTGCGACGCCCGCGAAATCGTATCTGGACCTAATTATATCTATTTCCGGCGCTTTGTGAATCCCTGGAAAAACATTAATGAGTTGTAAAATCACCCAAAACCTCTTGAAAACTGAAATAAACCTTGCTATAGTGTATTTACATGAGCAGCCTTTAGCTTTGACAATTCGGACATGGGAGAAATCCAACACCGAATTTCATGTTTTGTGGCGTACGCTAATTTTATTAAGTACGACCACGTCAGAGGTACGTCACTACCTCTATCAGATTGCCAAACCGCAACACGAAGCGGTTCCTACCTTAGGTAGGATGAGTGTGATCTTTATGAAACGTGCAAGCCAGGCTGCTCATGTTTTTTGTTGCCCTTGCCCCTCTTTTTTGAAAATGCTATAATGAGTTCGTCGCCCCAGTGGCTCAAACGGATAGAGCGAGGCACTCCTAACGCCTAGGTTGAGAGTTCGAATCCCTCCTGGGGCACCTGAAACAGCCTGAATCAAACTATTTTAGTTAATGGATTCAGGGATATGGTCTTTAAGGTTCTATTTAAAGGAGATCAGCGGTCATGGCCCAATCTGAAAATCGCAAAATGCGCACGATTACACTGGAAGAACACTTTGCTACTCCGGCTTTTATGGCGGGACCCGGACGTGATATGGCCGAACGGGTGCGCGCCTTTCCTCAAGGAGGTCCGATCAATGCCCACCTGGTCGAACAGTTATTAGACCTGGATGGGCTGCGGATTGCAGACATGGACGCGGCCGGTATCGATGTGCAGGTGCTCTCGCTGAACTCACCCGGAGTAGAGCAACTGGATGCGAATGCGGCGGTGTCGCTGGCACGCGATACAAACGACTATCTGGCAGAGGCAATTAAGCGCCATCCAAACCGATTGGCCGGGTTTGCCACGCTTTCAACCGCAGCTCCGGATCTGGCGGCGGATGAGCTCGAACGCACCGTGCGAGAATTTGGTTTTAAGGGAGCCGTGATCAACGGCCACGCCGTCGGCCGTTACCTGGATGACCCGTTCTTCTGGCCGATCTTCGAGCGCGCCGAGGCGCTGCGGGTACCGATCTACCTGCACCCCACCCCGCCTCCCCAGGCGGTGATCCAGGCTTCCTACGTTGGAAATTTTTCAGCGGAAGTGACCGCTCAACTGGCAGCTTCCGGCTGGGGCTGGCATATCGAGACCGCCGTGCACGTTCTGCGCATCATCTTGAGCGGAGTGTTTGACCGCTACCCGCATCTGCAACTGGTGATCGGCCATCTGGGCGAAGCGCTGCCGTTCATGCTGCCCAGGCTCGATCACAATATGCCCAACCAACTCACCAAACTGCAGCGCTCGATGGGCGCTTACCTGCGCGAGAACCTGTATTACACTTTCAGCGGTTTCAACTACCTGCCCAATTTCCTCGACCTGCTATTTCAGGTAGGCGTCGACCGGATCATGTTCTCGGCGGACTATCCCTATGCCAGCATGCTGGCTGCCCGGAATTTCCTGGAGCAGCTACCCATCAGCCCCGCCGATCGAGATCGCATTGCCCACGGCAACGCCGAACATCTGCTGAGGATGTAGTAAGCTGGATCAGCTTCGTAATGCTAACCCCACGATCGACCTGGAGACCAACTTTAAAGTGCTACTAGAATCTCGTTACGGGCCAATGGTTCCACCCGAAGAGGATTTGATCGTAAAGGCCTGTCAGATTTTTGAGCTGGAGCTGTAACAACGCTCCTAGGTGGAAGAGCGAGGCGCCTATCGCAAAGTAATTTCAGAAGAATATTATGATAGAGGCGATAAGGGTATCCAGGTTATGCCGGATGGAGTGATTAACCGTATCAATAAACTGAACGGCTGGGAATTAGTGAAAATCCCAACAAGGTTTGGGGCAGGTCGCGATTGGCTGGACGGCGGTAATAGGAATATTTAGATCTACAGAACTAAATATCTCTATTAAATATATTGAAATAGGAATGTTTGTTCTCATTCGGGTTGATATAATTGCTTTATCTTTTATAATCAATAGATGGTAATCGTGAAACCCGAAACGCTTTCCATTTTGCAAACCCCTAAAACGGCTGAAATTCTAAAATTCGCTGACGGAAAAGCACCTGATTTTCTGATAAGCCAACCCTCCGGGGAGAGATATTCTATTCAAGACGGAATAGTAGATTTTAACTCCACTGAACCCATCAGCGGTTTGAATCAGAAATACCAAAAGCTGTATAACCGTATCGCCCCATTGTACGACCTGTCCACCACGATCTATGCTGCCTTGAAGTCCAAAAGCGATCGCCAGCGCGTGATGGAATATCTACAAGAACTGGAAATTAAGGACGGCGATCGTGTTCTGGAAACTTCCATCGGTACGGGCAGAAACATTCAATATCTGCCACGCACCGCCAGCTATTACGGCATCGATATTTCCTTGGGTATGTTGAAACAATGCCAGAGGAAAGCTCGCCGGCAGAATTGGGAGCTCGAGCTTTTCCTGTGCCCGGCCGAAAGTCTTTGTTTTATCGATAAGCCTTTGATGTGGTCTATCATGTGGGCGGGATCAATTATTTCAACGACCGGGCCGCCGCCATCCGCGAAATGATCCGGGTCGCCCGGCCCGGCACAAAATTGATCATCGTGGATGAAACCGAAGACCTGGCCAAAAAAAATGAAAACACACCGGTTGCGGGCAGTTTTTATAAGGACAGGCCCGAAAAGATATCTTCACCCATCGATTTACTGCCGGAGGGAGTGCAGGACGTCTGCCTGAAACTGGTAACCAGCGGCGATCTATACTGTCTCAGCTTTCGCAAACCGGCGCAACAGGCTGTTTTTTGACATTCCTTCCATCCCTGGCGATAATAAGCATCCCTTTTCTCGAATCATACGGAGATATCCAGAATGGTGGCAAATCTGATCCTATCCAGTTGCCAGGCGCCTGACATGGACTTCTTTATTTACGACCTGGCCGCCTATCTTTCAGAAAAACTCGGCTTCCCGGTCAAGGCTCGCCTGGATATTCCCTGGCAGCAGAGAGAATGGCTTTTAGACGAGGGTCAGATCGACCTGTGCTGGATCTGCGGCCTGCCCTACGTGCTAAAAGCCGACCAAAAACCCAGCCGGATCAAGTTATTAGCCGCCCCGGTACTGCGCGGCGCCCGTTATTTGAACGCTCCCATTTATTTTTCGGACGTGGTTGTCCGGCGCGAGAGCCCCTATTACCAGCTACCCGACCTGCGCGGGGCGCGTTGGGCCTACAACGAACCAGGTTCGCACTCCGGATACAACGTGGTGCGGTATGCCCTGGCAAAGCTGGGTGAGCGAGAGGGCTTTTTCGGCCAGGTGATCGAGAGTGGCGCCCATCAAATTTCTTTGCAGATGATTTTAAGCGGGGAAATTGACGGATCGGCCATCGACAGCAGCGTGCTCGAACAGGAACTGCTCAATGACCCGGCTATCGCCGCCAAGATCCGCATCATCGATAGCTTTGGACAAAGCCCAATCCCGCCCTGGGTAACACCGACTGGGCTAGATGCTGAAACCCACCTGCGCTTGCTGCAATGCCTGCTGTTTATGCATGCTGACCCGCATGGGCGTGAGATACTGGCCCGAGCCGGGCTGGCGCGGTTTGTGGCCGTGCAGGATAAAGACTACGATCCAATTCGCGCAATGACCTATGCTGCAAAAGACATTCGCTTGAGCATCCTGCCGTGAGGAAAAACAATACCAGGCGGCTGCTTTATTTATTAATTCCAGGAATTAACCAAGCCTGATTTCTGTAATGAATTTGCAAAGTAAGAGAGCTGCATTTTTTACTTGCATTGTTTTTAGATCTCTGGTATGATTGTTATTAATAAACGTTTGGGTGCCCCCCTCACCCAGGCGTTTATTGTTTTAAGACCCGGCGCGGCTACTTGCGGGCGCGCACAGTTGTCAATGTCCCGACCAACACAATTAATACCAGGATAATGGCGCCGACGATAATGCTGTCGGTCTCCGTGGCATTATTGGCCCAATCCGGCGGCAAAGGGGTACCGGTATTCAGATAGAAGGCGGGTGTGGGTGTTTTGGAGTGAAGCGGTGCGGTTGTGACGGCGGCATACTTGATGGTTGAATGGTTATAAGACGTGTTCGCCCTGGCGGTCGGTGTTGAGCTGACCCTCAGGTAAGCAGGGCTGATCGAGGCCAAACTGATTATGGCCAGCAGCAAGACCAGAACGATCACCACACTCCGCCGGGTTGAATGTCCCAGCGAGTTGCTGAAATCTTTAAAAAGATCGGTAGACGATATCGTTTTCATAGGTTTTAGGGTGAAGTCAGGCGGGCAGCGGCGGCCTGGGCGGCCTGAGTTGGATCCGTCTGGCGCTTGAGCACCTGTAAAGTAGCATCTTCGAGTACAGGTCCTAACGCCGCCAGAAGGTCATTGGGTGGGCGAACCTGGGCGGATAAGACAATCTGGCTGAGCAAAGAACGCTGGCTCTGGTTTGACCAGGCTGCCAGTGAGGTTGGACGGGTAGGTAAATAATCTGCTGCGGCGCTCCAACTTGCCAGATATTTACTATCCACCAGATATTCAGCCAAACGGATACTCAAGGCACGCCGTTCGGGGATTGGGTCGGATAGCGCAATTACCCAGCCGTCCGCCAGTGTGAAACCGTTTGACCCGAGCGAAGGCAGCGGCATGGCGGAGGTATCGGCCGGTAGACGCGCCAGGTAGGTTGAGGCCCAGGTTACAAGCCATTGGGCGCGCTGGTCGCTGTAGACCTGCCAGGCGGCGGCATCGTCTTGATTTTGAGCCAGCCAGATGGGGAACACACCCGCCTGGGCGCCGTTTGAATAGAGCCTGAACACCGTGGCCAGCGTGTCCGGCTGCAACATCGGCCTTTGTTGACTATCTTCAATTTTGCCGCCCATAGATTGGTAAAGATCCAATGTCAGAAAAGCGTTCTGATCTCCGGCTGAAAAAGCCAATGGCTGCCCTTTTGAGATCAAATCTGCCCAATTGGTGGGGACAGTAGTGATTTTGGTCGGGCGGTAAAGTAACAGCATGGCGTCGCCGGCCACCGGCAAGCCAAAGGTGCTGCCCTGCACCTGAGAAAGCTGGCGAGCATAAGCGTACCAATCCGGGTCTTTAGCCAATTTAGAAAGGCCATCGATCGAATAAATCAATCCCTTCAGGGCAGCCGACTCCAGATCAGACCGGGAGAGAAAAATCAGAGCAGGAACAGCGCGTGGGGCCGCCGCGCTGGCGGCTGTCAAGGATTCCAGCAGGTCCGCTGGTCCAGTTTGAGCTTTTATACGCACATTAATGTGCACACCCGGGTTTTGGGCGGTAAATTGGTCCAGACGAGATTTCAGAAAGTTGCCACCCGTATTATTGCTGGATGGCGCCATCTGGGGCGGCAGCCAGATGGTCAACTCCTGCAAATCGGCCGGATTGACTGTCTCGGTGGGGGTGGGTTGATTTTGGGGTTCGGCGGTCGGAACGTTGGTCGGTATGGGTGTGGCAGGCGGTGGATTGGGGGTAGGAGACTGAATCAATGCTGCGAGCTGGTCAATATTGCTGCAGCCAGAAAGGATCAAAGAGAGCAGTAAAAAGCAGCCGAGCAGGTAGCCAGCGCCATGAATCCTGGGTAATCCCCTCTTCGTTTTAGGCTGCATGCATCCGGACCGGGATGCAAGAAAATCCATTTTCAACCTTTTCACGCCTTCCCAATGTTTATAGCGAGTATTCATCCAGATTCAACGGATGGCTCAGCAATTCTACCAGTAAGCGGACTGAGTTCTGCACATCTGCATAATCAACTGTCTCGGAGGGCGAATGAACGTAGCGACAGGGCAATGAAATGCAGCCGCTCGGCACGCCCGCCCGGGCAAGCTGCATCACGCTGGCGTCTGTCGTACCGGATAAAAGCACCTCATATTGGTGGGGCAAACCTGCTTTTTCGGCAGTTGCACCCATCCAACGCACGATGCGGGGATCTGCAATTTGACCGCTGTCACGCACCTTGATGGCAGGGCCTTTCCCTAAAGCAACATCCATTACCAAACCCTTGGGTGTATCTCCGGTGGCGGTCACATCCACCGAAATGCCGATATCCGGGTTGACGCCGTAAGCAGCCGCAGTCGCGCCGCGCAGACCGACTTCTTCCTGCACGCTGAAGACAAAATAGAGCTCGTGCGGCGTCTGGCTCAAATTGCGCAGTGTTTCAATCAAGACGGCCACACCCAGCCGATCATCCATCGACTTGGCCATTAAACGGCTGCCCAGATCGAGAAATGGGCGCTCGAAAGCAGCCGCATCCCCGATGGCTACCGGGCAGTCAGCTTTACTGGCAGCGCCCACATCGATAAACATCTGCTCCAAGGTGGCCAGTTTATCCTTGCTATCTAAAGATTCAACCCCAATGCAACCGCGGGTTCCATTGGTAAAGCGCACCCGGCTGCCCTGGCACATGCGGGCGTAAACGCCGCCCAGATTGGTAAAGCGGACAAAACCATTCTCATCGATATGGGTAACAATCACCCCAATTTCATCCATGTGGGCATCCAGCATGATGCGCAAACCCTGGGAGGTTTTTTGCCCTTTGCGGACGATCAAATTGCCCAATGGATCCACTCGGGCTTCATCAGCCAGTGGGGTCACTTCAGCCAGGATCAACTCGCGCACCTGTTTTTCAAATCCGGATGGGCCAACCGCCTCAACCAGTTTCTGGATTAGATTTTTCATATACTCTCCTGTGAAATACAACCCAACAAATCGATAATAACAAAAGTAATTACGACGACATCGAAGAGAACTTAAGCACGAATATGACGAACAAACGAATTATACGAATAAGAAATCCGGAATTTATTAAAAAACATTCGGTTTATTCGAAGCATTCGTCCCATTCGTGATTATTCCTTTGGTTTATTCGAAGCTTTCGGCCAATGTTACAGGTCTACCAGAATATCCGGCTGCATGCGGCTGAGTGCAGCCTGCAAGAGCGCCAGGGTATTCTGCCAATCCGATTGGCGCGCCAGCAAGCGAGCGCTATGTGCGTAACGCACCGGTACAGAAACGGTCATGCTGGGAATACCGGCCCGCTGGCTACGAATGGCGCCGGCATCGGTACCACCACCGCCCGGTTGGCGGATCTGATAAGGAATGCCCAGTGCATCGGCGGTGGCCAGCAGGTGGCGCACCAGGCGCGGGTCAGAAAGCGTGGACGAATCGGCCAGATAAATGGCCGGGCCGGCATCCAGGCGAGTATTGTAGCTGGAATTCTCACTGTCGTCCCACATGGGCTGGTCATAGGCCGGCGTGGCATCGATGGCAATCGCCAGGTCGGGATTGAAGGCGTAGGCGGCAATGCGGGCGCCGCGCAAACCGACTTCCTCTTGAACCGTGAAAGCTGCTAACAGCTCAATCTGCGCAGGCGCATGTTTGACCAGCTCGATTAAGGTTGCCACCCCCAGCCGGTTATCGAGCGCTTTACCGCACAGGCTCGCACCAATTTGCTGAAACGAGGTGGCAAAGGTGGCCCGATCGCCAACGCTGGCCTTGCCAGCCCCGCCGGTACCCAAATCGATGCGTAGGCTTTCAGCCGGAATGACGTTGCGGCGTTCTTCCGGGGTGGTGAGGTGGATGGCCTTGGCCCCGATGATGCCGGGCAGATGGTTTTTGCCCACCCAGACCGGTTTGCCGGGCAACTGGCGCGGGTCAATCCCCCCCACAATTCCAAAGCGATACAGCCCGCCCTCATCTTCTTCAACCAGCATCAGCCCAACCTCGTCCATGTGGGCTGCCAGCATCACTCGCAAGGGCCGCTCAACTTTTGCCCGGCAAGTGGCCAATACATTCCCCATCGCATCAATTTTGATCTCGCTGGCGAAAGGTTTAATTTGCTCCAGCACTATTGCCCGGACTTCTCCTTCATTGCCGGAAACTGCGCAGGCGTTCGAAAGACGTTCGAGTAAAGCGATTTGTTCTGCGCCAACGCCCGGCGTTTGATCAATCAGGTTTTCTAAATTGCTCATGGGTTAATCATCCCAGTGGATATTCTGAATATAATCGGGCTCAAGCCGGGCAATAAATTCTGCCAGCAAGTGAGCCGCCCGTTCGATATCTTTGAGCGCCACTGCTTCAACCGGTGTGTGCATGTAACGCAGCGGGATACTGACCACCATGGTCGGGATCCCTTCGGCCACTACCTGCATTGCAAAGGCATCGGTGCCGGAATGGCGCGGAAAGGCTTCGGTTTTATAGGGGATCTCCAGTTTTTTGGCCAGCTCCATAAAACTCTTTTGCAGGGAGGGGTGCACGTTTGGCCCCAGGCCAAGCGCCAGGCCTTTGCCCAACGGGAAGCTGCGGTAATCTGAAACCCCGGCACCGCTGGCATGTGTGACATCGATAGCAACCGCCAACGCCGGGCGTATCTCAAAAGGCGAGGTGTAGGCTCCGCCAAAAGTTTCTTCTTCCTGCACGGTTGCCACCGCCCACACGTCCCAGACCGGCGACATGCGCTGTAGCTCCAGCAGGCAGAGGGTAATGGCAGCCACAGATGCGCGATTATCCAGGCTGTGGCCCGCCAAAACATCGCCGGCCAGCTCCAGCGGCGGCTGCGCAAATGAAACCAGGTCGCCCGGGTGTATCAGCTCAGCCACCTCAGCGGCCGGCAAACCGGTATCAACCAACAAATAATTCAAGGGCGCCGGTTTCCCTTCCAAATCGGCTGGCAGCAGGCGGTCTGCAGGTAGAACAACGATGCCGGGTAACGACCGGTGGGCATGCACTGTAACAGGCTGTCCGGGCAAAATGCGGGGATCCACCCCGCCAATCGGGGAGATACGCAGGTAGCCGCCTTCGATAGTAATCCCGGTAACCATCAGGCCAATCGCATCCATATGGGCTGCCAGGAGAATGGCAGGGCGTTGTTGTTGAACGGTGGAGGAGCCGCGCCGATAACCGTGCAGGCTACCCATCCGGCTGGTAGAAAGCCGGTCAACCAGCGGCTGCCAGGCCTCAGTAATGCGTTGGCGAGCCGGGCCCTCGTAACCCGATAAACCCGGCAGCGAAAGCAGATCTTTTAAAAAGGGCGTCAATTCAATGCTCATACTTAAACATTTCCTAAATTCCTGGTGTAGATGTAGGTGTATCCGTATCCTTGGGCGTAGGGGTTGGAGCGGGGGTACGGGTATTGGTGGGAGTACGGGTCGGTTTGGGCGTGCGCGTATCAGTAGGCAGCGGCGTATCTGAGGGGATCAATGTATCGGTTGGAATGGGCGTGTCACTGGGAGTGAGGGAGGCCGTGCGGGTGGGCGGTATAAAGGGGGTAAAAGTCTGCGACGGCGTCCAGGTTACGGTAATGGTGGGCGTCAGAGTGATGGTGGCGGTAAGAAAGGGGGTGAGCGTGGGGGTATCGCTGGGCCGCAGGGTGCTGGTAACCAGCGTCATGGTTGCGGATGGGGTGGGGGTAAAGCCCTGGTGGGCAGGTGTAAAGGCCTGCAGCAGGATAAAGCCAAGGCAGTAACAAGGCAAAGTCCCGAGGATAATAAATAATAAAGTGGAGCGGATGCGGGAGCGCCGGTCAGCCCTGGTTTCCATGTGTGAGAACCTCCCCAGATTTCATATTAGCACCGCGTTCAAAGTCTGACAAGTGAAAAAAGGGCCCGACACGGTCGGGGCATAAAAGTTTTAATGGATGTCGTCCAGGCCAAGGTTCTTCGGTAAACGCATTTCCTGGCGAACAGTGCGGTAAAGAGCATCGGCCTTGAGATCTGTAACGGAGTAACAGGGACAGGACAGATGTTCAGCCAGGGTTTGCGCCAGACCCTGATCAAAGGCGGCATGTTCCATATTGATCACCACGCTGTGGATATTCTCGTTGGCGATCAGCTCAGCCAGGCGATGGGCTTCTTCCTGGGGCGGCAGCGAGCCAATCGATACATTCCCGGCGCCATCGGTCAACACAATCAACAACGGCATGACATCCGGATGCAAGATTTTTTCCTTGCGCAGCACGTCATAAGCCATCTGCAATCCGGCCGAAAGCGGCGTTTTGCCGCCTACCGGAATATCCGCCAGGGCCCGGTTGGCCAGCAGCACAGAGTTGGTGGGAGGCAGCACCAATGAAGCGCGGTTTTTCTGGAAAACGATCAAACCGACCCGGTCGCGGCGCTGGTAGGCATCCGTCAACAGCGAGATGATGGCGCCCTTGGTGGCTGCCATGCGCTCCGCCACGGCCATCGACCAGGAAGCATCCACCAGAAACAGCACCAGGTTGGCGGCGCGCCGCACCCGGATCTTACGCATATAGTCGCTGGGCTGGATGGCAAAGGCCACGCGCTTGCGCTGCTCGAGCCGTTGGTTTTGGAAGGGAGCGGCCGCCCGTAAGGTGGCGTCAAAGGCCAGGTCGTCAGTTTTTTCGTGAGCCGGGCGAGCCTGAATGTAGCGGCCGCGCTTGCGATCGGTGAAGGTGCGCGAGCGGCGGCCCGAATGCTTGCGCATCATCTGGTCCAGCGGGGTGTCCAGACGGCGCGGCTCAAAAACCTCGCCAACTTTTGGCTTAACGCCGCCATCCCACCAGTTACTGTTGTCGGTATTAAATACATCTTTCTGCTCGGCCGGTTCCGGCAAGCCCTGCTCGGAGGTTTGATCGGTCTGCTCACCACCGCTTAAGTTTTTTTTTGCGAGAAACTGCCTTCGCCGGCCTCGGAGCTTTGCTCGGAGGTCTCGGTGTTCGAGGCGGCGCGTCCCTGCAACTGCTCGATGCGCTCTTGCAGCTCTTCCATGCCCATCTCTTCCTGCTGGAAGGGGCCGTGTTTCAGGCGATGGGGCAAGGCCAGCTCGGCTGCCATGGCGATATCCCGGTCGGTGATGGAGGTGCGTCCCTCAAAAGCGGCCTGGGCGCGTGAAGCCTTTAAAATGACCAGATCGGGCCGGTGACCCTCTACATTTAATGAGGCAGTTAAGGAGGCAATCGAGAGCAGGTTTCGTTTGGAATAAGTGACCTGGTCGACCAGATGGCGGGCCGCCTCAATTTGCTGAGACAGCTCGTTTTCTTTGGGCAGCCAGGTAGAGCGAAACTCTTCGGCGGCGCCTTCAAAAGCCAGGTTGCGCTCCATGATCTGGACGCGCTCACGCGTCTCGTGGATGCCGTAGATATCCACCGACAGGGCAAAACGATCCAGAAGCTGAGGGCGCAGATCGCCTTCTTCCGGGTTCATGGTGCCGACCAGGATGAAGCGGGAGGGGTGGCTAAAGGAGATGCCCTCGCGCTCGACGATGTTCATGCCCATGGCGGCGGCGTCCAGCAAGACATCCACTACATGATCGTCCAACAAATTGACTTCATCGATGTAGAGCAGGCCGCGATTGGCAGCCGCCAGCACGCCCGGCTCGAAATGGCGCTCGCCCTTCTGAATGGCTTTTTCGATATCCAGGGTGCCGACCACGCGGTCTTCGGTGGCCGAAACGGGCAAGTTAATGAAGGGCGTAGGCCGGGTGGCGACCTGTAATTCTTCGCCGCGGGCAGCCCGCTCGCGACATTCGGTACACCAGGCGGCTGGATTATCCGGATCGCAGCCAAAACGGCAGTTGGCGACCACCTTTACGTTGGGCAGCAGGGCTGCCAGGGCGCGCGCCGCAGTCGATTTGGCCGTGCCACGCTCACCGCGAATCAAAACACCGCCGATACGCGGGTCAACTGCGTTTAAGACCAGCGAGCGGCGCATACGCTCCTGGCCAACAATAGCAGTGAATGGGTAGATAACGGCCATCTTGAGGCGACGTTCCTTCAAATGGAGTTTAAGTACAACCTAGTTTACCACGATTTTAATGTGCGGAAACAGGGCGCTGAAAATGGAATTGTTTTTGTTCCGAAAATAAATCGGAACAAATCGAGGAAGAAGCTGAATTTGGAGAGAGAAGAAGGAAAACATAGAATTAGTATAGATCAATTGTTCTATGCGGTCAAATAAAAACTGGCAGCGGATTTTGAGATACGGATTGATCGGATGGCCGGTGGCTGAGAACTGATAGCTGGTAGGTGGTAGCTGATGGAAGTGTACCCGGCCTGATTATAGGTGAAAAAAAGAGGGGGTTGCCAGGATAAATTTTTAACCCTTGAGATAGGCTGAGGTTTCCTGTTGCAAATAGCCGTAAGCGGCAAAGCCGAATAAAGTGGGCAGCCAGAATGATAACAAGCGGTAGCCCAACACCACCACGACACAGATCGAAGCAGGAATGCCAAGGTTGGTGTAAATGGCGACCATACCGCTCTCGATCACGCCTACCCCTCCAGGAAATAAGAAGGCAGCTTTCCCTAAAAGAAATGCCAGGCCATAACCGGCCACCATCACGCCCAGATTGATGGGATATCTGGCTGCAATAAAAAGTAAATACAGTGTCAGCATATCAAAGCCGTTATTCATGACCGAACCAAGTAAAGGCCGGAGCCAGCCCCTTTTTCGAAGCAGCGCCAGGCCCAGAAAGATATTATCCATCACATTACGGAGCGAAGTCTCATTGTACGGGCGTCGCAGCAAGTGCATCAGGCGGCTGGCAATCCCCAGCACCAGGCCTTCCACCGTGTGCTGATGCCGAATACCGTAAATGACAACCCCGATGGCCAACCCAAGCAAGGCCAGGAAAGCTGCATAGGTGACTGCCTGCGTGCTGGATAGCCGATGGTTGGTCAATAAATAGACCACCCCGATCACGGTAACTAGGATGAGCACGGCATTGTTATATAAGGTAGGCAAGACACCCGCCAGGGCAGCTTCCTGGCTGTTATCTTCACTTTTCTCAATCCACAGGTAGGTTGCAGCGGCGGCGCCGACCCAGCCGCCCGCCACCAATCCAACACTGTAAGCTGCCAGGGTAATCAAGGCCCCTCGCACGATCGAGAGGTGCGCCGGACCAAGATCCACGATCACCTGCAGCAAGTATCCGCTGCCCAGATAGCTGCAAACCTGGGCGATGACAGCCAGGCCTATCAGCCAGACCGACATGGAGCGGATCACATTGATGGAATCCTCCAGTGTTTCGATCTGCGGTAAGAGCAGGTAAACGGCCAGCCCAAAGATAATGAGGGGCAATAAATAGCGGGCCAGCCGGATCCTGGGCGATGACCAGGAGTGATGGTGAGTGGTGTTGATAGGTTTCCCTTTCAGCCTGATTGTAAAGGCAACAGGTTTTTTAGCAAATTGTATTATACCCAAAGCAGGTTTCGGGCCGACATATGAATAAAAGATTGAATTTTAATGGGATGGGATTGTAAACTGATAGTAAGGTTATCGAGAAGAAGGTGCTTATGAAAATTAGCCTTGCGAAGAAGTTTATTACAATCCTTATTTGTATGGTAGCCGTTGCTTTGACCTGCCAGGCCTGCAATTTTCCTGGAACAAATGCGGTCGCTGCGTCTGAGACTGCAACGCCTATGCCAACCGCATCGAACCCACCCACTGCCACGGCCACGCCACAGAGCACTCCAGCCCCAACGACAATCCCCGTCACAGCCAGCCCCAGCCAGACCGCCACCATTACCAACCTTGCCACCCCCAGCACGCCTCCGGCAACCAACGCGTTCCTGTATGACAGCAATTCTTCGCT
>DATFYI010000068.1:0-3903 GCA_035315125.1 Anaerolineaceae bacterium | reverse complement strand
CCATGACCTGTTGGATGTATTTGGACCGGAACGAGTGTGGGATACGCCCATCTCGGAAGCCGGCTTCATGGGTATAGGCATTGGCGCAGCCCTGACCGGATTGCGACCGGTGGTTGAATTTCAGTACGCCGACTTTATGTTTTGTGCCATGGATCAGATTGTCAATCAAGCCGCCAAGATCCGTTTGATGTCCGGTGGACAAGCCAGCGTTCCACTGGTCATGCGGGCTCCCCAGGGCTCGACCGGACGGGGTGCTCAACACTCTCAGAGTGTCGAAGCCTGGTTCATGCACGCCCCTGGTTTAAAAGTGGTAGTTCCCAGCACCCCCTATGATGCAAAGGGTCTGCTGGTCAGCGCCATTCGTGATAACAATCCGGTCCTTTTCCTCGAACACAAAGCACTTTACGGAGCGGCCTCACCGGGTGGTGGCAAAGCTGCCAGCGACCGCAGCATCACAGATATCGGAGCAGATGTCCCGGAGGAGCTCTATTCGATATCTCTGGGGAAAGCCGATATAAAACGAACCGGCAAGCATGTAACGGTAATTGCGACTCTGCTAATGGTGCACCGATCTCTGGCGGTCGCTAATGCGCTTGCGACGGAAGGGATTGAGTTGGAAGTGATCGACCCGCGTTCATTGGTTCCGCTGGATTTGGAGACCATCCTGGCATCTGTTCGCAAAACTCACCGTGTGGTGATCGTATCTGAGGATACCACGCGCGCCGGGGTAGGATCAGAGCTGGCAGCGCAGATTTCACATGATGCATTCGATTATCTGGATGCGCCAGTCGAACGTGTTTCTGCCTTGAACAGCCCTATTCCGTTTGCCCCCCGTTCAGAATCTCTGGTCATCCCACAAGAAGAAACAATACTTAAGGCTGTTCGAAAAGTCCTGACAGATTAACAGGAGTACTGCGTGGCTACCGATGTAATCTTACCGATCCTAGGTGAATCCATATCCGATGCAGTCATCGCACGTTGGCTCAGACAGCCCGGTGATACAGTAAAACGTGGCGAAGAAATTGCTGAGGTTGAGAGCGAAAAGGCTACCCTTTCACTTGAAAGCCCGGCAAACGGTGTCGTTCTGAAAATATTAGCCGTTGAGGGCCAGCGTGTCAGGACTGGCGAGCT
This sequence comes from Anaerolineaceae bacterium, assembly GCA_035315125.1. Taxonomy (GTDB): domain Bacteria; phylum Chloroflexota; class Anaerolineae; order Anaerolineales; family Anaerolineaceae; genus DATFYI01. Next base: position 2,772 of record DATFYI010000068.1, on the reverse strand, counting down.
GTTGGCAGTCATTGGCAAACCGGGTGAAGCAATTGAAGCACCAGAAAACCCCCAGCCAATCCAAACTCAGTCAGCCCCTTCATCTGTTGACACAACAGTTTCCGGGCTCGTTCAACCAGATAAGGAAAAGCGCGTCTCACCCTCCGCTCGCCGGCGGGCTGAGGAGTTGGGTGTAGATATTAATCTTGTCTCGCCGGCGGTTTCAGGCGGCCGGATTGTCAGCGAAGATGTAGAGCGTTTTGCGTCGTCCCGGTCACAGGCACCGGTTTCCGGACCTGCCTACCATTTTGAAGAGCTAAACGAGGTGCGCCGGACATTAGCACGCCGTATGGCAGAGAGTGCTCAGAATATCCCGCAGTTCAATGTATCTATGGATATCTCAATGGATGCATTTCTGCAAACGTTAGAATTGTTGCGTCCTCGGATAGAAGCCAGCGGATTGAAGCTCAGCGTAACCAGCTTATTATCCTATTTACTGGGCCAGACGCTGCGTAAAAATGCCTGGTTAAATGCCCGTTATAACGATGGGAAGGTTCAGATCTTCGAAACAATTAACCTGGCATTGGCGGTTGCCACCCCACAGGGTCTGGCAGCCCCGGTGATATATGGTCTGGAGAAGCTTTCATTGGTTGAGATTGCCCGGCGGATAAAAGAAATCAGCCAGCGGGCTGAGTCCAATGCCTTGACGATGAACGACATAAGCAACGCCACATTCACCCTCAGCAATCTGGGCATGTATGGCGTTACCCAATTTGTCCCGTTGGTCAATCCACCTCAAGCGGCCATTCTGGGTGTTAGCGCTGTCCGCCAGGTCTTTGTGCCATCGAGTGGGGGTGGGATAGCTCTACAAAAAACCCTGACTTTGACCGTTTCGGCCGATCATCGCCTGTTGGACGGCGCAACAGTGGCCGAATTTCTGGCGGATTTGCGAAATAATATTGAAAACTGCCTGGCCAACCAGGTTAAGCTTGAATAAATGATCTATAGGAGGTTTTATGCGTCAAGAAATAGATTATCCAATCAGTGTGATGTTCGACGCAAAATCAGGTATTTTCAACCCGTGTAAAAAGACTGAAGAACGTAAAGTCAGCGATCTGAAGATGATGTTCCACGACCAGCAGGCCGTGCAATCGATCCTATCCGCCGGCGATCAGTTAGTTTACGAGATCCGTTATTATCCTTTTGTTACCAGTAAATCGGACATGGCGCTGGGCGTGACACGCATCTTCCCGGGTAAAGTGGGCCGTGAATATCATATGACCAAAGGTCACATCCACCAACGGGACGACCAGCCCGAAATTTATTATTGCGTGCAGGGTAGCGGCTATTTACTTTTGGACACACTGGATGGCGAATTCCGAGCAGAGCCCTGGCAACCAGGCGTAATCACCCATATACCGCCGATGTGGGCACACCGCGCGGTCAACACCGGCAATGATCTGCTGGTTTTCGTGGCCAGCTATCACCTGGCAGCCGGACATGATTACGAAAAAGTCAAACAGCAGGGTTTTGCAAAAATCGCGGTTGAGAATAATGGGAAACCTGAATTGATATCGCCAAAAGATTATTAAAAATCTGTAGGAGCTGCTGCTATGGATTACTGCCTTGCTGTGGACATTGGCGGTACAAAAATTGCCATCGCCCTGATTAGTCCGGATGGAAAACTTGCTGGTGAGATCCACTCTTTTGCAATCCCTTTTGACAGCCAGGGGATAGCGGATCCACTTCAAATGATCGAGCTAATTCGACCATTTACAACCAGGGAACTGCCATCGGGTTGCGATTTGCGCGGCATCGGTTTAAGTGTATGTGGAAATATTGATCGCTACACCGAGGAAGCTGTCCTTGTCGCAAATCTCCATTGGCGTAATTTACATTTCAGCAGAATGGTTAAGCAAGCCCTTAACCTGCCGGTGCGTATTACTAAAGATACCCGCGCTGCAGTTCTGGCAGAACATACCTGGGGTATCGCCAAAGGCATCAGTGATTTTGCATGGTGTACGGTTGGCACGGGTTATGGCGGCTATCTTTACCTGAATGACAGGCTTTATGACGGGTATCATGGTTTTGCCGGAGAAATTGGCCACACTACTTACGATGACATCCATGGATATCCATGTGGTTGTGGCCGGCGTGGTTGTTTTGAGACCTTCGTAACCGGGCCTGCCATCGCCCGGGCCGGTCAGAGCGCGATTGACAGCGGTCGTAGTCCTATAATGTCCGAATTAGCAGGCGGCAACCCGGTTAGCAGTTACATGGTGTTTCAGGCCAAAGACGCAGGTGACCCAGCCGCAGTCGAGATTATTGATCAGGTCATTCGTTTGATTTCGATCAATCTAGGTAGCTTGGTTAACATCCTTGATTTGCACATGATTGTTATGGGTGGCGGTATCGTCAATGCCAGCCCTGATTTCGTGCCGCGTATCAATAGTCTTATCCGCGATTTCCTGGAGACTGAAGAAGCCAAACGTGATCTTTTGGTTGTCAAAGAGACATTCCCAAATGCGGCACTTTTTGGGTCGGCTGCCGACTTTTTCATTTACAATAGTTTCCTTCCTGCAATATAATTATGAATTATAGGCGAGTTATATTTTTTGGAGGGAAATATGAAGATGAATGAGCGGCTTGATTTGACTACTACTTTAGTTGAAGTAGCTCATTACTATTACGAGGAAAATTTATCCCAACAAGAAATTGCAGACCGACTTAACGTTTCCCGATCATTGATCGCTCTGTATATCAAAAAAGCTCGCGACCAGGGCATTGTGCGGA
>DATFYI010000067.1:0-3403 GCA_035315125.1 Anaerolineaceae bacterium | reverse complement strand
GAACATGGTCATCTATTTATCGGAAAAAGAAATAAGCAGAGATGGGTTTAGTAGGTTATTTGAACAACAAGTTACCAAACCGCTTACGAAATTTATTGCTAATAACCCGGGAATTGACTCACTCCAGATAGTTTGGGCCGGAAAAAGACTTGAAATCATTGGAAGTGGGGAACAACAGGAACCCAAATAAGTAGTTTACATTCCCAGAAATATTACCATTTCGGAAAATACTCTAATAATTCAGATGTTATTTAAAGTTTAGGTTTTCAGGCAAGGCCAAAGCTTCCCAACCAATATAGTAAGCGGTTTTTTCCAGCTTTCTAAACTTGTAGGAAAATTTGTCTAATCCAGCTACATGTTATATAATGAGTTCAATAAAATCCGACCGGATAAATCAAGTTCTTCAAGAAGAGTGAAATGAAAAAAGAGACCCGAAAAACGATCTATGCAGGCGTCAATTTTATCGTGTCTCCGCCGCCGGGCATGGGACTTGAAAGCCGGTTAGAATTTCAAAGGCAGCTATCTGAAGAAAATATTGAGCTAACGGATATAAAGTTTGACAACCAAAGATGGATGGGTGTTCGGAGTAATCCGATGCCGATCCAGGTAACGGTAGGATTGATTGCTCCAGCCATTGGGCAATTATTAATTGTTGTCCCGGAATTAGGCGGACGGACATTAGAACATTTTGGCGAAGAAGCCTGCGATATTGCCCGGTCTTTTTCGAATATTTGGCCTAAACGCCAGATTTTGGGCTGTGATGTTACTATTCGAGATCTATATGACGCCGATAGTGAGCATGCCTTTCAAGAAATTTGGGAAGGGCTCCTCCATCAACCAACCGAGAGAATGAATGCCTTTGGCAGACCCATTTTGGGCGGCGGATTGCGTTTTGTAATGCCCCAAATTGGAGCGGACACAACCAAACCCGTGATTGAAGTCAAGGTAGAATCATTTTTACAGGATACCCATAAAATTTTCTTGGATGTTTCTTGTAACTGGCCTACCCCTCAACCACTTGAATTCCCTCTCGACCCAGAAATTCGTATAAATTATGTCGACAATTTTATTCAGAAACAGGTGATCGATTTTATTATAGGAGGATGAGATGGATGAAATTATTAATAGCAGTTCGTTGTATATTGCTCATAGAGAAACTATCTATATTTCTTCAGGATCGGCAACTGGATTAAGCGAACAATGGGGCCAACCGCCCGCCAGCCATTATATTTTTGAAGTAAATAATAATGTCCTTTATGGTCAATTGGTTGAAGGGGTTAATGACCAATTTCTCCCTCTACCTCCCGATCCTTATGATGCTCTCCGACTTGAAATGAGAGATTGGGAATCGATCGGTTTATCTGATTTATCCAAGTTCGAATCCGATCTCGAGTAAGATTGTATGCAACGGGGGGATGTCATTCTCGTCGACCTAGATTCGCCAATTTCTCAGGTTGGTCATGTACAAACGGGGCGACGGTATGCGGTGGTGATATCGAACGATCAAATCATCCCATCTATATCTGTAATCACCGTTGTACCGTTAACTTCTAAAGATAGCGCTCTGCGACGTTATCCCAACACAATCGAAATATCGCCCAATGTATACAATGGACTTCAAGAAAAATCCTATGCGTTGATCGTGCAAGTCCAAACCATCGACCGCCTGAGAATTTTAGAATTGAGCGGTCATCTTGAACAAGAAGTTTTAAATAAGATCGATCAAAAATTAATCGAATATTTGATCAGAAATAGTTAAAAAGGTGCTGCCTAAAAAATCGACAGCACCTTCATCATTTCTAAAGTAATTCTAAGCTCGCCGCAGGGCATCCCAGCCGGCGTAGCTGGCGGTATCGCCCAGCTCGGCCTCGATGCGCAGCAGTTCGTTATACTTGGCCACCCGGTCAGAGCGTGCCGGAGCGCCGGTCTTGATCTGGCCCATGTTGAGCGCTACGACCAGGTCGGCGATGGTGCTGTCTTCGGTCTCGCCGGAGCGGTGCGAGGTGACGGCCCGCCAGCCGGCCCGGTGGGCAGTTTCAACCGCATCGATGGTCTCGGTTAAAGTGCCGATCTGGTTGAGCTTGACCAGCAGGGCATTGCAGGCTTTCTCTTTAATGGCGCGGCGCACGCGCTCGGGGTTGGTGACTAAAAGGTCATCGCCCACGATCTGGATACGGTGGCCGACTTCTTTGGTGAACATCTTCCAGCCTTCCCAGTCATCCTGGGCAAAGCCGTCTTCGATGGACACGATCGGGTACTGGTCGATCCAGGATTTCCAAAAGGCCACCATTTGGTCGCTGGTCAATTTCTTGCCCTCTTTGCGCAGGTTGTAGGTTTTAGTATCATCTTCGTACAGCTCGGAGGCGGCCGGGTCCAGGCAAATGCCGATCTGCTCGCCGGGTTTATAACCGGCCTTGGTGATGGCTTCCAGGATCAGTTCGACGGCTTCGACGTTGGCTTTCAAAGCCGGGGCAAATCCACCTTCATCGCCCACCAGGGTAACGTAGCCTTTGCCCTTCAAAACGGTCTTCAGGTTGGCATAGATTTCAGCGCCCCAGCGCAAGCCTTCGGCAAAATTGGGCGCACCCAGCGGCATGACCATGAATTCCTGTACATCGGTGGACTGCCAGTTGGTATGCACGCCGCCGTTCAGGATATTCATCATCGGAACAGGTAGAACATGGGCATAAACACCGCCAATGTAGCGATATAAGGGCAGACCGAGCGAAGCGGCGGCGGCTTTGGCAACCGCCAGGCTGGTGCCCAGGATGGCGTTGGCGCCGAAATTACCCTTGTTAGGGGTGCCGTCCAGCTCGATCATGGCGGTGTCGATGGCTATCTGTTCGACCGCATCCCAACCGACCAGCGCGTCAGCGATCTCTTCGTTGACATGCCCGACGGCATTGAGAGTGCCTTTGCCGGCGTAATGGGTTTTATCGCCATCACGCAGCTCAACGGCTTCGTGGACGCCGGTTGAGGCGCCGGAGGGCACGGCAGCTCGTCCCCAACTGCCATCGGCCAGAACAACTTCGACTTCCACGGTAGGATTCCCGCGTGAATCCAGAATTTGCAGAGCGGTAATTGATTCGATTGTTGTGTCCATTTGATTTCCTCAGATGATTTGGATATGTGAAAATGGCGAAAATTCGCCTGATAAGCACGAATAGCTAAGTATAACCTGTTTCCAGTTTGTCTGGAATAAACTTCAATACCCCGAAAATAATCTAATCTAGGAAGGCAAGAGATTAATCACGAATAAAACGAAATAACGAACACTCCTTCGAGCACCAACAGAACTGGCACCCCTACGGGTGCACCAGGGGTGTGTAAATATGCACCTGGAGGGTGCAACGAATAAACGCTTGAATAGCATGGCTATTTGGCAATGCCTAATCCATTTCGG
>DATFYI010000066.1:0-5491 GCA_035315125.1 Anaerolineaceae bacterium | reverse complement strand
AAACCTGAACCAGATCGGCTGCGTCCGACTGATCGGATGATAGCTCACACGGGGTTTTTAATCTTTGGTAGGCCGGTGTTATTCGGTCAAAAACTGGAAGAGAACGAAGAGTATTCTGAAGACGATGACATTTCAGAAGATAATACTCTGTCTGTGGGATGAAAAGACCCAGGCAATAAATGAATTGGACTTGCAAACGTACCTATGGGAGATGAAATTGAATGCTCGATTATTTTACAGGTAATAATATAACTGAAGAGGAAATTCGGAACCTTCTATCTACTCGCCCGGAAAAAGGTATGAGTTTGCCAGGTAATGCGCCATTTCGAAGGGCGGCAGTGTTGATACCTCTGCTTCAAATTGATGGGGAATGGCATATCTTGTTCACGCGTCGGACTGAAACAGTTCAGGACCACAAAGGACAAGTCTCTTTCCCGGGTGGGGCGTCAGAAGGAATGGATAAATCGGCAGCCGAAACTGCTTTACGAGAAGCGCGAGAGGAGATTGGGCTTAATCCTGAAGATGTGCGCGTTTTAGGTTATATGAGCCAATATCCATCGATAACGGATTTTTTGGTTACACCAGTTATTGGACGGATAAAATGGCCCTTTGAATTGAAGATATCAATGAGCGAAGTGGGACGCGTGTTCACAATCCCGATAAAATGGCTGGCCGATCCCCAGAACCGTGAGGAAAAATTAATAACTCGCCCAGGTGGTCAGGTCTGGGTTTCATATTACAAACCCTATGACAATGAGATATTATGGGGTTTGACGGCCAGAATCACAGTGAATTTTCTGGAAGTATTGGGTTTGGTAAAGATGGAATAAAAAAGGCAGCGGTTTTTTGCCGCTGCCCGGGAATGGAATTCTCAGAATTAACTTTCTGAAGCTTCTTCTTCCTCTTCCTTCTTGCCGTGCTCGATTACTTCTGGTTCTTCGGCGCCAGGCACAGCAACTTCTTCGACGACTTCCTCAGCCGCAGGTGCTGTAATTAAGACGACCATTTCGTCTTGATCTTCCAAAATAGATATTTTGTCAGAGAGTTTAATATCCCTGATATAGAGACCGTCGCCAATTTTGTTTAGGTTGGAGATGTCTACAATGATCCGCTCCGGTAAATCCTGGGGGAGGCATTCAACCTCTAACTCGTTCACTCCGGTTACAACCACACCGTTGAAATCTTTGACGGCCGGGGCTAAACCGGTTAATTCAATGCTAACCGTGGTACGCAGTTTTTCAGTAAGTGAAAGAATCTGAAAATCAACGTGTTTCAAAGTCCCACGAATATAATCTCGTTGCTTTTCGCGGATCAGAGCGGCATGCTCTTTGCCATCCAGTTCAATTGTTACCAGACTGGATGACGTCAACCCGCTCAGGATGCGAGTTGCATCGCGTAAATCAAGAGTGATCGGTGTTGAATCTATGTGGTGGCCATACATGACCGCCGGTAATTTACCCTCGCGCCGCAGCGCCCCCACCTGCTTGCCGATTACAGTACGGTGGGTTGCATGAATAACTGCCTTTTCCATAAAACCTTCCTTTGAGCGCCTCTCACCCCTGAATGAGGTTACCTTCGCCCTTTGAGAAAAATACGGCTGACGCCGGTGAATAACAGACGGTTGATTTTAGTCAGCTTTGCCGGTTTAGTCAAGTGGCTTTTGTTAGTAACGCATGAAATTATTGATGATTATCAGATTGGGTAAGGCACGGATGTATCTGCAGGGGCAGGCGGTACGGGCGTATCAGAGGGCAGCGGGACTGGCGTATCGGAGGGTGGTGGTACGGGGGTATCGGAGGGTGGTGGCACGGGTGTATCGGAAGGCGGAACGGTTATGGTATGCGTTGCTGGCGGGATGGATGTCATGGTCGAGGTTGGACGGCGGGTTTTTGTTGGCGAGGGGATGGAAGTGTGTGTATTGGTAGGAATGAATACCTGGGTTGCGGCGTATGGAACGTAGAGCGTTTGGCCGACATATATATAAATGGAATTTCCCAGGCAATTGGCTGCCTGCAATTGAGCCATGCTGACCCCTTGAGCTATTGCGATGGAGTTGAGGGTATCGCCATAGCGGACCGTATAGCGGCTCCAACCATATGGCGGACCGGCACAGACGGTGGCGGAAGGGTATGGAGTGCTCGTAGGTGCGGTTTGAGTGTCCACGATAGGCCGTTTAGTCAGTGAGGGTGTAAACGTGATGGTTTCTGCAAGCACTGTTGGTGCGGGTGTGTCTGTAGCAGTGGCAGTTGGCGAGAGGGTTTCCGTTGGTGTGAATGTCGGAGGCGGCACAAAACGGGTGATCGTTGGAAGCCCAGAGCGTTTAGGTGCATCCAGCAGTTGGATTTGTGTATATTTCGAAAGCTCCTGGGAAAACAAGTTGAAATTCAGGTTATTGCCCCAAATTGACCTTGCATATAAAAACAAGCCTATCATAGACAAAAATGCAAGAATCATCACAATAATAGGCCAGAAGAACGGATTGGCTAAGATCGAAGAGGGGGGTGAAAGATTCGTAAAGGCCAGAGGCTTGGGTTCTTGCATCTGATAGATCGGGCAAGCCGGATAGTTGGCAGACAAGCAATAACTGGACTGATGATCAAGTGAGATCGCTCTGGATTTGGACAAACGGTAGCAGCGGTTTCGATCGCTTGGAAAGGTAGAAGCGGTCTCGGGATCATCATCTAACCCAAAGAAGGGGCAATTTTCAATCATTTAATGCATTTTTCGCCAAAATATAAAAGGTTATTTCATTCATCCATGAGATAAAAAGCACGCAGATATGCGCCCATGTATTTCTGCCATCCGCCGGATCATTATATCTATTGTATACTTTTTTACAGGATTTAATGTCAAAATGCGCCGAGCGGGGCGCATTTTAAGTAAGTCTTAACGGTTTTGGAAGCTTATTATTCGATGTGTCTTTTGCGGAAACCAAGCAGGATGCTAAGAAAAAAGAGTACGGCCAGAATAATCCAAAGGATTCGCTCAAAGAGCTGGTCAGTGTTAGCGGCCAGGCCAGAACAGAACAGGATGCCCGCAAGATTGAGGGTGATATCGAAGCGTGGCTGCTTCAAAATTGTGCCCAGATGAATGCGAGAAACCCTTGCTTCGAAGCCGGCAAACGAAAGGACTGCCAGGGCCAGTCCCAATCCGACGATCCACAGTGAATTGGCGGCCAGGGCACCCCAATCGATCAAGGAAAGGTTGTCCATGTGTTCGGGGCTAATTTAGCTTGAGATCGGTTTCTTCTTCTTTCTCTTTCTCTTTATCCTTACCATTTAACTTGGGAAGAGGTTTACTGTCTTCCTCGGTATAATACTTATTCTTTTTGCCGTAATGGTAGGCGCTGTAATAGCGGTATTTGCGGGCGTAATAATGGCCATATTTCGAACGATTCAGATCCAGGTTATTTAGCACAACCCCGAAGATGTTAGCGCCAACGCGGTGGAGCTGTTCAACAGTCTGTTTGGCGGCAGCCAGCTTGGTTACACCGGGGCGGACCACGATTAACACGCCATCGACCTGAGGCGCCAGGACAGATGCATCGGTGACGACCAGGGCGGGTGGGGTATCGATAAGGATGATATCGGATTCTTCCTTGACCTTTTCCAAAATCTGGTCCATCTTTTGCGAGCCGAGCAACTCAGAGGGGTTGGGCGGGATATTGCCGGATGTAATGACAGACACGCCGGGGATGCGGCTCTTTTGAAGGGCGCCATTGAGGATCATTTTGGGCTGCATGAAGAGGAAGCTCAGGCCGACCTGGTTGTTAACGCCGGTGCGCCTGTGGATGGAAGGACGGCGCAGGTCGCCATCAATAATGGTGACACGCTTGCCGCTTTGAGCCATGACGATGGCCAGATTGGTGACGATGGTGGTCTTGCCTTCCTCCGGCCCGGCACTGGTGACCATAATGGTGCGCAGGGGGCGGTCAACGGCAGCGTATTGTACATTGGTGCGAAGGGTGCGGAAGGACTCGGAGGTGGGAGAGCGGGGCGTGAGCTCGGTAACGGGTTTGTCGCCGGTGTTATTGAAGTGCATGATGGCGGCCAGGACCGGCAGACCGAGCTGGTGGGTGATCTCATCGGGGGTCTTGACGGTGTCGTCTAACATTTCAATGGCAAAGACGATGCCGATGGCGAGCAGCATGCCGACCACGGCTGCCAGGAGGGTATTTTGCAGGACCTTGGGGCTGACCGGGATGGTGGGAGTGACGGCCGGCTCGATTTGCGAGATGGTGGAGGTGGTTTGATCCTGGGTGAGCTGGACCTGCTCATAGCTGGTGAGGATGCCGGTGTACATCTGGCGGTCATCGGTGACCTTGGCTTCGAGCTGGGAAACCTGCAGCGGATCGGTGGCGGCCTTGGCCTGGGCATCGAGGGTGTTGATCTCGGTCTGCAGATCGGTCATGCGGGCCTGGAGGTTATCCTTGGAGGTGGCAAAGCGGGAGGCCTGTAAGTCGTTGATCTGCTGGGAGAAGACGGTGACCAGTGTATTGGCGATGTTGGCGGCCAGGGTTGGATCGGTGGAAGCGACGGTGATGTTGATGAGCTGGGTGCTGGTGACGGGTGTGACGGTGATCATTTTTGCCAGAGTGACATCATCGAGCGGGAGCTTGAGCTGCTGGATGACCAGGTCGAGGACGGGTCGCTTGGTTAACATCTGGGCGTAGGTGGTGGTGATCTGCTGGTTGAGCAGCATGGTGGTGTAATCGACCGATTGCGAGGAGGGCGCCTCATTGACCAGGACGGAGGTGGTGGCATTGTAGACAGGCGTCATCTCACGACTGATAAAGAAAGCAGAGATGCCGGCGATGAGGGCGGCCAATAGGATGACCCAGAGCCAGTGCCACAGCATGGCCAGGTATTGGGCGATGTCGATGGTCTCGTTTTGGTCGGTAAGGCTATCGGTTTGAAGTTCCATTAATTTATTGTCCCTTTAAGAAGATAAGAATTGCGGTGTGATGAGATGCCCCCATGACTTATTCTATTTTAACATAGATCGTAAAAATAGTGGTTGTGTAAGGAGGGTTGGATTTGTTTTTGTTTTAAAAATAATTCGGAACAAATCGGTACAACCTTTTAACCACGAACCTTCGGCACACCGATCAGTCTGGCGCAAATGCGCCGATCAGTCTGGCGCAAATGCGAAAGGCACGAAATTAAAGAAAAGAACAAAAGAAAATTCATAAAAATATTAACCACGAACCACACCAGATGTTTTTGGCCTGCCGATGACTGTTGCAAGATGTGTACCATTTACTGAGAAGCGGGGTCAACAGCGGCGGACGGATGGATCAATTGGACAGACATTTTTATCCCCTCCTGGTGGCATTACAAGATAAGTAGCTTGATTATGATAGAACAAACATACTATTCTGTCAAGCGTTTTCCAGTATGAGCAGGGAGGAGAAGATTTAACACGAATGGGACGAATTGACGAAAGGGAAGAATGAAAACCAGAAAAGACCCCACCCCAGCCCCTCCCCTGA
>DATFYI010000065.1:0-5615 GCA_035315125.1 Anaerolineaceae bacterium | reverse complement strand
TGGATTAATAAAATCCACGCGATTGCTAAAGGGAGCAGGCAGTGGCTGGCTGCTCCAATTTTGGCCTCTATCCCGGGTGCTATAGAGCCATTGGCTGGTCTGATTTTTTTGAGCAGCATAGCATTGCACTACAAAATTTCCATTTTGATCGTCTAGAAAGACCGGTGGGGTTGCTCCACAGGCTTCCGTGTCTTGCTGAAAAAGATTGGTTGTCCCACTTGGAGATGGTATATCGGCCAGCTCCCAGGAATGACCGGCGTCTCCGCTGCGGTATAGGTATAGAAGCGGGGCGACGCCCTGGCAGTTGCCGGCCGCCCAGGCGGTACTGGAATTCAGGAATGTGACGCCATTCTTATCACAGACCATATTTAAGTTATCCAGGTTCGGGTCCACCACCACCAACCAGGACTGGCCTCCATCCTGGCTGGTAAAAATAGCCACATAATCGTGGCTCATGCCAGCGCCCAGGTGAACCAGCAGCCAGCCGTTTTGGGGGTCAGTAAAGCCAATCTGGCTGGGTGAAAAGTAGTCCATCTGGACGGAGCTGTCCAGGGCAATATCTTGAGAGGGTTTCCAAGTCTGCCCTCCATCAGTAGTGCGCCAGATTCTGTCTAAGCCCGCACCAGGCTGGGGAGACTGGTCCGCGTAGATTACCCAGGCCTGGTTGGCGTTTAAGAAAAAGGCAATTGCGTTTCTTTTGGCCGATCCAACCGGGCCAAACGCCTGCGACGGGCTAACGTTCGTCCAGGTGATGCCGCCATCCCGTGTGAACAAAATCGAGTCGCCAGGGTTACCGGCAATTTGCCCGACCGCCCAGCCGTTCAACGTATCCAGCATTTTGATCGTCTTAATCGTGATGGGTTTTCCAGAGATTGGATTGGGCGTACTGGTAGTAGTTGGCGTCGGGGTAATGGTCTCAGTGGGCGGAATTGAAGTCGCACTGGCCCGCACGATGGCCGGCGCCGTCTGAGAAGCTGGAACATTTGTCGCCAGACTAGGAGCAGTCTGAAATTGGGGGGTTCCCTGACCACTGCAAGCGGAAAGGGTCATCAAAATAAAGACCAGCAGCATCGCAAAGATCCGGCGCTCAGACATAAGCTTTTCCTTTGATGAAGTAAATTGGGTCCAATTACGACCGGATTGATTGGATCGGGTTTCGGTGATCAGCTTAAAACATACCACAATTGGCGGTTAATACCTATATCCGCATGAAATTGATGGCAATCAATTCCTCGAAATCCCTTGACAAATAAAATATCCCATGTAAAATCAAAACAATCAACCATGAACACACTTCCGATCACTCCCTTAAAGCGACGAACCCATACTCAACCACTTCCCGGGAAAGTGGGCGTTTTGCTTGTGGGTGATTAGAAACCAGTAAAAATTATCTGTCTTACCCAACCAAAACCCTCCAATCCGGGAGGGTTTTTTTATTTTCAGGAGGTATCCAATGGCTAAAGGAATGACTGCAAATTGTCCGGAATGTGATGCAGAATTAGAACTCGATGATGTAATGGAAGGTGAAATTGTGGTCTGCTCGGACTGCGGCGTAGACCTGGAAGTCGTCAGCCTGAACCCACTCACACTGCAACTGGCTCCAATGGAAGAAGAAGATTGGGGCGAGTAAGCCTCAGCGGGAGAAGAATCAATGAAAATTGGTATATTACTGTCACGTATCCGTGTAGAAGAAAAATGGCTGCTGGCCGCCCTGGAAAACCGGGGAGTGGATTTTGAGCGGATCGACGATGGCGCGGCCAATTTCGAGCTGGACCGGCCCGAGCCCTGGTCGCAATATGATGTGGTGCTCGAGCGCAGTCTGTCGTTTGTCCGTGGTCTGTACGCCACCCAAATTCTGAACGCATGGCATATCCCTACTGTTAATATGTCTCGGGTTGCCATGATCTGCGGCGATAAGCTGGCCACCTCCAATGCCCTGACGCGCGCCTGCATCCCCCAGCCGCGCATTAAAATTGCCTTTACACCGGCATCAGCCCTGCAGGCCATCGAAGAGATGGGCTACCCGGTTGTGCTCAAACCGATCGTCGGTTCGTGGGGGCGGCTGCTCTCCAAAATCAACGATCGTGATGCGGCTGAGGCTATTCTCGAACACAAAGAGACGTTAGGCTCCTACCAGCATTCGGTATTTTATATTCAGGAATATGTCCAAAAACCGGGCCGCGACATTCGCGCCATGGTGATTGGCAACCAGACCGTTTGCGCCATCTACCGCAACTCGTCTCACTGGATCACCAACACCGCCCGCGGCGGGCAGGGCCAGGTTTGTCCCGTGACACCCGAGCTGGATGCACTGTGCGTGGCTGCAGCCAATGCTGTTGGCGGCGGCGTCCTGGCGGTCGATGTATTTGAAGACCCCGAGCGCGGCTACCTGGTCAACGAGGTCAATCACACTATGGAGTTCCATACCCTGGCCCCGGTTACCGGCGTGGATATCGCCGGATTGATCGTCGATTACACCCTGGCTGTGGCTAATGGTGAAGTCAAGCTCGAAATGCCTTCCTTCAGCTTGCCGATCACGCTGCCTGATTTCCTTAAACCCGATACCCATACCCTTGTCCAATCTACCTCACAGCAAGCGAGGCTTCCTTGAAAGTTTCCATTGTCGGCGCATCCGGATACGTGGGCGGCGAGCTGCTGCGCCTTTTGCTGGACCACCCTCAGGTTGAACTCGTTCAGGCCACTTCCGAAAGTCACCTGGGAGAATACGTCTACCAGCAGCATCCGAATTTGCGCAAACATACATCCATGAAATTTGCTTCTCGCCAGCAGCTAGAACCCGTCGATGTGCTCTTCCTGGCCTTACCGCACGGTCAAAGCCAGCAGGAGATCGAGCGTTATTCAGCGGCGACTGGCAAGATTGTCGATCTCGCCGCAGATTTTCGCCTGCGCGACCCCCAGCTCTACAGAAAATATTACGAAAGCGAACACGCTGCCCCACAGTGGCTATCACGCTTTGTATACGGCCTGCCCGAGCTGCACCGGGAAGAGATGCGCAGCGCCAGCTATATCAGCGGGGTGGGCTGCAACGCCACCGCCGCCAATCTGTCTTTGTATCCCCTGGTCAAAGCCGGATGCCTGGATGACAGTTTGCCGGTCATCTTCGACATCAAGGTGGGATCTTCAGAGGGCGGCGCATCCCCCAACCCAGGCTCGCATCACCCTGAGCGTAGCGGCGTGGTGCGCACCTTTTCGGCTTATGGTCACCGCCATACTGCCGAGATCATCCAGGAGCTGGGCATCCTCAACGTCAACCTGACGATTACCTCGGTTGACCTGGTGCGGGGCGCCCTGGCAGTCGCCCACGCTTACGTCAAGCCGGGCATCACCGAAAAAGATCTCTGGCGTATCTTCCGGGCCTGGGCAGAAACCGAACCGTTTGTCCGCCTGGTCAAAGATCGCCGCGGTATTTACCGAGTGCCTGAGCCAAAGATCCTGGCCGGCAGCAATTTTGTCGACGTCGGCTTTGATCTAGATCCTGCCAGCCGGCGGGTAGTCTGTATGGCTGCCATCGATAACCTGATGAAAGGGGCGGCCGGTTCGGCCGTTCAAGCTATGAATATTATGTGCGGTTTCGAAGAAACTACTGCACTCACCTTTACCGGTCTCCATCCAATTTAGACATGAGCGATTTCATCGAAAACGACGAGCACTTGATCGTGGTCAAAGCTGGAGGTTCAGAAGGCGTCAGCCTGGACGCCATCTGCGGAGACACCGCCGCGCTGGTAAAAGATGGCCTGCGCGTCATCCTGGTACACGGTGGTTCCGCTGAGACCAACGATATCTCCGAAAAACTGGGCTATCCGCCTCGTTTTGTTACCAACATTTCCGGTTACACCAGCCGTTACACTGATCGTGCCACACTGGAGATCTTTGCCATGGTCACCTGCGGCAAAATCAATACCCTGCTGGTCGAACGGTTGCAGCGTTTTGGCGTCAACGCTTTCGGAATGTCGGGCGTTGACGGGCGCTTGCTGGTTGCCAAACGCAAGGATGCCATTCGGATTGTTGAAAATGGACGCCAGCGCATGCTGCGCGATGATTACACCGGAAAAATCGAGACGGTTAACAGTACTTTGCTCAAGAACTTTCTGGATGCCGGCATGGTACCGGTTATTGCGCCGCTGGCCATTTCATCCGCAGGTGAGGCGCTGAACGTGGATGCCGACCGGGCGGCTGCTATGGTCGCTGGAGCGATCAAGGCTGAACAATTGATCATCCTGACCAACGTGCCCGGTCTGATGCGCAAGTTCCCTGATGAAAGTACCCTGATCACCCATCTGGCCAAAACTGGCCTCGAACAAGCCTTGAGCTTTGCAGAGGGGCGTATGAAGAAAAAAGTCCTGGGGGCCAGCGAAGCGCTAGATCTGGGTGTAGCAAAAGTGATATTTGCAGACGGACGGGTCGATCATCCCCTGCTGGACGCTTTATCCGGCAAAGGAACGACCATTTCTTAGCACTAGAGGAAACGTTATGGCGACTCTTAACCCTAAATTGAAGAATGATGTTTCAACAATAACTCCCAACTCTCAAGCGCTGATGGATATGGAAAACCTGCATACCTCGGGCGTCTATACCAAGCGCCCGGTTGTGATCGTGCGCGGCAGCGGCGCCCATTTATGGGACGCAGACGGCAAGGAATATATTGACTGCGTCGGGGGTCATGGCACCGCCAATATTGGTCACGCCAACCCGGTGATTGCTAAAGCCATCGCAGAGCAGGCGCAAGTGATCATTAGCTGCCCGGAGATGTTCTATAATGACCGGCGCACGGCTCTTTTGGAAAAGCTGACCGCCCTGACCGGCCTGCCGCGCGCCTTTTTGAGCAATTCGGGTACAGAATCCGTCGAAGCCGCCATTAAATTTGCCCGCCTGCTGACGGGCCGTTCTGAAATTGTGGCGACCATGCGCGGTTTCCATGGGCGTACGTACGGCGCACTTTCGGCCACCTGGGAGAAGAAATACCGCACTCCCTTCGAACCGCTGGTGCCCGGCTTCAGCCACGTGCCTTATAATGACCTGGCGGCTTTGAGCCAGGCTGTTACCGACAAGACTGCCGCAGTAATTCTGGAAATCGTGCAGGGTGAAGGCGGGGTCAACCCGGGCAGCGCTGAATACTTGCGCGGCGCCCAGCAGCTCTGCCGTGATAAAAATGCCTTATTGATCATCGACGAGGTGCAGACCGGCTTTGGGCGCACCGGTAAGATGTTTGCCTTCCAGCATTACAATCTCGAACCAGATTTCTTGTGCGTGGCAAAATCGATTGCCGGGGGGCTACCTATGGGCGCAACCCTGCTCGGGCCGCGTCTGGCGGAACTGCCATCCCAGGTGCATGGCTCAACCTTCGGAGGCAATCCACTGGTATGCGCGGCCGCCCTGGCCGCAATGGATTTTATGGAAAAAAATCAGCTTTCTGAGCACGCCGCCGAGCTGGGCCCCTGGTTTATGGATCAGCTTGGACAAATCAAATCACCCCTGGTACGCGAAGTACGCGGCCTGGGTCTGATGGTTGGGATCGAGTTAAAACAAAAGGTCACTCCCTATCTGCAAGCCTTGATGTACAAAGGTGTGATGGCTCTGCCGGCCGGATTGACCGT
>DATFYI010000064.1:0-6241 GCA_035315125.1 Anaerolineaceae bacterium | reverse complement strand
AAAGGCCTGTCAGAAACTTGCTCTGGACGAGACTCAATTCGAGCCAAGAATCGTCGCTCTGGATGCTTATCTGGACAGCGTTGAAGAAGCATTGGATGTTTGGTCGGCGCAAATGGGGATTTGATTTTTGCTTAGAATTTTCCCAAAAAACTGTGGATAAGCTGCGGAAAACTGTGGATAAATAAGCTTAATTGTGGATAAACACCCCTAAATAAAGCTAATTTGTGGAAAAGAATTCGGGGCTAGAAACCCATATATGGGGATTTTGATAAAAAAAAGTCCATATATTCAATCTATACACAACGGTGGATAAACTTATCGATTCTATTAAATCTTTCTAAAGTTATCCACAATCTCAAAAGAATAGATTTTTTAAGATTGAATCCCATATGTACGGGAGGAGTTGATCAATAGTACCATCCCTAAGGTTTTTTAACCCTAAGATAAAACTTTTCCACATATCCACAGGATCTACTAAAATTACTGAATCATAATTAAATAATAAATAAAGATTAACTGCTTGATTCTCACCCTTAAATCTTGTACAATTTGTACATAAATAAGTTAAATTATCAAGGTTATTTGCCCCCAACAAGAGGATAGTTGTGCATTGACAATGCGGTAAGAGAAGAGGAAGGGAGAAAAGAATGGACATCATCAAAGTCAAGGCCAACTCCCGCACTGCTGCAGTGGCAGGGGCAATCGCGGGGGTTATCCGAGAGCACAAACATGCTGAAGTTCAAGCAATTGGCGCTGGCGCAGTTAATCAGGCAGTAAAAGCTTTGGTGCTGGCAAGAGGTTACCTTGCTGAAGATGGTATCCCTGTCATTTGCATACCAGAGTTTGTTGAAGTAGATATTGACGGTAAAATTCGGACTGCTGTCAAACTGGTTGTAGAACCGCGCTAGGTATTCAACTCGCTAACCGCTCACTGGGGCTTTGATTTGTTTGTGGGTTCAGTCTGACGCCTGATTTAACTCATCTTTTGCAAAGATTACTTCATCTTTGCCGGTAAGTTTTTCTTGTACTTTGCTTGCCACCAAATCCAGATGCCTGGGGTGACTTACATAATCCAGGTCATCGGCTGGTATTGTTAAGATCGGGCAAAGTGTAAAACCCGCAATCCATTTTTCATATAAAGAATTTAGCTGGCTTAAATATTCTGGGCTGATTGTACGTTCATAAGAACGATTACGTTGTGAGATGCGATTTAGCAATGTGGGGACAGAGGCTCGCAGATAAATAACCAGGTCAGGAAGAGGTAGGAACTCAGCCAGTGTCTGGTAGAGAGTGTGGTAAGTTTCGTAATCCCTCTGATTTAAATAGCCCTGCAAATGAAGATTTTTAGCAAATACTTCAGCATCTTCATAAATACTTCGGTCTTGCATGACAGATCCGCTGGCACGGATTAAATCCAGGTGAATACGCAAGCGGTGGCTGAGGAAGAAAACCTGGGACTGAAAGCTCCAGGCAGCCATATCCTGGTAAAAATCGGTCAAATAGGGATTCTGAGCAACAGGTTCATAAAAAGGTTGCCATCCCAGGAGTTGGCACAATAATTGGACCAGGGTCGATTTTCCTACTCCAATATTCCCGGCAACCACAATATATTTTTTCATTCAAAAATCGCTCCTGATCTGGAGATTATAAGCCTGTTTACAATTGATTTTATTTCGTAATCTAAAGTCGAAAAAACGCTTGTCTTGAACTTTAAAGAATTCACCCTTCCGAGAATTAGGAAGGGTGAATATATTTTAAAATTGGCTTTATTTCTTATATTTTAACACAGGCGTCAACCGGGCAAACATCTGCACAGGCGCCATCATCTTCGCACTTGCTAGCATCGATTACATACATGCCATTGACTTCTGTAAGTGCTCCGTTGGCACACTCAGGTTCGCAAGCACCACATTGGATGCAGTCACTAGTGATCGTATAAGCCATCTTTGCTTTCCTTTCGTAGGGTTAGATGAATCTAAGATTTACCTATGGGAAGAATAGCACGATATACAAGTTGTTGTCAACGATGCCGGGGTCGTATTTTGTCATTTATTCCGGGTATTAATGTCATGTTTAATTTTGACAATTATCATCTCGATTGTGGTATATTTCTGGCTGTTTAGCAAGGCTCAGGCCTTCTTTGAATGCCCTCGTTGATATTGGAATCGGTTTTTTTATCGGTTATAATGTTTTTAAGCTTGAGATTGACGTTTGATTTTCTCCAAACCAATTTACGGGGTTGAAAGAAGGTGGTTTTCTTGAAAATCGGGTTAATTCATTATTCTGCCCCTCCGGTTGTGGGAGGTGTGGAGACGGTTCTGGCACAACAGGCGGTTCAACTGGCCAAGGCCGGACATCAAGTCAGGATTCTGGCAGGCCGTGGAGAAACCTGGGATGCTCGCATACCTGTCGATGTTTTACCTAAGATAGATTCGCGCTATCCTAACATTTTGAAAATGAAGGGAAGCCTGGATAATGGGAAAATCCCCGCTGAATTCAACCCGCTTGTTGAGCAGATTCAAAATGAAATTCAACGCGCTTCAACCGGAATGGACTGGCTGATTGTACATAATGTGGCTTCGTTGGCTAAAAATCTGGCTTTAACTGCCGCTCTTTACAACATCTCACAGCAGCCAAATGCACCCCGCCTGATTTTGTGGCACCATGACCTGGCCTGGACCACGCCCCGCTATCGGGATGAGTTATACCCGGGTTATCCATGGGATTTGCTCCGCACTCCCTGGCCCGGTGTAAAACAAGTTGTGGTTTCCGAGGCCCGCCGGCAAGAATTGGCGGAATTGATGAATCTGCCAATTAAAAAGATCAGCGTTATTCCCGCCGGGTTGGATATGGCCAATTTCCTCGGCCTGGATCCAGCAGCCATAGAATATTATGCGAATTTGCATCTTGAGGAATCCGCCCCCATTTTACTGGCGCCGGTTCGTCTTACCCGGCGAAAAAACCTCGAATTAGCTGTTAATACCCTGGCAAAACTGCGATTAAAATTACCTAAGGCTGTTTTGATTATAACCGGTCCGCCTGGCGCTCACAATCCGACCAACCTGGATTACCTGAAAAATCTGGAAGGTCTTCGATCTGAATTGGGCCTGGTTGGCGCTGTCCACTTATTAGGGGAGATTGTGCCAGAAGGCTTACCGGGCTCAACTGTGGCCGAGTTCTATCGCCTGGCGGATGGGCTGCTTTTGACCAGCCGCGAAGAGGGTTTTGGTATTCCAATACTGGAAGCGGGTCTTTCGCGACTGCCGGTTTTCTGTACGGACCTCCCTCCTTTACGCGCCCTGGCAGGAAAATCCGCAACTTATTTCTCACCCGATGATGATCCCAGTTATATCGCCAAATTGATTGCCAAGAAGCTATCCAAAGACCCGGTCTACCAACTACGTGTCCGTGTCCGGCAGGAATTTACCTGGGATGCGATCTATCGACGTTTGATTGTCCCACTGCTTGAATTCTAAAAAATGAAACCAAATACCCGTATATTTAAGCCATTTCACCATCTGGTGATACCCGTCTTCCACCCACTGGTTGTAAGGGATGCACTTGCGATGGCCCGCATGTTAGGAGGAAAGGTCAGCCTGGTAGGGCTGGTGCCGGTATCACCAGAAGCGCCGATCTCAGCCGAAGCCAGCACGGCCCGCCGAGTTCGCGCCGAGCTTCAATCCTTTATGAAGGGTTTACCCCTCTATCGGGCGCCACAGGTATTGGTCTCTCGAACCCCCATGCGCGATTTGCAGCAATATCTGGCGGAAGACCCTCCCGATTTAATGATTCTGGAGTGGCCACAATGTTTTCAAACCATGGGTTGTTCGCCTGAGGAGCTTTTAATTAAACCAGTATGTGATATTGCTATTGTTCGTGGGCCGTGGCCGGAAGTTATACAACGCGCACTGGTGCCCTTGCGAGGTGGTCCATATGCTGAGCTGGCATTACGTTTTTGCCTGGCGCTGCCGCGACAGGAACTGATGGCGTTTAATTTGAGGAACTCCAATGCCCCAAAAACAGTTGAGGCTCCCTTCCGTGGCCTGGCCAGCATATTACCCAATTTACCGGAAGTCACTTTTAAACAAATAGTCTCAGATGAACCGGTTCAGACAATACTGAACGAAACTCATCATGCTGATCTTTTGGTTATAGGCGCATCGGCGCGATCAGAGCCTGGCAATAATGTATTTAGCCCGATCGTGGATCAAATTCTATCGGAAGCAGATTGTGCAACGGTAGTAATGAAATCCCAGGATCCTTTACCGATCATCTGGACCGGCAAGGATGGCGAGATGGCCGGCGCTCAGGCTATATCTGTGCTGGTAGATAAATGGTTCGCAGAGAATACATATCATGCCGATGAGTTCGATAATCTCGATCGTCTACTGGAGATCAAGAAGGAGCAAGGTGTATCAATCAGCCTGGCGCTGCCCGCTTTGAACGAAGAAGCAACTGTCGGTCAGGTTATCCATTCAGTTAAAAATGCCTTAAAAGATAGTGTCCCGCTGTTGGATGAAATTGTATTGATTGATTCCAACTCACAAGACCGGACCCGTGAAATTGCCGCCGGCCTGGATATTCCGGTTCACATCCATCAGGAACTTCTTCCGGAATATGGCGCACGGCGCGGCAAGGGCGAGGCGCTCTGGAAGAGCCTTTATGTAACCCAGGGGGATATCGTCGTATGGATTGATACGGATATTGTCAATATACACCCTCGCTTTGTTTATGGTGTGATCGGTCCGTTATTGGCAAATCCTCGCCTGCAGTTTGTTAAAGGCTTTTATCAGCGGCCTTTACAAAGCAACGAGCGGCTACAGGCAGGCGGTGGTGGTAGGGTGACAGAATTAACTGCCCGGCCGTTAATTAACTTGTTTTATCCCGAGCTTTCAGGTGTGATCCAACCGCTATCTGGTGAATATGGTGGACGTAGAGAGGCGCTTGAACAGATGCCATTTTACTCAGGATACGGGGTTGAAATCGGGCTACTGATCGGCATTTTTGAAAAATACGGGCTTTCGGCTATCGCCCAGGTTGACTTGCTGGAGCGCATTCATCATAACCAGGACTTAGAGGCTTTGAGCAAGATGTCGTTTGCCATTTTGCAAACAGTCTTTCGCAAGTTGGAGAACCGCTTCCAATACTCTGTCCTTGAGGATGTTAATAAAACCATGAAACTTATCCGACATGAGGCCGGTTCATATTATCTCGATGTGGAAGAAGTTGTTGAGCAAGAACGTCTGCCCATGCTCGAAATTCCGGAATACCGATTATTACATCCCCCCAAATAAATTCGTTTTTTAGGTATCTATTTTTTATCAGGCTCAGAGTTATGACAGAACTTTGGTTGGTGCGGCACGGGCAAACGGATTGGAATGTAGAAGGCCGGTTTCAGGGCCAATCGGATGTGCCATTGAATGCGTCCGGTTTAGCGCAGGCCAGGGAACTGGCTGCTGAGTTGAACGGTCATCAGTTTTCCGCTCTCTACAGCAGTGATTTGAAGAGGGCTTACCAGACGGCAGAAATTATCGCCAGCAAGGTAGGATTATCAATACGGGTAGATCGTCGTTTGCGTGAGATCTGCCAGGGAGAGTGGGAGGGTTTATTGTTAGACGAGGTTCGCCAGAGATTCGATCACGATTTTTCGGTACCCTATCATGATACGGCCCGCTCGCGAGCGCCTGGTGGAGAATCGGTGGTTGAAGTTGCCGACCGGGTGACCCAGGCAGCCAATGATATTGCCCTAGCATTCCCCGCCCAGCCGGTATTGATTGTGTCGCATGGCCTGGCACTGGCAACCCTGGTCTGTACGGCAGCTAATCTTCCTTTGAGTGAGGTCTATTCCCATATTCCGGATAATGCTCATCCGCTATCGGTCGAATGGCCGCCAGATATGGTTGACAAGATAAAAAAATGAAACCAAAAATCCAATTAGAGCTTTTAAAAAACCGGATAGATCTTGCGCGCATCCCGTTTAGCGAGCGTGGTTCGCGCATTCTGGTCATGCGATGTGATGACTCACTTTCACTGCGTTTGTCAGAACGTTGGTTTAAGCTTGACCACCGCTTAAGTTCTTATCGCCAGCGCCCACCCATTATCGATGATATTGTTTTTACGGATACGCAAAACCAACCTTTATCTTTTACCTGCGAAAGCTACCCTCACCGGCTTGATTTTCAGACGCAGATAGGCCAATTTTCAATGGTTTTCCTGGATAGTGAAAGCCTGTTGCTGGTGC
>DATFYI010000063.1:0-3923 GCA_035315125.1 Anaerolineaceae bacterium | reverse complement strand
GTCGTACGTCTGGCCGATAACCACACCATCATCCCGGATCGCCCGCGTGAAACCGTTGAGTTTTATACGGTTGGCACAGGTGATTCGGTTTTCGGCATCGCCAATCAGTTCAAACTCAAACCCGAGACCATCTTATGGGCTAATTACAGCATCCTGCAAGATAATCCGGATATGCTGTCAAAGGGACAATCGCTGCGCATCCCGCCCACCGATGGCGTATATTACCAATGGCAGGACGGTGATACGATTGACTCCGTTGCAAATGAGTTCAAAGTGGATCCCTCCGCCATCCTGCTCTGGCCGGGCAACCACCTGGATATGGTTACCCCCACCGTTACTCCTGGCAATTATGTCATGGTGCCGGGCGGGCAGCGCGCCTTCCACCAATGGCTGGTGCCAATCGCCGGACGCAAGAACGCCGGTGTGGTATTGAGCCTGCTTGGTCCAGGCAGTTGTACGATAAATGGCGGTGCTTATGGTACCGGCAGCTTTGTCTGGCCGGCAGCGAACCACTACCTCTCCGGCAACGATTTCGGTCCAAGCCATCTAGGAATTGACATCGCCGCGGGGCTGGGCGCCTGGGTTTACGCCGCCGACAGCGGTGTAGTGATCTACGCCGGGCCGGCAGCCGGCGGCTACGGCAACGTCATCATGATCGACCACGGCAACGGCTACCAGACCCTTTACGCACACAACAGTGTCATCCTTACGCATTGCGGCGCCAGTGTTACAAAAGGCCAGGTCATCTCGCAGGCTGGCAGCACTGGAAACTCCACCGGGCCGCACCTGCACTTTGAAGTGCGCTATAACGGCGGTTTTATCGATCCCTGGTACGTATTACCGCCATAAATAAATTAGAAATACAAAAATATCTTTTCGAACGAAATGAGTTCAGCGCCGTATGAGCTCTGGCTTGCAGAGATAAAATTCTATCGAATTCTGCAATAACCAGGCTAGTCTCGCATGAGTCTCATTACCCGAAAATATAAATCCTTAAAAATATTCGCACCAAAAGCAGCTGATAAGCACAGTGGAGGAAGGACGAGCATCACATATTGTGGCCATTTTGTCCCCCAGAAAAGTAAAAAAATGATACCAAGCAATAGCCAGCAGGCCATAAGAATATTTTTCTTACATAGGTCAGGTATTCCGACAACGGCCAGGATAAAAATGAGAGTGTCACCCAATACAAAATAATCACCCGCCTGTATGGAAAATGCAAATTCCTGATATTGATTGGGAATGGATAAGAGTAACCAAATAAGCGGTTGCCAGATAGGGTAAGCCTTACTAATGACATAAGGGCTGCTGGGGTAGTTAAAAAAATACATAATTGACCACTGCAAACGAGAAATCGGGGATAGCCATAAAAATGGATCGAACAAAAAAAAGAAAAAGATGCACAAAAGACCCCAACCTGCCATCCAAGACAGGGACTTTAGGTTACGATTGCTTCGTTTTATTAAAAGACCCACGGGAATTGCAAGGCCTACCACCCCATACATATATTTAGAAGCAATGGCCATCCCCATAGCTACAGAGCTTAAAATCAGCCATCGAAATTTGTGACCCTTCCCATTTTCTGAGTTTTTGAAGGCCTTTTCAGCAGCCAATAAAGCTACCAGACTGGCCAGTAAAGGAAATGCCTCCAGATAAATCACGCTGGAGTATTTAATTGCAAATGTATCGACCGCAAATGCCAATCCTGCCAGCGGGTTGATCAAACTTAGAATGAATGTAATGATGGTTCCGGCTGTCACAGAAACAAGGCGCATGGCCAGTAACTGGTGATAATACGGTAATTTATTGAGTGGGAAATTGTACACCATACCGTTTCCACCAATAATCGGCTTGAAAGGCAATAGAGCCACGGCATAGAGCAGCTTATTGAAGATTGGGTGTTCAGCGTTGAGGCTATACGTTAGAATTTGATCCCAATGACCTGTTCGAATCGCTAAAGAATAATCGACAGCTACTTTCGCATATTGGTGTTCATCATGCTCTATCAGGCCGATACGGGCGAGGTATGTTCTTAGAAAAAGGGCTAGCAGAGCGATCAAAATTGCCCGGATGACCTTGACAGTCATAATCTTTGTTTTCCAAGACTTTAATACAGATTTAACCATGGTCACATTGCTATCCCTGGTGGAATGATTGAATATCACGGGATATTTCTTGGAAACTAATGATAACATCCACTCATGAGAAATTCACAAAATGCCGGATTCTTGCTTCACATGGGATCAGCAAAATCGACGGCATTTAAGAACATATGCCCAGAAAGTGGTAGCAGCGATCCAATAACCTGGGATTGACGGAATACACAAAAGGCAAGCTGTAATACCTGCCATCCAAATAACCACCAAGAAATTATAATAGCATCAAGGAGATAAACAGAAGGAGAAGCGCCGGTTTGGGAATGATAAACTTATACCCGCAATGCCGGCAGAATTTGGCCTTTTCCGGGACAGGTAAACGACAATTCGGACAGGTCTTATAAATAATGGTATTGTCGGAAGATTCTGAAACTGTTGTCATATTAAATCACCTTAGATTTAATTTTAATCAAAATACGACATATGGCAATAAAATATAGATAAAAAATCCGGGCTAGCATCTGTCTCTCTCACCAA
Source organism: Anaerolineaceae bacterium (assembly GCA_035315125.1). GTDB lineage: Bacteria > Chloroflexota > Anaerolineae > Anaerolineales > Anaerolineaceae > DATFYI01. The sequence continues at coordinate 1,290 of DATFYI010000063.1, read as the reverse complement.
TCATTGCTTATTAAAAAGTCTGTTCCAGAAGTGGCCGTAACTTTATGAGATTGGGTTGCATCTAAATGAATGAAATGTTGGATTCTATTTCTCTTGAAGCCTTAAAAGCTGGCGACCGTGAGACCTTTGCTCGCCTGGTGGACGAGACCTCGGGCCATATTTACCGGGTTGCTTTTCAAATCCTGGGTAATGCCCAGGATGCCGAAGACGTGCTGCAAGAAACCTATCTAAAAGCATTTAACTCACTGGCAGATTTTGAAGGCCGTTCGAGCCTTTCAACCTGGCTGTACCGGATTGCCATCAATGAGGCGCTCATGCTGGTGCGCAAACGCAAACCGCAGACAATCTCAGTTGATGAAGGCCAGGCCGAGGATGACCCCGATAGCGAGGGCATGGAGATTGTCAACTGGTGCTGCCTGCCCGAGGGCGAGCTGCTTTCAAGCGAAGCACGACAATTTCTGGATCAAGCCGTCCAGAATCTTCCGGATAGCCTGCGGGTGGTGTTCATCATGCGCGATCTGGAGGGTCTATCCATTCAGGAATCCAGCCAGGCATTAGGCCTTTCTGAAAGCAACGTCAAGGTACGCCTGCTACGCGCCAGGCTGAATCTGCGCCAGGAAGTTTCGGCTTATTTTGGTGGAAAAATGCAGGAGGAGGCGCGGCGATGAGTGAACATCAACAATCACCACAATGCCAGCAGTTATTGGGAAGCCTGTCTGATTATATCGATGGGGAGCTTCAGGCCGAATTGTGCGCCGAGTTAGAGGCACATATCCAGGATTGCGATAACTGCCGGATCGTCGTCAATACAATGCGCAAAACGATCGAGCTGTACCAACAAACCAATCCACCCGCCGAGCTGCCCGGAGAAATCCGCGAACGCTTATTTTTTAAACTACATCTGGAAGATTATCTAAAAGAATAACATGACCCTTACATTTTACCCGTCACTCTTTTTCTTATTGATAGAAATGACGGTAAGAGATTAGTGGGTAAGTTCGTGTCTGACAGGGTACATTTAACCCCAGCTTTTTGCTAGCCACATCGCTCACTTTTTCGGCCATCGCTCGTGCAGTACAGAGTTTTCCGCCGGCAATGGTTACGAAACCTTCGATTTTATCATTTTCGACATGATCGAAACACTCGAAACGCCGGCTTAGTTCCCTCTCAGATTTGCCTGGCACCGCCACCAGTGGGCGTGTGTTAGCCTCGATCGCCAGCGCCGGAAGGGTTTTGGCCAGAGGTACAAGCGCCCCACATTGATCCCGCAGTTGTTGGATGTGATCTTCA
>DATFYI010000062.1:0-13993 GCA_035315125.1 Anaerolineaceae bacterium | reverse complement strand
CTGCAAATGGACCACTCTGAATATCTACTGTGTCGCCCTTTTTTAGGCCATCAAAAATCTGCCCACCTGCCTCAGCTATTTCGACAACTCGCCGACGAATTGCCTGAACTAAATTATCCGGCACCAAAGCTGCCTCTCCTCCGAAAGTGACCAGCCCAGTAGAATAAGGCATCCATTGAAAGACAGATATACCAGTTACTTCCAGATCAGTTCGGACAAAGATATATCCTGGAAAATACGGCTTTATCTTACTCGAACGAGGGTTTACCGGATGGACTCGGATGCGTGGATAAAATGCTGTAAAACCTTGAGATTCAACCTGATGAAATAGGATTTCTTCTTTGTGGGGATGACTGTGCAGGGTATACCAATATTCGGCCATATTTTTTCCGTGGGAAGAAATTATTTTCCTTTCTGATTAAGTTCTATATTAATTATACTTGCATTAAATATTATCGCTACTCACTTTGGATCAAGTGCTTCTTCTTACAAAAATGAATTGCGGCGCAGGCTGAAAAGTGAAAAGGACTGGTAAAGTTTACTCAAGGTCGTTATACTTTTTATAATTATGGATGATCTTTCGCAGCCATTTATCCCGGGTCAAACTTTTATAGAACCCTTACCGCTAAGTCGCTATCTGCCGCCACTTCCTGCTGAAATGGCAAGTAGTTGGCTTAAGCAAAAACTTCCTGCAGGCTCCTGGATTTTAGACCCTTTGGCTGCTACTCCAGCATTGGCGCTTGAAGCTGCTCAAACTGGCTATCGCATTCTGGTAGCCAGCAACAATCCGATCATCAGTTTTATTCTGGAAGAACTGGCCTGTTCGCCGCAGATCAATGATTTTCAAGCGGCGTTATCAGAACTTTCTCTGATTAAACGAGGCAATGAACGACTTGATACCCATCTCCAATCCCTGTATCTGACAGAATGTGCCGCCTGTGGACAAACAATACCTGTCCAGTTTTTTCTCTGGAGAAAAGATGAGAACCAACCCTATGCGCGAGTGTATCACTGCCCGATTTGTGAGGATGAAGGCGAGCGTCCGATCACCCTAAAAGATCTGGAAAGACTGCAAATGCCCGGTCAGGCCAGCCTGCATCGAGCGCGCGCTTTGGAAAGGATCAGCCTCGGTCAAACCGAACTCCAGGCCTCCGCTGAGGAGGCATTGAATGCGTATCTACCCCGTCAACTATATTTTCTGTTTACTTTGATCAATAAAATAGAAGGGCTTTCCATCTCTGAAGAACGCAGGCGTTGCTTAATTGCACTGGTTCTTTCTATCTGTGATGAAGCAAATACACTCTGGCCATGGCCGGCAGGCAGAACTCGCCCCCGGCAAATTTCAACATCCTCCCAGTTTCGTGAGAATAACCTGTGGCTGTCCCTCGAGGCTGCCGTTTCATCCTGGTGCAGACCTACAGGTTCGCTGCCACTTACAATATGGCCTGAGCTACCTGAGGCAGATGGAGGCATTTGCCTTTTTCGCGGAAGGCTCAAAAACCTACTGCCTCTAATGGATAAATTAGATATTAAAGCCGCCTTTACTGTGTTTCCTCGGCCAAATCAGGCCTTCTGGACATTATCTGCCTTGTGGTCCGGTTGGTTGTGGGGGAAAGAGGCCGTTTTACCCTTAAAAGGCTCGCTGGAGCGTCGCCGTTATGACTGGCAATGGCATGCCTCTGCCCTGTTCAGTCCATTAAGTAATCTGCGAAAAGATGTACCAACCAACTTTCCAATCTATGGAATCCTACCCGAGCTTGCTCCCGGTTTTCTATCAGCAGTTCTAACTGCACATGAAGCAGCCGGGTTCAAGTTATCGGGTTTTGCTATGCGCAGTGATGAAGAGCTCGCTCAAGGTTTATGGCAAGCCAGCCCGATCACTGAAACCAATCCAAAACAATCCATCGATTCAATATGCCGAAATGCTATTCAACAAGAGCTGACCAACTGTAACCAGCCCGCCAGCTATATTACTCTTTATGCGGCCGGGACGATTTTACTTGAACAGTCAGGCCAGATCTTAGCTGAACCAGGACAAATTTCTGTGGACACACTTGCTCGGGTTCAGACTTGCCTCGGAAATATATTTGCAGACCGGACTTTCCTGAAACACTATGAAAGCAACGCAAAAAGTAACGAGAGTGGTTTGTGGGGTCTCTTATTACCGCCTTCTGCGAACGATCTGCCGCTGGCTGACCGTATTGAAATGGAAGTGGTTAAGTATCTGCAAAAACATCCCGGCTGCAATCACAAGGAGTTAGATGAAGCGCTCTGTACACTTTTTCCGGGACTGGCAACCCCGTCAATGGACTTTATCCAGGCCTGTCTGGATTCATATGCCGAGCCACAGCCAAATTCAAGCCAAGGCTGGCAGCTCCGTTCGCAGGAAAATCCAAACGCCCGTCGCTCAGAGATGCAAGCTGTCCGAAATATCCTCGAAAATTGCGGCCATCGCTTAGGCTATGTAGTCACTGGAGACCTTCCCTTGCTATGGCAAACCGCAGAGAATAAACCCGTCTATCATTTCTTTATAATGGCTTCCAGTATCATCAGTCGGTTTGTTCTGTCATCCGCAGAGTTTAATCCAACACAATGTGTTCTGGTCTTACCAGGCAGCCGATCCCGGTTGTTAGCCTACAAATTGCGCAAAGATCCTCACCTGGCTGAAGTAACCGGAACGGGATGGCATTTCCTTAAATTCCGTCACCTGAGACAATTAACCGAGCGAGCCGACCTGACCCAGAAACTGTGGGATACCTTGCTGGATGCTGACCAGCCTCTCCTGGAAGAAGCCACTCAGATGACCATGTTCCAGGAATAATAAAAAGGAACATGCTATGGAGAGCTGGTCTCCGAAGCGACAGGCAAATCTGTCGGAGTCGGAAATGGCGTATCGGTTGGTTCGGGTGTAGCAGTTTGGGTATCGGTGGGCACTGCCGTTTCTGTGGGAGTTGGAGTTGGCACTTCGATATCCAGATGAATGCGTTTTTCAGCATACCGTCCTTCAGTACTATCCATATAGATCCGTAAGGTGATCTGGCCGGATGGGATCCCAGTTATATCCCAGCTATAAATCAGACCAGGCTGTTTATATTGATCGGTAATTTTCTTGCCCAGATTCTTCCAATCGACCGGATCCTTTCCAACACCGTATTGCAAACGGAAATCCTTAAATTGACTGGTGGCGCTCACCACTGCATAAATGTCAACTGATGGGCTGCTAATCGTCTGACCATCACTAAATCCTTCAAATAAAATGCTGGGCCGTGGGTCATCCAATTTACAATCTCGGGTGGGAGAGAAATAGATTGGATCTTTAAAACCAGCGCTGGCAGCCCAGGCCTTTCCTGCATCGCTTGTCTGAATCCATTGGATAGCACTCGGGTCACTGACATTCAAAGCAAATTCGTCGGCAGTAAAATCGGAGCAGGCTGCCGAGGAGCGCTGCCCAGTCCAGGTATCAACGGTTACCTTTTGCCAAAAATCATCTTCTTTTGGTAAAGGTGGTTGGTCAGATGCAAATATTTCTCCACGTTGCGAAGGGCACCACTCGGATGGTAAAGTACCGGATACCGTACAAACAACTCGCTGGATAATTCCGGCAGGCTGTGTAAAATGAGTTGGATTCCCACCGGTCAGGCTTTGTATAGCTTCTTTCATAAATTCTGCCCAAATCGGTGCGGCCCCAGAGACCCCGGTGGTGTGCTGCATCGGCGTATAATCTGCGTTTCCAACCCAGACACCCACCACCAGATCTGGTGTATAGCCCAACGTCCAGTTGTCGCGAAAATCATTGGTGGTTCCGGTCTTAACAGCTACCTGGAAAGGCAGATTGAGTACCGAGTTGGCGCCAAAGGTCGGTGTCCGCGCTAAATTATCCGACAGAATTGAGGTGATTAAATAAGCATGCTCGGGCCGGATCACTTGAACTGGCTGCGGAACCTGATAATTAAAAACAACGTTACCAAGATGATCCACGATTTTTGTGATTGCCACCGGCGGTATTCGGGCGCCACCATTGGCAAAGACAGCATACGCCCCGGTTAATTCCAGGGGAGTAACATCGCCGCCACCCAATGTTAGAGAAAGGCCGTAATCCTTGCGTGTTAACGTGGTAATACCTAACCTTTGAGCCATTCTGATCAAACCGCCTTGCGAGGGGTTGTTAGGATCTCCATAGATACCGACAAATTGTAAGGTTTTAACCGCCGGGATATTCAAGGAACTTGCCAGTGCTGTGCGTACTGTAACCGGGCCACGAAATTTCCCATCGTAGTCAGTTGGTTGATAGGGCGGTCGGGTGTCATTCGGATCGCCAGAAGGCGGAAATTGACTGGGTACATCCCAAAGGACTGTCGAGGGTGTCCACCCTTTTTCAAATGCAGCAACATAAGTGATAGGCTTAATGGAAGAACCCGGCTGACGAGGGCTGACCGCCATATTAATTTGCCCGGCTATAGCAGCATTATTAAAATCTGCTGAGCCGACCATAGCCAATATTTCACCGGTCGATGGTTGGATAGCAACCAGTGCTCCATCAGTCGCATTGAAGCTTGCCATGGCATTGATTTGTTTTGTCACAGCTTGCTGAGCCATATCCTGCAACGCCGGGTCAAGAGTTGTGTAAACGGTAAATCCAGATGTGTAAATCGTCTGAGGATCATATTGGGATTCTAAAAGCGATCGTATGTAATTGACCCAATGTGGATAGCGCATTGACTCTTGTGGCTGTTGAAATTGATAGTTATCAATCTCCTGGCTTGCCTGAGTGGCTACGGCTGCATCCACACAGACTGGTTTCGGGCTGTTACTGACGGATATGCAATTATTGGCCTGGCTGAGCTGGTACATCAATAACAAGACTTGCTTTTGACGGCTTAATGTTTGATCTCGATTAGTAAAAATATCGTATACAGCCGGTTCCTGGGGAAGGCCGGCCATGAAAGCAGCCTGCCCAACCGTTAGCTTATCAGCAGTCGTGTTGAAATAGGTTTCAGCAGCAGCCTCTACCCCATAAGAGAGGTTTCCATAATAAATTTGGTTGAAATATAACTCTAGAATTTCATCTTTAGAATAGCGACGTGTAATTTCAGAAGCCAGAACAATCTCCCTGGCTTTTCTCTGAACGGTTTGTTGACTTCTTTCTTGCGGTGAGAGAAGCAATGCTCTGGCCAATTGCTGCGTGATGGTGGAAGCACCAGAAACGGTGCTATTTGAAAGGTAGTTTTGCATCAGAGCGCGCAGGATTGCAATTGGATCAAAGCCCGGGTTAGAGTAATAATTCTTATCCTCTGTAGCAAGCGTGGCAGCAACCAGGTTGGGCGATATTTTACTGAGCGGAACATAGGTTCGTTTGCCGGCATTCGGGTCAAGAATCTCATATAAAACATTCCCATTTCGGTCGAGGATACGTGTTGTCTCGAATTGAGCGGCTTGCTTACTGAGATCATTTACACTTGGAAGAGCTGATGCAATTGAAAAATACTGGTAGATAAAGAACGATATAACCACTACCAGGATGAAGATTCCGATGAATACTGCGCCAATCGATAAGCGTAATAAACAACCTAAAGTTGAACGCCAATCGATGCCTTTAGCCGGTTGCCTGGGCTTGGAAGCTGCCCTTCCCACCGGTTTGGCGGTTACGGCAGGATAATTGTTCACTGGTGCACGACCGCGGGAGCCAGCCCTGCCAGGATAATTTCCAGCGGTAGGTGGAACATAAGCCGCCGGAGTTACCCTGGTTGCATTTTCGTCTACCTCATGCACCTGGTTGGGTAAAGTTACATTTCGAGAAGGGTCTGATGGCGGAACAGTTTCATCTTCGCTGTTGCTGTAAAAAGGATTTTTTATCGCCTGGGTAGTCTGGCTGCCGGGATTTGGATTTACCGGAATGGCAGTTGTTTGTGAAGTATTGGGTGTTTCGGCGGGAAGCGGACCCTCATCCTCCCCATACCACCCCCCTGGATTATCTTTTTGCCCGCTAAGGCGGCTTTCTATATTATCTTTTTTGGGTTGTGATGGATTTTGATTTTCTGTTTGCAAGCCACCAGTTGGCTTGGGAGAACCAACTGGACGGATAGGTTGGGTATCAGCAAGGTCTGAGTCGGCCTTTTTTTTCTCGTCTGCAGGTTCCGCCAGACGGTGTAGTAAATCGTCCGATTTTGATTTGTTTTCCTCATCACGATGGAAATGCGAATCGGGATCAAAAAATGAATTTTGGTTATTTTCAGAATCTGGGTTATTCATGCCTGGAACACTTTTTGATGACTTTGATTGAACAATGATACTTCATTCTAGCATAAAACGTTATCAGGCCAGGCTTTGTTCCAATTTTATGCACAAGTGTATGTGCTACTAAACCACCCAAAATCTCTTAAGATCTGCATGAAATACCCGGCAATCGTTTGACCATACAGGGAACAGGTCTTAGAATTATCTGATGCGTTTATGGAATCTTGCTTCTGGCGATCCATTATGCTTAACCCTGTCGGCAGACAGCCGTTTCTGCCAGCCAGATTACGCCAATGATCAGAACTGGGAATTGAGTTTTAGCGGAGGCGATCCGCCCGCTTTGGCTTTACAAACCACTTATGGATTAAGAGCTCGCTGGATGCGCCTTTTTCCACGTTTTATTCGGAAAAATGAGGTCATCAGTGATCCGGTAAAATTCCATATCCACCCAATCGTCCAATCCATCCACCCCAGCTATCTCTCGATCAAATTTTCACCATTTTCTGATATCGAGGCAATTTCAGAATATTGGGCATCAGAATCTCAGGTCGTCTGTGGGCGAATAAAGCTTACCAACCACAGTAATTTGACCACACCATTTCGGTTGGAATGGGTGGGACTATTAAGTTCACTTGGTTCTGGTCAGGGGATAACAAACGAATCGTTCGGATCAACCATTGTTCTGGCAGGCAACACCAGTGATCTATCTCCAGTTTGTTACATAACCGGTAATCCTCAAGCTGCCGTTGGTCCATACCCTGGTTTAGCGTTTGATATTGAGCTATTACCGGCTAATTCCAGAAAATTCACCTGGGCGTTGGCCAGTTTGCTCGATATGGAGGCCTCTTACAAGCTGGCACGCTCTACCACTTCCCGGCAATGGGACGCTGAGATAGCCCGTCTGGAGATCCAGGATGATTCACAAACATTAGAGATTCATACAGGTGAGGCGGATTGGGACGCTGCGCTGGCACTCAGCCAAAAAAACGCTTATTCATTGTTTTTTCCTGGCAACAAGTACTTACCCTTTACAAGTTTCATGTTGAGTCGGCAACCCGACCAGGGTTTTTCACCACGCCTCGATGGAAGTGATCACTCTCACCTTTGGAACGGGCAATCTGCCCTGGATACTTATTATCTGATCCAACAAATTTTACCCGGCGGAGTGAACCTGGCAGAAGGTCTGCTACGTAATTTCATAAGCGTGCAAGAAGAAGATGGCTTTATCGATTGGAAGCCAGGACTTGCTGGACAGCGCGGTCGCTATCTGGCCCAACCACTGCTGGCAACCATAGCATGGCAAATTGACCAGTATCAATCTGAACACACCTGGTTATCTGAAATATATCCGGCCTTATTAAGATTTCTGAAATGCTGGTTTAAGCCCGAACACGATCGGGATAACGATGGTTTTCCGGAATGGGATGATCCACAGCAAACCGGTTTGGAAGAAAGCCCTATTTATGACCGGTGGAATAAGCAATCTCAAGGTGTAGACATAGCATTTTTGGAAAGCCCGTCACTGGCTGCATTTCTCTATCGCGAATGCCAGAGTCTTATCAAAATTTCAAATAAAATCCACCAGGAAGAAGCTGTTCCATGGCTTCAAGAAAAGATTGCAATATTTAAAAAGAGAGTAGAAGATAGTTGGGATGTAAATTCTAAGCTTTTCCAATATCAAGATTTCCAACTCCATCACAGCCCTGGCGGTAAGGCGCTAGTTACTTTCCATGGCTCAGGTACGCATGCAATAAAAAAAGATCTTGGATCTCAGCGTCGCTTGCTGGTTCAACTTTCGGTTCAAGATGAAACTATCCACCCGCTGAAAATTACAATTCAGGGCCAACATGACCAGCTCGAACAAATCGAGGAAATTCCTTTGCGTCGCTTCTTTATTGTCAACGGAATCGGCCGGTCAACCACTTATAAATTATTCGATTCGATTGACAAGGTGATAATTGAAGGACTAATGAAAGGGTATCAAGCCCGAATAACCGCTATTGACTATACGAAGGAAGATATTTCTCTCTTGCTTCCTTTGTGGGCCGGCATCCCCAATTCACAACAAATTGGAAAACTGGTAAACCAAACCATCACCAAACGATTTCTGCAAAAATATGGCTTGCCCATCAGTCCTTCAGCTCAATGGAAATCAGGTTCAGCGGCCCTCTCTACCATGGCCTTACCATGGAACCTTCTGGTAGCCGAGGGTCTACTGCTGAATGGAAAATCAAAATTGGCGGCCGATCTATTTTCCCGTTGGATGCAAGCCATTATTGCTTCCCTCAAACACTCTCACGCTTTTTATGAAAAATATCACTGCGAAAACGGAAAACCTTCTGGAGTAAGGAATCACTTATGGGGATTACCGCCAATTGGTCTGTTTTTACAACTTTCCGGCGTGCAAAAAATCACAAATAATGAGATAATTCTAAGTGGAAATAATCAATTTCCGTGGCCTGTTACAATAAAATATCGAGGGATGACGGTAACATGCCATGCCAGCGATAGTGTGGTTAATTTTACTTCCGGGCAGACCATCACGGTTGCAAATGGTCCACAGCCCCAGCGAGTAAGCCTGGAAGATTTCAAAGTTTTAGTTCAAGAAAGGGGACCGGAATAGGACTCCATGGACGAGAATAAGGAAAACCAGGTTCTATTAATCGCAGTAGTGCAATCACAAGATGCTGAAAATGCGCAAACAGCGCTTGCCAGATTGAATGTATCTGTCACCCGCCTGCCCAGCACGGGGGGATTTTTAGGCAGAAGGAACGCAACCCTTCTGATTGGTTTCACCCGTGGCCATGAGAAAGATGTAATCGGGGCTCTCCAGGAAAACTGTCGCCAACGCATAGAATATATCGCCGTTCCTTTGGAAAGCGCACCGTTGCCCTTACCTGCACCAACTCCCATCACGATCGGCGGAGCAACCATCTTCTCGCTGGATGTAGATCATTACGAGGAAATCTGACATGAAACTCATACTCGCAATTGTTCACGACACAGATAATGAGCCCGTATCGCGCGCTTTAACTGCTGCCAGTTTCCGCGTTACGATGATTGCATCAACTGGGGGATTATTGAGACATGGTCGTACTACACTGATGATCGGGCTGGAAGATGATCAGGTTGAAAACGCGCTGGGGATCATTCGGGCGAACTGCGTCACACCAGCCGACGCTGGTGCAAAACGTGCAACGATTTTTGTTATAAAAGTTGATCAATTTATCCAAATTTAACAAATTTCATTTTCTAATCTTTTCTAAGGAGGAACTAGCATGGATTTTTCTCTCGCGTTCTCATTTCCGTTTAAAGACCCGGATTGGGTCAAGAAAATACTCATCGTTGGTTTAATCACGATTATCCCAATCATCGGCCAGATCTATCTTTTGGGTTGGTCAGTTGAAATCACTCGCCGAGTAATCCAGAACGAGCCAACTCTTTTGCCTGAAATCGACTTTGGCGCTCATCTTTCGAAAGGTTTTCAAGTCTTTATCATTGAGCTTGTGTATGCAATTCCACTGTTCATCTTCAGCTTACCAACCAACTTCATCCCATATATCACACAGAACATGCAAAACTCGAATTCTGCCCAAGCAATTACTGCAATTATTGGATTGTGCTGTGGTGGTCTTTCGCTGATTTACTCCCTATTGTTGGCTTATTATCTACCAGCGGCTATTGGTAATTTTGCAGCCAAAGGCTCTCTTGGAGCTGGTTTCAGCTTTAATGAGATATTTGCATTGATCCGTACAGCTCCGGTAGCCTACCTGATTGTTTTGCTGGCAGGAATCGTCGCCGGTATCATTTCGTCTCTGGGATTAATCGCATGTATCATTGGCGTGTTATTCACATCGACCTATGCCCTGGCTGTGATGGGACATTTTTATGGGCAAGCGTACCGTGAAGGCATTTCTAACCCAATTCAAACGAGCGCTCCAACCGCTTATTAGGCTCAGAATAATTATAAACATAATCCCTGCCCTTCATTTACAAGGCAGGGATTGTTTTTTAACATTGCCTGGTTTAGCTTATTCTTCTTGAAATTCTTCTACCTGGTATGTAAAAACCTGCAGAGGTTTATATTGCCAAAGGTTCCCCGGCCCCCCCATCTTTAGACAGAGATGAGTCATAAATTGAGCTTTGTCAGGTATCTTTTCCCAAACCTGGGGTAAAAATGTGGCCCGGCGTAACCCATCCCGGATAATGACCCCATCGATCCCAGGTCGTAACAAGCTTAACAATAGTTCTGGAGTGCTATACACGAGGCGGTCAGGGAGTGTCAAACGGGAAATTTCTATGTGCAGAAGGGGGACCTCTGAAAGACGCACGGGGCGAAAGCGATAATCTTCCATGGCAGCCGATACAGCGTGCTCGCATACATCTTGCACCAGAGGTTGGTAAGGTTCAAGCGCACCAATGCAGCCGCGTAAATCACCGTCTTCAGTCAAGGTTACAAATGAAGCACCATTTGCCCTTAATGGGTCACTATACTCTGCCAGGTTCAATTCAATCGCTGGAAGTTGTTTGACGGCCAACTCAATGGATTGCCTGGCAAGTCGTAGCAGGATTTGCCGATCTTGATCAGTTAGCATTTCTGTATTCATTTTTCTACCTTATGATATCCTCGGTTAAGATATACTAAAGGCCATCCTGCATCAGCTAGGTGAACCGCCAGAACCTCGCCGATAAATAAGGTTGAATTCGGCATTGCATATTGGTGAGCTACCCGGCAGTCCAGGTTTGCAATTGCGACTTTGAGCAAGGGTGAGCCGGTTACAAGGGTAAATAGCTCCAGACCGGCAAAACGATCTAATATTTCTGGAAATTTCCCTGCAAAACGGTCAGAAATTTCTGCACTATCCTCGTTAAGGATGTTGATGCCAAATATACCAGATTGTTGTACAAGGTTATAAGTGTGCCTCTCACGGGCAAGAGTTACAGAAACATAGGGAGGTTCCAAAGAAAGCGAACTAAAGGAATTTACCGTCATTCCGTGACAATCAGATTTGTTAAGGCTGGTAACCACTGTAACACCAGTAGGCCATCGTCGCATAACCTGACGCAAAGATTCACTATCCAGCGGCATTTAATCTCTTCTCCAAAAATTTCTGATCTCTAAATAGTATTATAACTCTTATACAACCCGTCCTGCTGCCTATAATAGAACAAGCTGCTTTGTCCCTCGAAATATCTTGCGAAACAGGCAATAAAGAGGATAATAATATTAATGTTTTTAGCTGGTTGAATTATTTAATTTATCCATAGGTTAATAGGAATCCAATGAGTGACCAAACTACACCCGAGACCCCGACACCCCAACCTCATGACCCGCGGCCCACTGTAAAAAGATTCAGTATTTGGAATTCCATTCAAACTGTAGTCAGCATATCCGTCCTGATAGCCACTTTATTTACTCTTTGGACGCCTGCCAACCTTTTTTCAAACCAGTTGATCGAACAAATGCTGACCCAGCTTCAAAATAATCCTCAGCAATTAGCGAAAACCTATCCTACGCCTACCAATTCTCCCAACCCACGTATCGGAATTGTCTCGGGCCATTGGGGCAGTGATACGGGCTCGGTCTGCAAGGATGGCCTGACCGAACAACAGGTAAATCTGCGCATCGCTACCCTCGTGCAACAAAATTTACAAAATGCCGGTTACGGGGTTGACCTGATGCAAGAGTTTGATAAACGTCTCAATCAATATCAAGGATTGGCGTTAGTATCAATTCATGTTGACTCATGTGATTTTATCGACAGTGAAGCAACCGGCTTTAAATTAGCAGCCGTCAGATCAAATACGGATACTGCAAAATCCACCCACCTGATCGACTGTTTAGCTCAACGGTATGGCTCCGATACCGGTTTGCACTACCATCCAAATAGTACTACTGCGGATATGACCACTTACCATACCTTCGATGAAATCAATAGTAATACCACGGCTGCAGTTATAGAGGCAGGTTACTTAAACCTCGACCGGCAAATATTAACTCAAAAGACTGACGTCGTTGCAAAAGGTATTTCAGATGGTATTCTTTGTTTTGTCAAGAATGAAATAATACCGCAAGAGGAAATCCCAACTCCATGAGCAGTTCCAGCACTGACCGGTCACGCCAATTTGTCCAGCAGGCCTTGCAGGCTTTACAGCAAAGTGATCACGCTCGAGCGCGTTTGCTGGCTGCCCAAGCTGCACAATTGGCGCCAGAAACGGAAGATCCCTGGCTGATTTTAGCAGCTGTCAGCAGCCCTGTTGAAAGTCTCAAATACTTTAACCGGGCTCTCCAGGCGAACCCAGCCAGCCAACGTGCTCGACAAGGCATCCATTGGGCGGTAAAACGTCTACGCAGCAATCAGGGCGCCGCACACACCTTGAGAATTGACTCCGTTGAACAAACGGGCCCGGTTATTCTGCATAAAGTTCAAGCCTCACTGGAACAGACTGGTCCGGTCGCCATCCGGCGCAGCAGGCCGGTTAAGAAACAGCCCGCCAGGAGCTGGATAATTCTAATTCCGGCTTTAGCGGCGGTTCTGCTTTTCATGGTCGCATTGATCGCCTGGCTGGCCCTTCCCAATTATTGGGTAGTATTTGGGCAAAATGGTTCAGCTCCAAAATCGATCAGTGTTGGATTGAAACCCTCACTAACTCCCACTGCCACTTTCACTCCAACTCAAACACCTACCCAAACACCCACTGCTACCTTTACTCCAACGCCGACTTTCACCACTACGCCTACGGCAACCCCCACAAAAACTCTTAGGCCTACCAGCACACGTCTACCTCCAACTGCAGTGCCCCAATCCAACCAGCCAATCCATCCCAGCAACGCGAAAATACCATCGGATATTCAAGCCAACCAACGCTGGGTAGATGTGGATTTGAGCTCCCAGACGGCCTACGCCTATCAAGGCAATCAGGTCGTTCGATCATTTCTTGTCTCCACCGGGGTGGCAGCACATCCAACTGTGACCGGAGAGTTTCATATTTACGTGAAATACCGATATGCAAATATGAAAGGCCCTGGCTATAATTTGCCAAATGTCCCTTACGTGATGTATTTCTACCAGGGTTACGGGTTGCACGGCACATATTGGCACCATAATTTTGGCCATCCGATGAGCCATGGATGCGTCAATTTATCCACGCCAGATGCTGCCTGGTTGTTTAATTGGGCTTCGGTCGGTACGCTGGTTAATATTCATTACTGATCAATGCAGACACTGTTTGAAAGGCACCTGGCCAATTTTACCCGGCGAGACTTCCTGAAGCTGGCAGGCACTTCGCTTTTCTCTCTTTTTTTGCTGCCTCTCACCGGTAATTTTTCTACACTTAAATTTGGAGATGAATTTGACCAACAATTACCGCATCTGGGCCGGATTATCAACAACAATGCCCTGGTCTATGACCGCCCATCATTTTCTGGAAAAGTATTAAATGCATATATTTGTGATCTGGTTCTCCCAATTACAAAAATCACCATTGGAGATGATCAGCCAAGTTATAACCGTATCTGGTATGAATTGAACGGCAACGGATACGTCCATTCTGGTGTTGTCCAGCCAGTTGATATCCAACTCAACCCGGTTGAACAGGATTTTCCAGAAACTGGGCGGTTGGCCGAAGTAACGGTGCCGTTTACGGATTCATTCTGGTCCTACAAAAAAGCAGATATCGTTGCATACCGTTTGTATTATGGCACTACATATTGGATCACGGGATTGGTAAAAGATGACAATGGGAAGCCATGGTATCA
>DATFYI010000061.1:0-23632 GCA_035315125.1 Anaerolineaceae bacterium | reverse complement strand
TCCACGTATGGCAAAGCCACGTGATATTTACCATCGCTGCGGGCGGTAGTAGGTTGTTGAAAGCCCAGGAAAGCCGTCATCAATCCGTCTGTGCTCTGCACCTTGCCCATCGCCACCAAAACGGTACCATTCCCGGTGATCAC
This sequence comes from Anaerolineaceae bacterium, assembly GCA_035315125.1. Classification (GTDB taxonomy): domain Bacteria; phylum Chloroflexota; class Anaerolineae; order Anaerolineales; family Anaerolineaceae; genus DATFYI01. The sequence goes on along the minus strand of DATFYI010000061.1, from coordinate 23,489 downwards.
TGCGCTCAGCACCGATTTACCGCTGGTATTCGCCACCACTGCCTTATCACAGCTGCTGACCGAAATCTTAGAGTTGGGCGGGATGGAATCGGTGGTCATATTGGCCACCGGTTTACCCAGCCCGTCGTAATAGCTAATCGTGGCAGTTCCAGCAGTCCCACCTGCATTTTGGATGGCGTAGTAGGTTGTCTGCTGGGTCTTGCCAACATTGCACATGGCGCTGGGCATATAAATTGGGCTGCCCCCGCTGGCCGATCCTTCATAAGCGTAGGCTTGCCGGCCGTTGCTCTGCACTTCCTGGACGACAGCCACGATATTGGCTGTGGTACTGCTGCCTGGAGTGCTGGGCGTTGCTGTAATGACCAACGAGCCGTTGAAGGTCATTGGGAAATTCTGCAAGTCGCTCAGTTTGAACACGTAAGAGCTCTGGCTTTGAACAGCTGTTTTTGTGAATGGTGGTAAAGGGGTGCTGCTCTCATACGGATAGAAGTTAAGGGTAAGATCCAGCGGAACTGCTTCGACGTTTTGAATGCCGACTTGTGAGACAAAAGCGGGGTTGCGCTGCACGCTCGGAATGTAAAAAATTCCATTGCCGGCCTGGTCCGCCGTAAATGAGCTATACAGGATTGGGCTGTAGGGGTTTGAGCTGGAGGAGACCTGTTTATAAACCGCTACCACCGGCACCTCCGCGCTTAACACTGCCGACCCGGCAAAATTTTGCCCGATGTGACCAGCTAGGATAGTATTGGAGTAGTATTGGTAACTGATCTTATCCGTGTTCACCGGGATGGGCGTCCCATTGTTGTTGAACGCCAATGTCAGGTTCTCGTAGCCAGTTGAAGATGTAATTGAAGACAGGTTGAAATAAATAATATCTGAAGACCAGGTTGCGCCAGCGGACGGCTGCGCCAGGGCGGTTTCAGGCCCCAAAATACCGATTGCCAGCACCAGGATAATCAACAAAAAGGCTGCTCGTCTCATCGTTTACTCCTTATCCGAACCAGACTTGGAAAGGTTTCAAACCAGGTCAATGCTGTTTGACGGGGTTTGTCGAATCCACATTTTTATAGAATTAATAAATTGCTGGAATAGTAAAAGACCCATCCCTTATCAATAGCTTAGCCCCCAGCCCCTGTTAGTTCAATAATCCATTTGGAGTATTCTCGGCCTGGTAGGCTTTCCCCTTGAATTTCGCCAGGATTTTACTGCACCACCGGCAGCAGGATCGTGTAGACAGCCTGGTAGGTCAGATGAGCATTCGTCAAACCACTGGCGGTTTGACCGCCGATCAGATGTAATTGATTGCCAGAAGCCAGTAACGCCGGAAAAGCAACCAGCGCTGCGGGCGGAGGCTCAAATTGCAGCCAGGTGTTATTTTGAGCATCATACTCCAACGGCGGCAGGTTTGTACTGGGGCCATTGGATGCCAGCCCGCCGACGATATAAATCTCATCGACCAGGCTGGCTGCCGCCAACCCATAGCGACCGGTTGGCAGCGGCGCCAGCTCTTGCCAGGGGCTGGCCTGGGCCAGGTCACGCTGTGGGTAATAGACCCAGGTGCTGGTCAACGCCTGCTGTCCATCCGTCCCACCGATCAGATAGATACGGCCTTCTAAGACTGCAGCGGCGGATTGCCCAAATTTGCCCGGCAGGGAGCTGCGTGCGCTCCATGTGTCGCTTTGCGGGTCGTAGCTGTAGACATCGCCGCTGTATGCCCGGCCGTCCCAGCCGCCAAACAGATAAAGCTGCCCTTCGCTGGCAGCCAGGGCATAATCGCTGCGAGCGGCAGGTAAATTGGCTCCTTTGCTCCACAGGTCTTTGCGAAAATCATAGATCTCCAGGATATTGCTGGGTTGCCCGTTTGCCAGGCGACCACCCGGTACAAACATCTTTTCACCGATGACGGCGGCCTGGGCGCTTGAGACCGGGGTGGGTTTGGCCGTCCGGCTAATCCAGCGGCCGCTGGATGGATCGTAACGTAGGGTTTGAGCGCTGGTGCCCTGGGCTGTCTTGCCGCCGACCAGGTACAGGCTGTTTTCGAAGCTGCAGGCGGCCATCTGGCTCAAGGCTTGCGGCAGGGCCGGGCTGGCAGTCCAGCGGCTGGCTGGTTTGGAAACGATTGCGGGCGCCGGCCTGGACGGGAACAGGATCCGCCCACCCAGTACCAGCACCCCCGTTGCCAGCAGCAGCACCAGGCCTGCCAGGAATACCCAGCGCTCATTCAGCCAGGGAGCCGGTTTTGGTTGGAAGATTGGATAGCTGGCGGCTGTATCCATGCCGTTTGTATTGCCAGTTGTGCTGGCTGAGTTGGTTTCAACCAGGCCCAACTGTATGGCGACCAGGGTGGCCTCGGTGCGCGAGGTCACATCGATTTTTGCGAAGATATTCCTGAGATGCACTTTTACAGTATTCGGACTGATCACCAGTTTTTGGGCGATTTCTTTATTGCTTGCGCCGGTTGCCACCTGGCGCAAGATTTCCCTTTCCCGTTCGCTCAGCTCAAAGTGATTGTTCATCTCATAGGATTGAAAATTATCATTTATTTCAAGATGTCAGCATAGAGGGCTTCGTATTGAGCAGCCGTATCGACCAGTGAAAATTGCTCCACCTTACGGCTGGCGGTTTGCGCCATGGCGGCCGCTTCGACCGGGTGGCGCAATGCATAGATGATGGCGTTAGCCAGTAGCTGCGGCTGGCCGGCGGGCACCAACCAACCGCTCTGCTTGTCAGAAATTAATTCGTCTGTCCCGGGGATATCCGTGGCAATGATCGGCACGCCTGCCGCCATACTCTCCAGCAGCACCGTTGGCAGGCCTTCCCAGCGGGAGGGCAGCACAAATAGTTCCATGTGCCGGTACAGCGCGGCAATATCCATGCGCTGGCCCAGAAAATGAATTTGACGGCTTATCCCAAGTTCGCCTGCCAGCGCTTCCAGTCGAGGGCGAAGTTGGCCGTCCCCAATCAATATTAATTTCAGCGATGGTACCTGTGGCAGCGCCAGCCCAACGGCCTTGATCAATGTCTCAAAATCTTTCTGTGCGGTCAGTCTGCCAATGCTGCCGATGACCCTGCCTTTTAAACTGGGCAATGATTCGATCTGCCTGGTGTTGCTTTCGCCCTTGAAATCACTCAGGCGGATGGCGTTGTAAATCAGTTGTGGTTTTTTCCTGCTTACCAGCCTCACCGGCCGGCGCTTCAGGCGCTCGACCACTGCCTGTGAGATACCTACCTCTCGGTCAAGCACCAGCGGAAACAGCCAATTGCTGAAAAATTGCCGCCCGATAAAACTGAAAAGCCCATCGCCCCACTCGCGGCTGATATGCGCCGTGCGGATTGCCCCACGGCTGAGCCCGGTTGCCTTCAGGTTGGCAGAGCAGATCGATCCAAGCTGAAAATGGCTGTGGCTGATATCAAGCGAGCCGTTGTTGTATAACTGGCCGAGCAGCCGAATTCCCCTGATGAAGCCGCCAAGATTATTCGCTCCTTTCCAAGGAGTTGCATAATAAACCGTCACCCCGGCCTTTACCAAATGCCGCTCCCAGAACTGCTCCATAGCTGTGCCGTGCTGCCAGAAAGCGCATAGATCTACTCGCTGGTGTTGGGCCAGTTGGAGCGCCAATTCTGCCCCGAAGTGCTCCGCTCCGCCGTGGCAGCCGCCGATGTCCAAACCGGAAATGATCTGCAAGATATGAAGTTCAGGCATGATTATAATAATTGTAATCCTCGGCGATCATTTGCATGGGCTGGCTGGCCTGGCTTTTCAGCATTGCAAGGTCAGCAGGCAGGCTGGCCGAGCGAATCTCCCGTTGTTCCCATAATTCTGTCAATCCTTTCCATAACGAGGGCTCATCCAGGTGCTCTAATGGAACTATCCAATCCGGATGCCCCAGCATTTCGGCCAGCCCGGCTGTTTTAGTCAGATAGCCGATAAAGAAAGCCGGCCTATCCATTGCCAGGGCGAAGATACCGGCATGCATTCGACCCGCCAGCAGCGCATCCATTTGCCCGTAGCAGGCCATCAACTGGGCGGGCGCCAGCTTAGTTTCTACCAGCGTCGCAACGAATGGGTCCGGCAAACCGGCCATAATCTTTCGGGCTGCAATGCGGTCATCCTCACCTGCGGTTGGGCCGCAGGACTGGCCAAAAAAGACCAGTTGCAGCTTATGCTGCGCCGCCAGGCGGCTCAAACCCTGGGCCAGCAAGCCGTAACTGGCTTCCAGAAGCTTGTTTGGGATCGTCCGCACCATGGGTGGGATGGCGACCACACCCAGGCGCCTGCCTTCGTGACAGCCGGCTGCCAGCAGGATGGTTTGGGCTTCAGCGGCGCTGGCCGGGGAAAGATCAAAGGCCAGGTCCGGCGCAAGCCGCAGTCGGCCGGGCTGCAGTTTCCAATGTTCGGCCAGCCGCAGTGAGACCGGCTCTCGTACAAAAACCAGCCGTGCCTTGCGATACAGTGCTCGAACCAGCAGCTCTTCCCATTTGCGATAGAAAGGACCGAGTGTCTGAGGCAGGATATAAAGCGGTTTACCCCGGCGCAGGGCAGGTAGCAGCGAACAGGCCGAGAGTAGCAGCGGCCAGCCAAACCTGCCCATCGAAAAGAACGGGTTACCAGGGCAGCCAATCACCAGATCAGCCGCCCGGTAAGCCGCTCTCAGTTCTTGCCAGCCGCTGGTCGTCGTTTTTCCCCCTTGGAACGAGCCCATCAGCGCTCCAATTGAAGGTACCGGCTCGACGCCCAAGTTGGAGAAACCTGTTTCGGCCGGGTAATTACTGGAAACCAGAATCCTTGGCTGCTTAAAAACCCGGCGCAAACCGGCCAGACTGGCTTCCAGCAGCCCGGCATCGCCTGCGTTCTGCAATGAATGGAAGTTGAGCATCAGGATGGTGGGTGAATGCAGGGAAGCTGCAGGATCAGGCTTCATGACCTTTGCCTATTATATAAGTCAGCCCGTAGCTGGTTGCCAGGAGAGCCTCGCTGCCCAGGTAGACCCACACCGCACCCCAGGCTCCCCAGCGTGGAATGGCCCACAGATTGAAAAGGATATTGGCGGCGGCGGAAAGCGCCTGGGGTAATAACCGCTCAGATTGCCGGTCTGCTGCCACTAATAAGCTTGCTCCGGCGAAGGAAAGACTTTTCAAAAAAAGAATAGGGCTGAGCGCCGCCAACAAGGCTGCGCTTTCATGATAGCTGGCGCCCAGCAAGCGTACGGTCAGGCCGCTGCCGCCCCACCAGACCAGCGGCCACAACAGGGCTCCCAGGCTGGCAAAACCCGGATAGACCCATCTTTTTATTCTCCGGTAGCTGGCTGGCTGCCGCAGACGCAGGTCTGCCAGGGCAGGCACCAACAAGGTGTAAGCGCTGGCGGGCAAAATAAAGAGTGCATTGGTCAGGGTCAGGGCCGGTGCATAACTGCCCACTTCGGTTGCATTTGGAGCGATTAAAGCCAGCAAGGTCAGGTCGGCTTGCAGATAGATCAGCGCCAGCAGATCGGATAACCCAAACGGCAGCGCGCTGCGCCAGACGTTTTTAAGTTTTTTGATCGAATCGGATGCAAAACGTGGCCTGACTACCAGTGTTATCGCAACCAGTGCGAGCGTTGTGGCGCATAGGCGAGCCAGTGCATATTGTGCCGGAGAGCTGTAGGCTGCCAGCGCCAATCCGCTTGCTGCCAGCAGACGCCCAGCTCGCAGCAAAATGGTCAGGCCGGCCGACTGTCGAACCCTGCCCGATCCATTCAGTCTGGCAGATTGGGCGTCGAACAGGTCCTCAAACCATACATCCAGCAGGCATAATCCCAGCAAATCCGGCCAAAATAGATCGGGTCTCAAGCGAGGCAGCGCCAGAAAACAGGCCGATCCCCATAGCAGACCCAAAACCAGCTTGAAAGTCAACACCTGTCCGGTTAGCTGATCCGCCTGTGGGTGTGTGGCCGATTGGCGCAGCAGATAGGTGTCCGTGCCCCAGTTGATCAGGAACGCAGATAACCCCGCCGTTGAAAAACAGGCGGCAAAAGCGCTGTAACCTGGCAGGGCCAGTTGGTGCGCCAGCAGCAGCGTGTAAACCAGGCTGAAAACTTGCCCCAGCCCGGATGCGCCGGTCAGCATCAGTAGTCGCTGGGGCAGCAATACGGCGGCCCAGTTTGTGGGAGCGGCGGCCAGACGGGCTTCGCCGGGCTGGCTCACGACTGCCAGGTCCTGGCGGAGACTGCCAAATGTTCCAGCAAGTTCACCAGCTCGCCCCAGCCATTCGATAAATTCGGCGCTCCCGGTTGAACATTGCAGCAGGCCGATGGCCAGGCTCGGATACCTTCTGCCAGTGCAGCGGCATCGTTGGCCGGCACGATTTTCAAGCCTGCATAATTCTGCTCGTTTGGTGTAACTGCTTTTTCGGTTGCCAGGATGGGCAGATTGAAGCTCATTGCCAGCCTGACAGCCCCGCTCTGGGTGCCATCGATATAGGGAGCCACAAACAGGTCGGCTGCCGAAAACAGCCAGGGGATTTCTTCCTGTGGGATATAACGATTATCCAGCCGTACTGTTTTATCCAGACCCAGCTTTTTAATTTGCTTATAAAAGCGAGCAGGTTTCTGCCAGAATTCTCCTGCCACCAATAACTTTGGCTGTCGATCGCCTGACCCAAGACTTCCCAATGCTTGAATCAGAAGGTCTAAGCCTTTGTAAGCTCGCACAAAACCGAAAAACAGCAGCAGGAAATCATCTGGCCTGTATCCCAATCGTTGGCGGGCCGCTGAGCGTTCTACTCGTCGAAAATGATCATAAAGCGGGTGGGGTTGGTAGAATACTTTAATGTGACTGCCAAGCAGGTTTTGAAGACGCTTTGCCTCCCGTTGGCTGTGCGTGATGAAAGCCTGGCCCTTACCCAGGCAAATGCTTGCCAGGGTTCGATCAAAGGGCAGGCGTTCGTGTGGCAAGACGTTGTGTACCAGAAAAACAACCGGGACAGCCTTTTGGCGCAATTGATTTGCCAGAAACGCAAAAGCCGGAGCCCAGAGGGGGGTCCAATATGGCAGGATAACCAGATCTGGACGGCTGGCGATTATTTTTGAGGTTGCGGACATCCAGGTGGTGATAGAAAAGGGTTCCAACAGTGCATCAGCTTCTATTTGCAAAGCGCTGAGACTGGGATCTTTATCAACCCGACCGGGATACAGCCAGGCCGGATATTGCTTGTGAAAGGAAAGTACCTGAATGTTGTGCCCGGCAGTTGCCAGAGCCAGACTCAGCCGGGTGGAATGCTGTGCAATTCCACCGCGATAGGGGTAAACCGGTCCCAGCAGGCTGAAGTTCATCACTTGAATTATAAATCCACTGCCCTCATCCTGCCCTCTAGCAATGGTATGCTGCGCGATCCCGGGGGAGAGGGCGTGGAACTGTAGAATTTAATAATTTTATTCTACTTGATCTTGGTTTATAATATACAAAGACGGTCTAATAACTCGTTATCAAATCATCATTTGCCTATCGTTTTAGAAAAAGTGATATGGAGGGATCATGGCTGTGGTAACCGTACAACAATTGCTCGAAAACAAGCCGGATCGGGCAATCCTGACCATTGCCCCTTCTGCTTCGGTGAGGGAGGCGCTGACCCTCATGTACGAAAAAGACATTGGCGCCCTGCTGGTGCTGGACGAAAGAAGGCTGGTAGGTGTATTTTCCGAGCGCGATTACGCCCGTAAGGTTATTGAGAAAAAAGAAATTAACCTGGATAGCTCTGTTCGAGAGTTAATGAGCAACCCGGTTTATTTCATCAGCCCTAGCAGTCCGGTAGATGAGGCTATGAGCTTGATGTCAGACCGCCATATCCGTCATTTACCGGTTATGGATGGGGGAGAGCTGGTAGGCATCATATCAATTGGAGATGTCGTCAAACAAATGATTCTTGAAAAAGACAGTAGTATCCAGAGTCTGGAAGAATACATCTGGGTAAACATGCTCTAAGCCGGGCCTCATCATCTCGCTTTCGAATTAAGATTGGAGGAAGCAATGGCAAATGTTCAAAATTTATTGGATCGCAAAGGCACCATGGTCTGGTCAATTGCGCCAGGTGCACCGGTTGAATCGGCTTTGAGGTTGATGTCGCAAAAAGACATTGGCGCCTTAATGGTGATCGAGAACGAAAAGATTGTGGGGATCTTCTCTGAGCGAGACTACGTCAGAAAGATTATCTCGAATTCCAGTATCTCAATGGCAACCCCGATCATGGAATTCATGAGCCATCCGGTTTTTTATGTCAATTCATGCCAGACCGTCGAGGAATGTATGTCGTTGATGACTGCCAAACACATCCGACACTTGCCAGTGATGGATGGCGATAAGCTGGTGGGACTGATATCGATTGGGGATGTGGTTAAACAGGTCATTACCGAAAAAGAAGGCACCATCCAGGATTTGGAAAACTACATAACCGGCAGAGAATACACTCTTTAAATCATTCCATATCCTCTTCTTTACGAACACCCTCGCAATTCAAACCCTTCAACATACCCGGGCTGCTTCTCCTGGTGGAATAATTACTAGCAGCGCCAGATTGTAAATCGATTCCACAGCGTTTCACCCGGAATCGGTGGCTAAATCACCGAATAGGTAGGGCTTTTTTAATGTATACTAAAATCGTCATTGCAAATTGGCTTTGATATTCCGAGTGTTTGCCACTCAGGAATAAACCTGCCGGAGAAAAATGATGAGAAAACAGCCTGCCGTTCGCATGAATCCAATCCGCCAGGGATTGGGGGTGGCTGTCCTGCTGCTGGTTTTACTGGCCTGTAATCTGCCGCTTGCCGGTGCAACCCAGACTGCCCAACCCCAGTCCGTGCAGACGCCTATCCCCTTACCCACTACCAACGTACCTACCGAAACAGCACAGCCAACTGCGACGGCATTGCCTGTTGACACAGCTCAACCGACTTCTTTGCCCCCGACTGCTACTTCGGATTTGCTTTCGACTCAATTCGGCGGCGTCAGTTTTTCCTACGATCCATCTCTTGCAAGCAAGGTGGTTGGCAAAACCGTCGCGGCGGTTAACGCTCAAAACGGCGCTCCCTGGGAAATCGCCCCACAATCCATCCAGTTTGATTTTACAGACTACCTGCTGCCCGGCTCATTCAACCAACCGGCCCTGATCATCTACCCGGTCGACGGTTATAAATCTGTCAATGCTGCCGTAGCCCCGATCATCAACGATTTACAATCTTTGCTCAAGACAACCCCCAGCAATCCTGCCCAGGCGTTGCCATTCTTGCCCACCTGGAATGCTGCCCAGATCATGCATTCCAATGTTTTCTATCTCAAGTTCAAGAACGGCGCAGGCGTGCGTTATCTGGCTGAATATGGGCAGGCTATTTTTCCGATTAATAACCATATGCTGTTTTATACATTCCAGGGCATCACTCAGAATGGCAAGTATTACATTTCACTGGTATTACCGGTTAATAATTCAATCCTACCTGCAGATGAAAAGATACCCCAATCGGATTACGGAACCTTCTCAGCAAATTTTGACAACTATCTGAAGGACATCCAGGCAAAATTAGATGCTCAACCACCCTCCAGTTTTAAACCTGATCTATCTGGTTTGGATGCCCTGGTGCAGAGCTTATCCGTACAGTGATTTTTATAGAATGGAAGGTCGAGAGAGATATTTATGGAATATGACGAAGAGAGTATTTCGCTTTTATTAAAATCTTTGCGATTTTCGGCAGACAAGCATCGCGACCAGCGCCGCAAAGATGAACAGGCAACCCCCTATATCAACCATCCGATTGAAGTGGCCGATACCCTCTGGCGCATCGGTCAGGTGAGGGACATACCCACTCTGGCGGCTGCCGTTTTACACGATACGATTGAGGATACCAGCGCCACCCCGGATGAGCTGCGCAGCTTATTTGGTAATGAAGTTTTGGGGCTGGTGTTGGAAGTGTCTGACGATAAAGGCCTACCCAAACAAGCCCGTAAGCAGCTTCAGATCGAGCACGCCCCTTTTATCAGTGATGCAGCCAAACAAATTAAGCTGGCGGATAAAATCTGTAATGTTTATGACATAAGCCACTCACCACCCATGGGCTGGTCGCAGCAAAGACTAAAAGAATACCTGGATTGGAGTGAGAAAGTGGTGTCGGGTCTGCGAGGCGCCAACCTGGCACTGGAGGCATGCTATGATCAGGTCTTACGGGATGCCAAAAACATGCTGGCGCAACAAGGATAACCAGATTGTGTATTTATTGCCAGATGCTATTTCAGGGGACCTTCTGGAGTGACAATCTGAAGATATAGAATCAAAGTTTACTGACGTGGCGTGGTGGAGGAATTATGCTGTCTACCGCTAAGGTGATTTTAGGCGCCGTCTTGCTGCTGTTTGGCCGCAAATTATTCTGGTTTTTTGTGGGTGTTGTCGGTTTCTTAACCGGCGTTCTGCTGGCCAGCCATTTCCTACAAGGCCAGCCCGAGTACGTCATACTGGCTATTGGTCTGGTTGCGGGAGTGATTGGCGCAGTCCTGGCCGGCCCGTTGGAGCGTATTTCCGTGGAAGTGGTCGGCTTTCTAGGTGGGGGTTACATTGCCCTTGACCTGTTCGGTCTTTTTAAACTCGGAACGGGTCAATTTTCCTGGTTTCCTTTTCTGGTTGGCGGTTTGATCGGCGCTTTATTGGTAGCGGTTTTGTTGGATTGGGCCCTCATTCTGCTTTCAGCACTGGAAGGCTCACTTCTTATTTCCCAGGGAACTCATATCAACTATTCTTCTACGAATCTGGTTATTGTGGTTTTATTTGTGATTGGTCTCGTGGTTCAGATCGTCATGCTGACGCGCAGACCCCCAAAGCCGGTGGTTCCACAAAAATAGTTCCAAATTTGGGGGCCTCGCCTGGCAGAGTTGCTGTGTGATGGTCAGGTTGTAAGGCAATTAGAGTTTCAGTCGTATAATTAAGTAAGATGAAAATAACTATTTTCATCGCTTAATTGCCATTGGGCATCAAGGAAAAGGATAATGTTTAAAGAAAATTCTACAAATTTGAGCAATCGCAGGATTGCCATGTTGATTGACGGGGACAACGCCCAACCGTCATTGATTGAAAAAATACTGGCGGAGACCAGTAAATATGGCCTGGTGACAATTCGGCGGATTTACGGAGACTGGACGGCAGCCAACATGAATGGTTGGAAGGATACATTACAAACCCATGCTATCCAACCGATCCAACAATTCCGTTATACCATTGGCAAAAATGCCACCGACAGCGCAATGATCATCGATGCGATGGATATACTATACAACGGCAGCGTTGAAGGCTTTTGTCTGGTTTCCAGCGACAGCGATTACACCCGCCTGGCCACCCGTATCCGTGAAAAGGGCTTCTTCGTCATGGGTATTGGCAAGAAAACCACCCCGCGGGCCTTCGTCAATGCTTGCGAAGTCTTCGTATACACTGAGAACTTGATCGTGGAAGACAATTCTTCTAAGCTGAGTGAGCGGCGCAAATCTGCCGGTACACCTGAGCAGGCCACACCTGATCCTCTACCTTTGTTAAAAAGCGCCTTCGATATTGCCGTCCAGGAGGATGGTTGGGCTTTTTTGGGAACCCTTGGGCATCACCTGCGCCAGCTAGACCCTGGTTTTGATAGCCGAACCTATGGTTATAAACAACTTTCACTTCTCATCCGCGCTTATCCGAAAGTGTTTGAGGTTAAGGAAGTGAAAAGCCAGGATGGCACCTCCGTAATCTATGTAAAAGAGAAGGATTAAAAGGCTTTCTTCCTTCGCACAATTGGAGGCCAATGATTGCGCGCTCTTCGAAACCATTGAGCCTGTCGATCCTGCCCTGGCAATTGTCTGTTTGCCGTCTATTTCCCGGTCAGACCCTCCCAGATGGATTGTTTCAATCCCCTTTTTGGTCTGTTACACAGATTGGTGATGAGTTATCCCTGGTTATCCTGCAGGTACTGGTCCAACCCGACTGGAAAGTCGAGTCAGGTTGGCGTTGTATTCAAGTGTTGGGACCATTGGATTTTAATCTGATCGGCATTCTTGCGCAGTTGAGCGGTGTTCTGGCTGAAGCCGACATCAGTATCTTTGCCCTGTCGACCTATGATACCGATTATTTATTGATTAAAGAAACCAATCTGGATAAGGCCAGGGCGGTCCTGCTAGATAGCGGCTATGATTTGAAATGAATTGGGATAAGCAGTCAACCGGACTGTTTTAAGTCTCAGCGGATCGCCGGCGTAGAAGTTGGAGGCGCTGTCTGTGTAACGGTGGGGGTTAGCGTGCTGGTTGGTGTGCTGGTATTGGTTGGCCAGGCGGTCATGGTTGGAGCTACCCCGGTGGGTATAGGAATTGGCTGGGTTAAGATTGCAGCAGGGGTGCTGCTTGCGGCAGGCAGGATTGTATTGGCTGGTGTGGTTTCAGGTAGGCTGGCCGGTAATGTTATGGTTATTTGATTGGTGGGTGTTGGTGTTGTAGCAACAAAAAAATGGTTATTTACCCAGATCCATCCAAATCCAAGGATAGCTGCCAGAGCAGCCAGGCCCAATATACCCGCACATCCTAAAAACAAGTAACGCCTGACCTTGGATTGCTTGCGAAAAAATGCTTGCTCAGGAACTTCGATAATAATACCGGTGATATTGTCAGGACCGCCGCGCTCGTTGGCCAGATTAATTAAATATTGCAAGGCATCGGATTGAGGATGTTGCAGGAAGGCAGCCAGGATCTCCTGATCCTTCACCACGTCATGCAGTCCATCCGAGCAAAGCAAAATGCGGTCACCGGTCTGCAGCAACATACCTTGATTGGCTTCAGCCTGGATGTCGCTTTCTTTTCCAGTCAACCGCAGCCGCAGATCGACTCTGGGTGGGTTTGGGGAGCCCAGGTAGCGCCGGATTACATGCTGGTTGGGATGGCCTGCCACCTGCTCTGGTGTCAAAATACCTTTGTCAAGCGCTTCCTGCACCCAGGTATGATCGGTGGAAAGTTGCTGGATCGTTCTTCCACGCATCAAGTAGATGCGAGAATCCCCCACAGTGGCTGCGTATAGGCGATTACGAATGATCATAGCGCAAGCGCATGTAGCGCCCATGCCCTGGCGTCCTTTGTCTTGCTGAGCCTGGTTATAGATCTCCCGGCTGGCTTCCTGAATAGCCTTCTGAAGAATATGGACTGGTTGCCCGCCGTTGCTATCCGCTACACATTGGCTGATTTTATTTACCGCAATCTCGGCTGCCACCTCGCCCGCCCGGTGTCCTCCAATTCCATCGGAGAGAATTGCCAGCAAAACCGGCGTTGAATTCTTTTCACTGATCGTGAAAGCAGAAACAGCGAAACGATCTTCGTTGTTTTTGCCCTTCATACCCGGATGTGTTAAGGCTGTTACTGGTAGATGCGCCTGATCGGCTCGAATCATAGAGATTCCTCTTTATACTCTGTAACACAGGGTTGGCGTATCTGTGCAGGGTGGCTGAGTTCGAACCGGAAGGTTGCCCTGCCAATCTGGATCAAATCCCCATGTTCTAACCGGACACCCTGGACCGGCGCCAGAATGTAATTGACCCAGGTGCCTGCAACTGAGCCACAATCTGCCAGAAAATAATCGTTTTGTGGGGTTTGAAAAATGCGGGCGTGTAATTTATTGATAGAAGGTAAATCAATCACACACTCAGCCTGGCTGGGATCGCTTCCGATGGTAATCTCAGCTTGTGCTATGGGCAGAGTTTGATCTTCCAGGGAATTGCCCTGCTCCGAAATTCGTACCAGGTGCGCCGGCGCAGAGCTTCTCGCTACCGCCAGTGGTAAGGTGGGGCTCATTATCGTCGCCTTGATCCGGGTATTTCCAACTTCGGTGCGGGTATTTGCAGTTTTTACGGTCTCACTTTTTATTAATCGACTTTTTTCAGGTTTATTTCTGGCTGTCCTCATACGCCGTTTTATGGCCAATTCACCTAACCCGGTCAGGCCGGTTACCCCCAACGCACCCGCAATCGCCAGGAACCATTTATTTGAGATCATCTGGTTCACCAGCCCTTTGGTGGGCAGTGGTTGTATTACGAGTTCAACTGGAGTGTCAATACTATCCTGTTTAAGACCCAGGCTGTCCACAATCTCGACCTTCAACACATGCTGGCTGGTCTGGGCTTTTATTGGGTTCTGTGCATATTTATCCAGTTTCCAGATGAATTTGTCAAAAGGTGGAGTGGTATTTTCGTTCTCCAATACCCCATCCACGTACAGGCTGGATTGCTTCAAAGGGCGGATATGGTTATCTGGAAATTCAATCAGGATTGGAATGGTGACGGATTGTGGGGTCAGAACCGCAGGGGTCTTATTGCCGGATTCTAGCCAGTTCAAATGGATTTGGTCAGGCGGTGCCAGGAACATAGGATTTGGCGCCAGGATATTGACAATAAAGCTTTTTTCCTGGCTGGTGGCCTGTATATTCTCTCCTTGCACCTTTACAGATATCTTTTGAGATCCCCCCTGCGCTATTCCGGATGTATAACTGAGCTGGTAAACGCTGCGCATAGATTTTAGATAATCATCCGGATCCGGCAAAGGATCTTTGCCGGTCAGGATAATTAACCGGCCGCCTGTCCCTTCGGCCATTTTTTGAAGTGGATCAACCAGCTTGGGATCATTTTTTATTGAATTGGAAAGCAGCCAGATATATATATGCGCGTCAAGTTGGTTGGCCCGGTCTGTAAGATTCGGTAGAGTAGCTGCAAGTACAGGTGTTAAAATGGGTGTGACGAAAAGAATTACTCGTTTCATCTGCGGTCTTGGCGCAGGGTCACTAGCTAAATTAAGCGCCTGTGATAGTCCGTTCAGACCAGGCTGAATATTCGTCAGGTCGGGTTTATAGGCCTCTACTGCCGATATCCAATCGGTTGGACTGCTGAGGTGTGTCAATTGCAGCCCGGCATTAGTCGCCAGGCTAATGTCATCCAGGCCGGGATTGGGCAGTGTTTTGGCCCAATCAATCAGTCTTTTTTGGATTGATTGAATAGAAAAAGAGCCGTTGATATTTGTGTTATTGACGAGCGCTGAGCTGAGGTTTACTGCCACCGTGAATTGGACGCCCGGGTGCTGGAGGCTCAGGTCATCTGGCCGGCGAGCTATGCCATTCTCAATTATCTGTACCTGATTCGTAGTAAGGGTATTGATATAGTTGCCCTGCCCATCGTAGGCATCCAGGTAAAAAGTGACTGTTGGGAATTTGTTAACATCCGGTGAGCTGATCTGCACCTGGCCGGCGCTCTGAGCGGCAACTGGTTTGGTTAACATCCATAAAAGGCACGCCAAACCCAAACCGGATTTGATCAGCCACTGTAAACCTGTTAAACGTCGTTTGTTAGGTTTCACCATTCTGGATATATTGTACGCGAACTTTGGCAGTTTTGATAGAAGAAAGATTTTTGTTGCAATATTAAGATATAAGTCATCTTTCAGAAGTATAATCATTGTACAAATAATTTTTCAAGCAATTTCCTCTTTTGTTATAGATTGGATGTCCTGTATGGATGTTCTTATCAGTGCTAATGTTGCGTATGTACTGCTGGTTGCTGGTTTTATGCTGGCAGTTCTGGCTATGTTTGCTCCGGGGACCGGCTTTCTTGAGCTTGGCGCCCTTTTTATGTTAATCCTGGCCGGTTATTTAACGACCAATTTACAGATCAACTATTGGGCACTTGGGGTATTAATATTGGGCGTTTTCCCATTTTTATTGGCCTTACGCCGCTCACGCCAATGGATCTATCTGTTAATTTCTATCCTTGCCTTACTGATCGGTTCTATTTTCTTATTCCGCCAACCAAATGGCTTACCTGCCATCGACCCGGCCCTGGCAGTTGTAGTCTCAATTACTTCGGGCAGTATTATGTGGTATATCGGGCGAAAAGTTATTGAAGCCAGTGAGCAACGCCCTAGCATTGATCCGAATCAAATGATCGGGATGATTGGCGTTACACGTACTCCGGTTAACCCTGACGGCTCGGTGTACGTAGATGGAGAAATATGGACGGCTCACAGTGATTCTCCTATCCCAGTCGGCAGCAAAGTGCGTATTATAAGCCGGGCCGGGTTAGTTTTAGAGGTAGAGACAATTAAAAATCAGCCGGCTACTCAAGCGTAATAAATTTCCAGACTTACTTATGATCTAAGGAGATCAAGCTATGGCATCCTTTTTTTCGACAGCAACGTGTCTGATTGGGGTTGTCGTTCTGCTGGCAATTGTTTTTTTGGCTAGTGCCATCAGAATCGTCCCAGAATATCAACGCCTGGTAGTTTTTCGATTGGGGCGCTGTCTTGGTGATCGTGGACCTGGTCTTGTGATCCTGATCCCGTTTGTTGACCGTGGCGTCCGGGTTGACTTGCGCGAGCAAGTGCGTGAGATCCCTGCCCAAACTTCTATCACGAAAGATAATGCCCCCATTTCGATTGATTTCCTGTGGTATTACAAGATATTTGATTCCACAGAGAGTGTCATTCAAGTGGGCAACTTTGAGCTGGCTGCGCAGGGTATTGCTACTACTACCCTCCGGGCTGTGATCGGGGGAATATTGTTGGATGGTGTGCTTTCAGAACGCGAGGCTATTAATAATGCCCTGCGTATCCGGTTGGATGAAGTCACTGAGCGTTGGGGTGTTAAAGTAACCAACGTTGAAATTCGGGAAATTATCCCACCCCGTGAGGTTCAGGAAGCGATGAACCGCCAGCTTACTGCCGAGCGTACTCGTCGTGCTGTTGTAACTGAATCAACCGGTACACGGGAAGCTGCCATTAACGTCGCTGAAGGTGAAAAACAATCCACCATTTTGCGTGCCGAAGGTGATAAACAGTCCGCCATCCTGCGTGCGGAAGGCACCCGTCAGGCGCAGATATTAAATGCCGAAGGTTACGCAAATGCATTGGAAAAAATCTTCTCTGCCGCCAAACTAATCGACCCGAAGACGATGACTATCCAATATTTTGAAACATTGAAGAGCATGGCTGCGACCCCCTCTACTAAATTTATCTTCCCGATGGAGTTTACCAGTTTGCTTGGAAACTTTATCAAGAGTCGTGAAGAAGATAACGATCAGTAAATTCGATCCAACCGGCTGCAGTTTAGGAAGAGACCAGGATTAAGACTAAACTGCAGCCCCTGGTTTTATTTTCAATGGATAAAATCGCCCATACAATTCAGCCTGCCACCTGGCATGATCTGGGTCAATTAAGACAATTAGAGCAGGAATGTTTTGGAGAAGATGCCTGGCCTTTGCTCGACATCATTGGTGTTTTGGCGATGCCGGGCGTCATACGCTTGAAAGCGGTATCCGGGGATCAAATGGTCGGTTTTGTTTCAGGAGATCCCCGTTCAGGCGAAGGTGTTGGCTGGATAACTAGCCTCGGAGTTCGGAAAGCTTACCGGCGGCAGGGTATTGCCCAAGGCTTATTGGAAATTTGTGAAGAGCAAATTGGCATGCGTCGCGTACGGTTGTGCGTGCGCCGCGATAACGAACCGGCCATAAAACTTTATGAACAAAATGGCTACCGGATGGTAGATATCTGGTCGAATTATTACCGGCCAGGCAGTGATGCCCTGGTTTTAGAAAAAGAGAGATTGACTTTCAAGTAAAGTCGTACTATGATATACAAAAGCAGCGGAGATAAACCTTTTATGCGAGTAATCTCCAATAATTGTTTTCTCATCAGGTAATAAAGGCACGCAGGTAAAACGCGTGCCTTTATATTTTATCCTAATATCTAACTTGACCGATTTGAAAGGAGAAGCTCCAATGGACTATGGCATGATTGGCAAGATTGAGAAAGCCAAAAGATATGCCCAAGAACGTACACGCTTTCATTTTAACTCCTTTACAGTAACGATGGATGGGGAAAATAACCCTCATACCGTAAGTTATAATAATAATGAATGGCATTGCGATTGTGATTTCTTCCATTCCCGTGGTCGCTGTAGTCATACCATGGCACTTGAATTTATCCTGGAAGGGATGCTTAACGGCCAAGAGATAAAGGTTTAACAATAATTGTTCAAGAAACCCCTTTCCGCTTTGGATGAAGAGGAAAGGGGTTTTTTCATAATAGGGAGGTTTTTTTGGACTTCCAAATAAGGAAACTTATTTATTAAAGGGGAAAATACTTTCGGGTTCAAAAAAGGGTATTGACAATATAGAATATATGTTCTATACTAGGGACATATCCGGTTTAAATGATTGCTCCGTTCTAAAACGGAAAGGAGATGTCCCAATGAGTTTTTCAAGTTCTCGGGGTTCAGGGTTTAATCCCTTCCAAAAATTTACAAAGGTCAAGCTGCGCCCGATCGTGTTTCTGGGCATAATTATCCTCACGGCTCTGGTGGCGTTTGAAATGTTTAACTTCACCACTACCGAATATGCTCTAAACGACTTGCTGGGCAATTTAAAATTTGCCGGCATTCTTTGGTCAACGATTTTATCCATCGCATTTTGTGGAATTGATTTTGCAGGCATTGCCCGTCTTTTTACACCCGAACAAGGTTCGGACGAGCCTAAGGAAATCTGGTATTTGTTTGGGGCCTGGATGCTGGCTGCTACAATGAATGCAATTCTGACCTGGTGGGGCGTTTCGATGGCAATTGTCAGTCACACCGAAAAAAGCGTCGCCGTCATGGACCCAAATACATTGACCAAGGTGGTCCCGGTTTTTGTAGCCGTTATGGTCTGGATCATCCGAATATTGATTATCGGCTCGCTTTCATATGCTGGCGATCGTTTATTATGGGGTAACTCTCGCCCATCCTACTCATCTGGCAACCGTAGAAGTCCGGCAATCTCATCACCGGTTTCCGTGGGAGGATCATTAGGCTCAGCATCCGTATCACCTCGCCCATCTATCAGCGCTCGCCCGGTTGTGCCAGTAGAAGCCAGTTCTGGACGACCAGAACCCACTTACCATAGTCTTTCTATGAATTCACGCCCGGTCACTCGTCCTACAATAAATGAAAATACTTCAAGCGAGAGCCGCCGAATGTAATACTGACGGACTTCCCGATAGTACACGCAGGAATGTCCGAAAAAAACCCAAATTTTACTTCCCCTTCTATGACTGAAAAAGGTCGTAAGAAGGGGAAATTGTTTATCTTTTTTTGGAGTTTGGATCTGCCAGAACTATAGTGTCAGCCGGTAAACTGGTGGCGCTCTGTCCGTTCAAGGGCAGCCACACACAGAAAGTGGTACCTTTACCTTCCTGTGAATTTACTTCGATTGTTCCGCCGTGTCCACGTACAATCCAATATGCAATCGAAAGGCCCAGACCAAAACCGGTAGACTTACTGCGTTTGCGCGACTTTTCTCCGCGATAAAAGCGTTCAAATATATGGGGCAAATCCTGGCTGGGAATTCCAGGACCCGTATCCGTCACAACGATTTGGGCTTTGTCTGAAACTCTCCGCAGAGCTATATTTACTTGACCCCCTGGAGGTGTATATTGAATAGCATTCCCGACCAGGTTTAGCAATACTTGCTTAAGACGATCCCGGTCGCCTGTGACCTGAATTTGATCAATCTCAGCCAGTTTTATTTGTAAACGATCTCCAGCCAGCATGCGCATTTGTTGAAAGACTTCCAACAACACGGTATCCAATTCGACTTTGCCGTGATCTAATGGCATCCGCCCGGATTCGGCCTGGGCTAAAAGCAATAGATCTCCCACCATTCGGGTTAGCCGGTCGACCTCTGCTTCGATACTGTCCATGGATTCTTGATCGGCTACTCCTTGCTGGCGCATCAGACCAACATTACCCTTAATGACCGTCAACGGTGTACGCAGCTCGTGGCTGACATCCGCTAAAAAGCGGCGTTGAGAATTAAAAAGTTGCTCCAGGCGTTCCAACGTCTGATTGAATGACTGGATTAACTGGCCGACTTCGTCATCCGAGGAACCTGTCAATGGAATACGCCGTGAAAGATCATCCGCCCGTGTAATTTGTGTTGCCACCTGGGTGACTGTTACCAGAGGGGCCAGGGCTTGACCGGTAATCAACCAGGCCGCCAGCCAGGAAAGGAACATAGCCAAAATCGTTAATAAAATTAAGATCGTCGCTAACGTCCGTAAAATTACATCAATTAAGCCCAGGTTTAATGCAACCTGAATAACGCCGGCCTCCCCCCTTTCCGTTTTAACCGGTACACTGAGAACTCTTAAATGCACCTCTGCGCTGATTGTCGAATTAAAAATAGTCTTGCCAGCGTGCTGACCTACAGGGTCAAGGGGAGTTTGCCAGGCTGGCGGTCGTACTACTTGAAGTTTATTGTCATTGCCCCATATTTGAAAGAGCAAATTATCAGTGGGTTGAAAATTGGCAATCGAGCGTGAATCGAATTGGTTGGCTGAATTTACTCGCAGGCGATCAATGAGTTGGTTGGTCGACTGGGTTAAGGTGTTATCGACTTGATCCAGTAAGGTTACGCTGACCAGGCCGTAAACCAACGCTCCAAAAATGAGTAATACCCCTCCTAGTAGTGTGGTGTAAAGCAAGGTCAGGCGCAGGCGTAACGACATCAGGGGGTCTCGCGTAATACGTACCCTACGCCCCGTGCAGTATGGATCAGGCGCGGTTCTCCCTCCGATTCGAGTTTTTGGCGTAGGTAGCGAATATAGACATCCAATACATTACTTTCCCCACCGAAATCGTATCCCCAAACGCGGTCAAAAATCATCTCGCGCGTCAGGACTTGCCGAGGATGCCGCATAAACAATTCCAGCAAATCATATTCTTTCGCTGTCAGTGAAATTACCCGACCTTTACGGCTGGCCTGTCTGGTAGAAGTATCCAATGTCAGATCCGCAAAAGATAAGACCGGCGCCCGGTCTGGCTGGGTTCTTCTTAACAGGGCGCGCACGCGCGCCAGAAGCTCATCAAGCTCGAACGGCTTCACCATATAATCGTCGGCGCCGGCATCCAGGCCCAAAACGCGGTCCTGGATGGTATCTTTAGCTGTCAACATCAAAATCGGGATATTTCCACCCGCGCGTAAGCGCTGGCATACTTCTATGCCGTCCATTCCGGGCAGCATCAAATCCAGGACAACCAGGTCGGGATGACGATCCCGCGCGGTTGCCAGACCATTTTCACCGTCAAATGCTACATCTACCTGGTATCCTTCATAGGCCAGGCCGCGCCGGAGCACTTTTACAATTGCTTCATCGTCCTCAATGATCAGGATATGTTCTTTCATAAACCCCTCCTGTGAATAATATACCATATCAGGATTTGCAATACCAGCGCATGATCCACAAAAATTCTATCCAATTTTAATCTTATATTATCAGATTATGCAAACCTTTTTGGTACCAAATTTAATGTTGGTGGCCGCCATCTGGCATTACCGCACTAGTTTTATTGCGAATTAACTCGCCATAATGAAATCGACTATAATTCAATCCATGATGGAACCGCCCAGCTATAGACCGATTTGGGTTGCGAAGCAGGACGACCTGAAGCGCATGGTAGATGACTTGCTTCGTTATCCTACCCTGGCAGTAGATACCGAATCCAACAGCCTTTTTGCATACCATGAGACGGTTTGCCTGATCCAATTTTCGACCGGTGAGAAAGATTATCTGCTGGACCCGCTTTCGGTTCACGACCTTTCCCTGCTGGGCCTAATATTCGCTGACCCACAGTTTGAAAAGATATTCCATGCAGCCGAATATGATCTTATCTGTATGAAGCGCAGTTTTGGTTTCAAATTTGCCAATATCTTTGATACGATGGTCGCCAGCCGAATATTGGGGAGGCCTTCGATCGGTCTGGCAGCCATGATCGAATCGGAGTTTGGGGTTGTGCTGGATAAGCGTTACCAAAGAGCAAACTGGGGTAAACGCCCGCTCAGCACTGCAATGCTGGAATATGCAAGATTAGACACTTTTTACCTTATTCCGCTTCGAAATCGTTTAATAACTGCCCTTCAGGAAAACGGTCGCTGGCCGCTTGCACAAGAAGATTTTTGCCGGTTGTGCCAGGTCAATTCACCGTCTTTGGTTAACGGAGCAGAAGCCTGGTATCGAGTTAGCGGGAGTCAGGATCTCACTCCAAATCAAGCCGCCATTTTGCAGGAGTTGTGCAATTATCGCGATGAACGCGCCAAGGCTGCCGATGTTCCTCCATTCAAAATCCTTGGCAACAAGGATCTATTGGAAGTCGCCAGAAGCTGTCCGCAGACACAGGAAGAGCTTTACAGCCTGACTAATATCAGCTCAACCCAAATTGAGCGCCATGCAGGCGGGTTGTTGCAGGCAGTTCAGCGTGGTTTACACGCCAAGCCGCTTTACCGTCCTTCTTATCCTCGGCCGGATGAGCAATATTTAAACCGGTTAGATGTGCTGCGCAACTGGCGCAAGCAGACCGGTCATAGCCTGGGAGTAGAGTCGGACGTGATTTTACCGCGCGAAATTATGGAGCAAATCGCCCAGGACAATCCAAAACGATTGGAAGATCTGGCGGCAAATATGGGGACAGTTCCCTGGCGATTTGAACATTTTGGCGGACAGCTATTGAAACTGCTGCAGCCGCCGCCGGCCTGACAGAGATCATCGAGTTCAAGGCATTTTAGCGGTTTATCGTCTCAAAGATTAATCCGGTGGGTGTTTTCTGCTATAATAGGCCATGGCTGATGGGAGAGGTGCCAGAGTGGCCGATCGGGGCGGTCTCGAAAACCGTTGTGGCGCTTGTCGTCACCGTGGGTTCGAATCCCACCCTCTCCGCTGAAGAATGCTGCGAGGGTGCATCGCGACCCTCTCCGCTGTTGTATGACGACTCTTATGAGGGTAGTTCTTAACTCGCTGTTCAGATCTGCTACACCCTTCCGATGAAAAATGCTTTAAGAGTTCATTGCGATAATCTCTATCTCCCAGGATTCTTATCGCAATAATTTTGGGATACAATTATTGATATTCGGGGTAAGGTAAGTATAATTTAACTATAAGGATAAGCAAGCGCAAAAGTGATTACTTATTAAGGTTTTAATTAATATTGGTCAATGGTTCGATAAGGTCTATTAAACAATGACCACACCAATTGACGACTCCTCCAGCCAACTCAGTCGCATAGTTTACGACCATTGGGTGGGCCGGGTGGGCGAATTGGAGGAAGCTAAGACACTCTGGCAGCGTGCCGCTTCCGGCCAGGGGCAGGTCTTATTGATCAGTGGTGAACCGGGTGTAGGCAAAACCCGCTTTGTGCGGGAACTGATTTCGGAAGCGCATTTTCCTGGGGCCAGCCTGTTGACGGGTGAGTGCTACGCCGAAGGTGGTGCACCCTATGGGCCGTTGGCTCAGATAATCCGCGAAACTATTGAGAACGCTTATCAAAGTGGGGTAAATTTACCCGGCGAAATATTGAGAGATCTACTGCCAATTATTCCATCGCTGCGCTCGCCCTTGATCGACAAGACACCCGAGCAAAAATATGATCCAAGCGTAGAACAACAGCGGGTCTATGAAGG
>DATFYI010000060.1:0-3398 GCA_035315125.1 Anaerolineaceae bacterium | reverse complement strand
GGCTTTTAATTTGTCGCAATTCACGAATTAATGTCAATATCCGCTTTTAATATTTATTCTTATAAAAGCACAACCAGAGCAATAACCACCGCACCAAGCAAAGCTAATCCATCTTTGACTTGCATCCGCATTACAACCATTGAAGTTCGCCGGGTTTGAGAACCATAGCCGCGGGCTTCCATAGCCAGCGCCAGGTTTTCGGCGCGCCTCAGACTGGTCAAAAACAACGGCACAATTAGAGGAAACACCTGCCGGACTCGCTGAAATAGCCCCCCGCTATGTGTCCCCCAATCCGCTCCACGCGAGGCTTGAGCTTTTGCAATTCGTTCGGCAGCCTGGGCCAGAAAGGGAATAAAATGTAGCGTAACTTGCACCACCATTACAAAGTCCTGAACAGGCACTCCTAACCGGCTGAGCGGGGAGAGCAATCCTTCCAGCCCATTGATAATTTCCGTCGTCGATATCACTGCTGAAACCAGGGTCAGCCCCATAATTAAGGCCATAAATCGCATCATTAGCATGCCGCCCGCCCACAAATCAGAGACGGTAATATGGATAATGCCCCAATTTATAAGTTGTGGAGAAGACACAACGTGCGGATTAAAAAATACCTGCAAAATTGCCAGGAAGACCAAAAATGGAAGTGGAGCCAACATTCCGCGCAGTCCATAGCTCAATGGAATGCGAGCGACCAAATATCCGACCAGGACGATTACCAAACAAATTCCCAGACCCAGGGGATGAACTGTAAATGTAATTGCACCCAGAATGATTATTGCTGCCAGGAGGCGTACCCGCGCATCTAACCTATGCAGAATTGAGCCAGTGGGTATATATTGCCCAATCGTCATATACCTTAAAAATTCAAACTCGTTCACCGGATGCCAGCCCCTATCAACTGGCCAACTTCTTCAATTAATAAAGCCCGAGACGTTATTCCAGAATTCAGAGGCCAACCCAGTTTGCGCATTCCTTCGGCCACCCTGGTAACGACAGGGGGTTCAAGCCCGAGCTCTTTCAACTTTTCCGATTGAGAAAAAACCTCACCAGTGCTGCCCGTAAGAGTATCCCGGCCATCTTTTAATACGGTCAACCGCTCTGCCAGAACCGCCATGTCCTCCATTTGGTGCGACGAGAAAACCAAAGTGAGGCCCTGAGCCTGCATCTGTTTTAGCTTGAGAAGCAAGTCACGGCGGGCAGCCGGATCCAATCCAGCGGCTGGCTCATCCAACAGCAATATATCTGGCTTCATTGAAAGCACCGAAGCCAGGGCTACTTTACGGCGTTCTCCGCCACTCAATGTAAAAGTCAGGCGGTCTTTGTAACTATCAAAATCCAACCCGACCATCTCCATTGCCCAGCGAACCTGTTCCCGCAGATTCTGCTTAACACCCAACAATCGCGGGCCATAAGCAATCTCATCCCCAACATATTGCTCGAACAACTGGGTTTCAGGGATTTGAAAGACCAGTCCTACCATTCTGCGCACGGCTTTAATATCCAATTTTGGTTCACTCATATCGTATGGACCAATTTTTACAGTCCCCTCTTGAGGCAAGAGTAGTCCATTGAGGTGTTGCAAGAGTGTAGATTTTCCGGAACCAGTCACTCCAACAATGCCAAATGCGCTTTTTTCATCGACCTGGATTGAAACATCCGTTAATGCCCGGTAGGAGAGTGGCGTCCCACTTAAGTAGGTATGAGCGAGGTTTTTCACAGAAATCAATGGCTTCGCCCGGCTATTTTCCTCAACCAGCGTGAGAGGATATTTAAACTTCTCCGACAGGCCTTTGAAGGATGGTATTGCACGTATCAGGGATTCAGTAGTTAATAATCCATCCCCAAGCTCGGGCAAATATGGACGAAGTCCCCGTGCAATTCTGGCAGCGGGTGGCAGGTCTAAGCCCAGGCCAGTCAACTGTTCTTCATTTGAAAAAACTTGTTGTGGAGTACCATCCATAGCAATTTCGCCATGCGACATTACAATCATTCGATCAGCCCGAGCAGCTTCCTCCATGAAATGAGTTATGGATATAATCGTCATTCCATTCCGGTGCAAACGATCCATATTCTCTAAAACCATGCGACGTCCGGCCGGGTCAAGCATGGCTGTAGTTTCATCAAAAACGATGCAGCGCGGTAACATCGCCAGCACCCCGGCCAAGGCCACACGCTGCAACTGACCCGCTGATAATAAGTGAGGCGGGCGTAGGCGCTGTTCCCACAGATCCACTTCTTTCAAAGCATCATCAACCCGCTTACGGATCTCAACAGGCTCCAGACCAAGATTTTCAGGTCCAAAGGCAACATCCTCTTCTACGACTGTCGCCACGATCTGATCTTCTGGGAATTGGAAAACCATTCCGACAGTTTTGCGAATCGCCGGATGGTTCAGGCGTTCTCGGGTGTCTCGTCCTGCAACAAGGACTGTGCCGCTGGTGGGTAGTAACAAGGCGTTAAAATGTCTGGCCAGGGTAGTTTTGCCAGACCCATTCGCCCCGACGATCGCAATATACTCCCCCTCTTCGATCTTTATTGACATATCCCTTAATGCCTGGAATGTCTGTCCGTCAGGGCTTATGTATTCAAACCCTACATGATCAAGCTCGATCAAAGGAAGCATTTTTCATCATTCAAAAAAAGATAAAAGAAATAAAAATAGCAGAGTTTTCGAACTCGTGCGATTCAATATACCACCTCAAGAGTTTATTGCCAAGCCAACCTTTGTTGAAATCCCCACTATATTGATCTGCTCTGGGGGTCGATTTGCAAAATTGACTTTTAACCCACAAAGTCTATAATATGGTGGATAATAGCGCATATGAATAAATGTTTCATGGCTATCATAATACTGCTCAGCATTGGGGTACCTGCTTGCAGCCAGATCAGTCCACAGTTATCACCTACCGATACTGTCATGGTAACACTTGCCCCAAGCGTTGAACCCACTAAACTATTAGACACGACCAACTGTTTTTATGTAGAGGCATCCAGCGAAATGACCGCGGCAGCCGATCAAGTTCAATCGGCCTTAAAATCCGACAAAATTGACGTTATTAATACATCTGCCCGAGGAGATGGAAGAAATTATGTCTGTCCAAATGTAGGAACTTCTATCTTTACTTCGAGCCAGACCACACTGAGCATTACTCTTAAAGTTGATGCTTTAGATGATCTGAATGCTCTGGGTCAGCTTACCGGTAAAGTGCTTGATAATTTAATAAGTCTACCAGCACAAACAGTGCCTCATTGGCAAGATGGGCAAATCCAAATTAATTTCACCTCGGGCAGTGACAGTCGTAACCTGGTTTTTCTGGCCGCATTTGGCGTTGCTCAACGTGCTAAAGGCTTAGATGGAGCAACTCTGTGGCAAGCATTGAACAATCAACCTTGCTCTA
>DATFYI010000059.1:0-21211 GCA_035315125.1 Anaerolineaceae bacterium | reverse complement strand
CCGGTGTTGAGAGGCGGTGTCAGGAACTGAACCGCATGTCTCGCAAACCTCAGCAAGGGGATTTAATTCTGGCGTGTTGCGATGCCCTGATTGCTGCTCAAACGGCTGTGCTGGCAGCCGAAAGCCTCGGCATTGGCTCCTGCTATATTGGCGATATCCTCGAAAATTACGAAATTCACCGAAAGATTTTCGCATTGCCGCCATACACCCTTCCGGTCACACTGCTCTGCTTTGGCAGGTCCGCCTTTGTTGGAAAATCCCCGGCTGAACCGACGCCGCGTTTTGAGCGGGAATTTATCGTATCCAAAAATTCATACCACCGCCTGGATGCCGCTCAATTAGAGAAGATGTTTGAGCCGCTCAAAAAACGCTATTTTGCACACGGACGTTTCAGCGCTGGTGCAGAAAATATTGGACAACATTATTATTTCAAAAAGTTTATCTCAGAATTTTCAGTGGAAATGAGCCGCTCCGTCAGAGAAATGTTGAAGAACTGGGAGTGATCAGATCACAAATAAATCCATAAATTCATTGACCGGAGTATTTTCGAGGCGCGTTTGGTCACTCATTAAGTCGAAAATCGTTTTGGCTTGTTGGGGTGGAAAACGATGCGATAGATGGGTCTTGAATTTGGTTTCCAACAAGGGAATTCCTTCCAGACGGCGGCGCCGGTGCCCGAGAGGATACTCCACCTCGATTTTTTGGGTCTGACTGCCATCTTTAAAAAATACCTGGACGGCGTTTGCAATCGAGCGTTTATCCGGGTCGAGATAATCACGACTATAACGCTTATCTTCTATACAGACGGTCTTTTCACGCAATGCATCGATGCGTGGGTCCAGGGCAATATCATCTTCATAGTCGCTGGCACTCAACCGGCCAAAAATGAGTGCTATGGAGGTCATGTATTCGATGCAGTGGTCGCGGTCAGCCGGGTTGTAGAGTGGGCCATTTTTGTCGATGATCCGCAAGGCCGATTCTTGGGTTGAGATGAGCACCTTTTCGATTTGGTCCAGGCGGTCTTTTAGCAGGGGATGGAGTCTAAGGGCTGCTTCTACCGCGGTTTGCCCGTGAAACTCTGCCGGGAAGGCCACTTTGAATAATATATTTTCCATCACGTAAGATCCGTAAGGCCGTTGGAATTTGAATTCATGGCCTTTAAATAGCACGTCATAAAAACCCCAGGTTCTGGCAGTCAGAGCGGAGGGGTAGCCCATTTCGCCCTTGATTGCCATAAGGGCCAGGCGTACGGCGCGGCTGGTGGCATCTCCGGCGGCCCAGGATTTACGCGAACCGGTGTTGGGGGCGTGACGGTAGGTTCGCAGGCTCTGACCGTCAATCCAGGCATTGGAAAGGGCTGCAATGATCTCGTCACGACCGCCGCCGAGCATCTGGGTGACAACTGCGCAGGTAGCCACTTTAACCAATAGGACGTGATCCAACCCCACTCGATTGAAACTGTTTTCCAGCGCAATCACGCCCTGGATTTCGTGCGCTTTGATCATGGCGGTCAATACGTCTTTGATCAACAGCGGCTGTTTTCCTTGAAAAACTGCCTGGCGCGAGCACCAATCGGCGCATGCCAGAAGACCCCCCAGGTTATCGGATGGATGACCCCATTCTGCCGCCAACCAGGTATCGTTAAAATCCAGCCAGCGGATCATGGTGCCGATGTTAAATGCGGCTGTAACCGGGTCCAGTTGAAATTGTGTCCCGGGCACCCTGGCGCCGTTGGGCACAATAATACCCGGAACGACCGGCCCAAGCAGATTGGTACAAACTGGAAAAGATAAAGCCTCCAGCCCGCACCCGAGTGTATCCATTAAACAAAGCCGGGCGGTGCGATAGGCTTCATCACTCTGGATGGTATAACCACAGACATAATTGGATATATCAACCAGCACCCTGTCCGGTTCGGGACGCAAGTTCGAAGGTTCGTCCGTCACGATTTTTTATTATCTTCTCTTTGGCAATGGTATGTATTCTCTCGGCTCCGGTCCGATATATTCTGCACTCGGACGAATAATCTTATTATCCAGACGTTGTTCGATGATATGAGCGGACCAGCCGGCAGTACGGGCCATGACAAATAGAGGCGTAAACATTGGCACCGGGATGCCCATCATTTGGTAGCAGGTGGCGCTGTACCAATCCAGGTTTGGGAACATACGTTTAACATTCCACATAACCGCTTCAATTCGTTCAGAAATATCGCAGATCGATTCATCGCCATAATCTTTACATAGCGAGCAAGAAATTTCTTTTAGAATTTGGGCGCGTGGGTCTGCCACGGTATAGACCGGGTGTCCAAACCCCATCACGATGCCTTTATTCTCAAGAATCTTGTGTATTTCCGCTTCGGCCTCATCTGTTGTGCGATAGCGCAAGATAATTTCCATGGCAACTTCATTCGCGCCGCCATGTTTAGGCCCGCGCAAAGCTCCAATTGCGCCTGTAATGGCTGAATACATATCCGAACCGGTTCCGGCAATCACCCGGCCGGTAAAAGTCGAGGCGTTAAACTCATGTTCCGCATAAAGAATAAGCGAGACATCCAAAGAATGTTCGTATAAATCGGATGGAGTTTTTCCGGTTAGAAGATGTAGAAAGTGGCCGGCGATCGAATCGTCATCGGTTTCGACCTCAATCCGCCGTCCTGTATTGGAATAATGGTACCAATACATCAGCATAGAGGGAAAGCTGGCCAGTAAACGGTCGGCAATGTTGCGGGCTCCTTCGATATTATGATCCTCTCGTTCGGGCAGAACCGCTCCCATCATAGCGCAGCCAACCCTCATTACATCCATTGGATGTGCAGCCGCCGGGATTTGCTCAAGTGCAGCTTTTACCGGTGCTGGTAGACTGCGTAAGTTTTTGAGCTTGGTATGGTATCTGGCCAATTCAGAAGGAAGAGGAAGCTGGCCATGGACAAGCAAGTAAGCTACTTCTTCGAAGGTGGAATACGCCGCCAGATCATGGATATCGTAGCCACGGTAATGCAGGTCCTTACCGCTGGGTCCAACCTTGCTGATAGCAGTTTGACCGGCTGACACACCTGACAACTCCACCGATTTTTTCTTCGGCGTCATAATATCAACTGCCTGTCCGTTCATCCTTTTTCCTCCTTTGAATATAATTCATCCAGCTTTTGCTCGTAAGCATAATAATTTAGGAAATCATACAGTTCAGACCGGGTCTGCATCATGGACACTACGCTCTTCTGGCTGCCTTCTTTTCGCAGCGTCTGATAAACCTTTAGCGCCGCTGCGCTCATGGCGCGAAAAGCTGAGAGAGGATAGAGAGCCAGGCTGACCCCCACGCTGGAGAGTTCCTCTAAAGTAAACAAGGGTGTCATACCAAACTCAGTTAGATTCGCCAGAACCGGCACCTGGGCCAATCTAACAAATTCGGCATACATCCAAAGCCCCGTTACCGCTTCAGGAAAAATCATATCTGCGCCAGCTTCGATATAGGCGCAGGCCCGCTCGGTGGCAGATTCAAGCCCTTCAATTGCCAAGGCATCCGTGCGCGCCATGATTACAAATTCAGGATCGCTTCTGGCATCCACAGCGGCTTTTATCCGGTCAATCATCTCTTCCCTGGATACGATCGCTTTACCGGGGCGGTGACCGCAGCGCTTGGCCTGAACCTGATCTTCGATGTGCAGGGCGCCTGCGCCATATTTAATGATGGATTTAACTGTGCGAGCAATGTTAAAAGCGCTGCCAAAGCCGGTATCGACATCTACCAGCACGGGTAATTCGCAGGTATCCGTAATTCGATGGAGATCCGTTAAAACGTCGTCAAGAGTTGTAATGCCGAGGTCGGGTATACCCAGGGATCCGGCTGCCACACCCCCCCCAGACAGATAAAGTGCCTTGAAGCCGCTCCCTTCTGCCAGGCGTGCCGCGTAGGCATTGATCACCCCAACCACCTGCAGCGGTTTTTCTTCGGACAATGCTGCACGGAACCGGGCGCCAGGAGAAAAGTATCGATCCATCAAAACCTCTCGGATAATCAAATCCGTTGAAAATGAACATGCCCCTGAGCGTTTTCTAAAGTGAGGGCTACAGTTCGGCCAATTTCAATGATATCAATAGTTAGCAGCCATGTCAAATAATAAATATCTAATTTGTCTGGTCAATCGGCCCAATTTGGATAAAAAATAGCCCCTATCCAAGCGTAAGGATAGGGGTTATTCTGATTAAAAATTCCATTATGGGATGCTTTTGATGGTATCGACTGAATTAAGGCTATTGCTGAGATTATTTAAACTGTTATCGAGATCGTTTAGCAACTGATCGCTTTGAGAGCTCGATTGAGATTTTGTCTGAGTTGCGGCGGGAGCTTTTGTTGGTTGTAGGGCTGGGGGAGTGGCTGAAGGTGCTAGCGAGGCTACGCTTGTTGGTTGTAGTGGTGTGGGTTGTTGTTGTGGCGACAGGGCTGGTGTGGTAGGAAGCACCGGTACAGCTGATGTCGGTG
The DNA here is from genome assembly GCA_035315125.1 of Anaerolineaceae bacterium. Classification (GTDB taxonomy): domain Bacteria; phylum Chloroflexota; class Anaerolineae; order Anaerolineales; family Anaerolineaceae; genus DATFYI01. The sequence continues at coordinate 16,729 of DATFYI010000059.1, read as the reverse complement.
AGGAATTCGGGTTTTGATTAAAATCCTGCGTGGTTTTTTGTAGTCTCTGGCAACCACTGAGCAGCATTCCAATAAACGTGATGAGTAAAACAAACCGCAATGTGTTCTTATTCATGTCCGACTCCATCAGCTACCGGAAGTGGATGGGGTTGGTATTTGGTTTTTAATTCGCCAGGCCAGTATAGCGGCACGCAAATCGGCTGCGGCCTGCACGATACTAAGATGAGCCTGTAGCAAAGGTTGGTATGCTGCAACCAGGGTGTTATGTGCATCCGCGCGGTTCGTCACATTGCCGCTACCATCGAAGCCATTATGGGCAGCCAGGATCGGTGAGGCGCTGTTATGGTCCGATTGAGCCGTGTTGATCAACCCGGTTAAAGTTGCCTGGAGTGCTTTTAACCCGGATACATCTTTGCCTTCATTTTGAGCAGCCTGGATCAACCTGGCCAGCTGGCTTAATATCAGGTTGGCCTGGCTGAGATTGTTTTGCTGGATCAGCAGCCAGTTTTGTTCCTCATGGTAAACGTTACTCAATGCCTGATTGATGGATGCATTGAGTGTCGGTGCACGAAGCGTAGGCGCCAGGTTGGATTCGGCCTGCACGGATGTGACCGGTATACCTGCAAATGATATCAATCCCACCAGCATTGCCAGCCCAAGGATGAGAGAAATACTTTTCTTATTTATGGAAAATAGTTTCATGGAGCCCTCCTTGAAGAATTGATTACATTTGAAATTATATAAGAATCGAATAAACGGGTTGTTATTTTGATGTAATTAAATTGTAAAAAATGCCGCCCATCTGTTGGCCGGTTGTTATTCCTTATAGGAATAAGAGAATAAAGGTCGATTCACAAATGGACGGCAATTTAACGGATGATTGCGATCACATATAGTGATCTCGATCCGGTGTAAAAATTACATTGATTGCTAGCTGCTAGGGGTGGGGCTCTTGGGGGTGTTGGTCACGGTAAATAACAGATCCACATCACCGAAGTTTTGCCCTTGTGCGTTGGTCAACTTCCACCAACTGTCGTAATCCCCGGGGCTTTTGGGGGCAACGATCTCAACTGTCAGGTTGGCAACTGTACCCGGAGGGACCGTCTTTGGGAATTTGACAACATTTGGTGCGCTATTAGCTGGACCGGTAAAATAACGCAGTTCATAATCTGTAGTCCAGGCGGTCGTACCGGTGTTCTTCACTGCCCAGGTCATCGATATTTCTACGCCCGGGCGCACCTGGGTCTTATCCGGGATATTCTGCGATACGTACTGGTATTTATCCGCAGGCCCGCTACTCGAAGAGCCTGGCGGCGTCGTAGCAACAACTGCCGGAGTGTTTGAAGCTGCCACATTGGGCGTACTGGCTGTATTGGTGGGTAGGCTGTTAGGAGAGCCAGTGGGTTGGCCGATGGGCGCAGTGGCAGCCGGTGAATTCGGTGTGCCTGAGGTTGCTTCAGCAGTAGCGTTTGCTGGTTGGGTATCGGTTGGAAATGGGGAAAGTACGATCAACCCACTTGCATGGGTCGGAGCGGCTTGTTCTGAGGTGGCGGCTTGAGTGGGGGATTGGGTTGGGTTATTGTTATTATTTTGAGGACTGCAAGCCGTAATTGCCAGAATAAATGCCAGCAGGATTGGCCCCCCAAGTTTTGGTATTTTTATAAACATTTTTCCTCCATGAAGGGTCTGGTCTAAATATTTCTACCCACCGGCTTAGACAATCGATTTATTAGTCCCGGCATCGATCTTTGACCAGATAGGCGTAGTATAGTACCGAATCTCAGAATCGGACATAGTTAATATTTATAAACCAAACACAGGCTACTTGACAAGGATTCCAAAAAGTTATACTATAAATGGGAGCGCTCCCAATTTTTGTTAACCAATTGATCTTGTTTTGAACGATTTATTTCAATAATATTAATGCTATATTGGGAGTGCTCTTATTTTCTAGAGAAAAAGAAAATATAAAAGAAATAGCCAAAATAAGAGGAGTTTCCCGCCCTACGGTCTCGCGCCTGATCAACATCGATACCAGGGTGCGCCAGGAAACTTGCCAGAATATTTAGAAAGTGATTAACCGGCTGAGTTGCCAATCCAACGCTGTGGCTCGGTCAAAGCCTAAAATCTGAAGGAGTGAAACCCCATGGAATATGGTTATTTCGATGACATAAAGCGTGAATATGTGATCAGTCGACCGGATACACCTTTGCCCTGGCTCAACTATCTGGGGAATGAGAATTACTTTGCGTTGATTTCTAATACCGCCGGAGGGTATTCTTTTTATCGAGATGCACGCCTGCGCCGCCTGACTCGCTATCGCTATAATAATGTGCCCTTCGATCTGGGTGGGCGCTATATCTATCTGCGCGATACAAAAGATGGCGAGTACTGGTCGCCTAGCTGGCAACCAACCCAATCCAAATTGGATGGATACACCTGCCGCCATGGCCTGGGTTATACCTTAATTGGTTCGAGCTACCGTGGCATCGCAGCGGAGACGTGCTATTTCGTTCCGTTGGGAGAAAATCTGGAAGTCTGGCAGCTTCGTTTAACCAATAGGCGTAGTGAGACGGCCAACCTGGCGGTGTTTGCGAGTATTGAGTTTTGCCTGTGGGATGCCCAGGATGATGCCACCAATTTTCAACGCAACTTCAGCACCGGTCAGGTAGAAGTACAAGATGCGGTAATTTACCATAAAACCGAATATCGAGAGCGCCGCAATCATTTTACTTATTTTGCTTGCTCGGAAAAATTGGCTGGATTTGATACCCAGCGCGATATCTTTCTGGGACCTTATCGCGGTTGGGATAGACCGGCGGTAGTTGAAAACGGGCGCTGCAATGACTCGATCGATCATGGCTGGGCGCCCGTTGGAGTACAGCAGGTCAATGTAACACTTCAACCGGGCGAAACCCGCCAAATCATCTTTCTGTTAGGTTATCACGAGAACGACCCGACCGATAAGTTCGATCCCCCTGACACACAAATCATTAATAAGCGAACTGTTTTGCCGGTAATCCAGAGATATCGCCAGCTTGAGCAGGTCGAGGCCAGTTTCGCTGAGCTGCGGGCTTATTGGGAAAAGCTGCTTGCGAACTTCCAGATTGAGACGCCCGATCCTGACACCAACCGGATGGTCAATATCTGGAATGCCTACCAGTGCATGGTGACTTTCAACCTATCCCGCTCGGCTTCTTTCTTTGAATCCGGTATTGGCAGGGGTATGGGTTTCCGTGATTCAAACCAGGACTTGCTGGGGTTCGTCCATATGGTTCCGGAACGCGCCCGCCAGCGCATTCTTGATCTGGCCGCCACGCAGTTGGAGAGCGGCGGAGCCTATCACCAATACCAACCTCTGACCAAGCGGGGTAACGATGAGGTGGGAGGTAATTTCAACGACGACCCGCATTGGTTAATTTTGGGTGTATCTGCCTACCTCAAAGAAACCAATGATTGGAGCATCTTGAGCGAACCGGTGGTTTACGACAATCGACCCGGCTCAGAAAGGCCATTATATGAACACCTGCAGCGTGCGATGCGTTATACCCTGGAACGGTTGGGGCCGCATGGCTTGCCTTTAATTGGTCGGGCAGATTGGAATGATTGTCTGAATTTGAATTGTTTTTCGGATACCCCCGGGCAATCATTCCAGACCACTACCAGTAAAGATGGCAAGGTTGCTGAATCTGTCTTTATTGGCGGTTTATTTGTCCTGGCAGTCAGAGAGCTGGCAGCCATTGCTGAAAAACAGGGCTTTTCCCAGGAAGCAGATCATTACCGCGCTGAAGCAGAAAAGATGGAACAAAAAGTGCTGGTGGATGGTTGGGATGGAAATTGGTTCCGAAGAGCTTATGATGATTTTGGCTTACCTGTTGGCTCACAGACCTGTGCTGAAGGCCAAATCTTTATCGAGCCGCAAGGGATGTGTGTGATGGCAGGAATTGGGTTGCAGGACGGGCGAGCTGCCCAGGCGCTGGATGCTGTAGCGGAAAAACTGGCAACCCCACATGGCATCATCTTACAGCAGCCTGCTTATACTCATTACTATCTCGAGCTTGGAGAAATCTCTTCTTATCCGCCCGGCTATAAAGAAAATGCAGGCATTTTCTGCCATACCAACCCATGGATTATGATTGCCGAGACACGCCTGGGGCGCGCCGAACGAGCTTTTGACTATTATAAACGCATCAATCCATCGGCTCGCCAGCGCATCAGCGAGATCCATCGTTGTGAGCCATATGTCTATGCTCAAATGATCGCCGGTCGCGATGCCGCCACTCATGGAGAAGCCAAGAATTCCTGGTTAACCGGCACAGCAGCCTGGAATTACGTGGCCATTACCCAGTGGATCCTGGGAATACGGCCTACACTGGACGGCCTAATGATCGATCCTGTCATTCCCAAAGAGTGGAATGGGTTCAAAGCACTACGCCGCTATCAAGGCGTGCGTTATTCGATCAGTGTGGAACGGGCTGGCCCTGGCACAAAATTGGCACTTTGGGTGAATGGAAAGCAATTACCCGGTAAGGTTATTCCAAAGCCTGCAGCCGGAATTGATGAGGTCGAGGTCAGGGCAGTCTTCAGTTAGAGAATAAGCATTTTAGGATAACGCGATGGAATTTTATGGGATACCGGTTGGCAGCCTGGAAAACAGTTATTTGCAACTCAATTATTTAATTGGGGCGGGGCCGCGCATTGTACGTTTGGTTTTGAAAGATCCATCCGCTGCCGGGAATCTGCTGGCAGAAGTGCCGGATAAAAAGATAGATACCCACAACGGCACGTATTATTTCCGTGGGGGTCACCGGTTGGCGTATGCTCCTGAGACCTTTCCTGGCACCTATTACCCCGATAACGAAGGATTGTCCGTTGAAAAGATCACCGGCGGTGTTCGTCTTTGCCAGCCTACCGAGCCCCTGACAGGTATTCGCAAAGCCATCGATATCTGTCTGGATTCAAACCGGCCTGCCCTGACTTTGACCCATCATTTGTATAATGATAGCAATTTGCCGGTGGATCTGGCGCCCTGGGGCATTACCCAGTTGCGTCTGGGAGGCCTGGCGCTGTTGCCAATGTCACCAGCGCTAAGCGGAGAAAAGAGTTTGCGCCCGAACCGCAACCTGGTATTGTGGTCGTATACCCGCTGGGGCGACCCACGCCTGGAGATAGACGACGATTATGTGTTGGCACATGCTCAACCAGCCTCGCAACCCTGTAAGCTGGGCACCCTGAATTTGTGCGGTTGGGTTGCTTATCTGAACGATAATGTCCTGCTGGTCAAACGCTTTGAGCCCCAGCCGGAGCTGCCTCACCCGGATATGGGTTGTAACGTCGAAGTCTATTGCAACGATGAGTATATTGAGCTGGAGACATTGGCGCCCATGCAGCACCTGCTACCCGGACAGGAGTCTGTTTTTCCGGAAACCTGGGAATTCTATGCGGGCCTACCCGATCTCCCAATGAATATTGATCGTATCCGTTCTATTATTGAAGCTTTGCACCTTTCGCGGGAACAATCGACTGGATAACGATACCAGGATCAGAGCAGGGCGAAAGAGATTGGTGAAAAGATCGGCCCATCTTAAAGATTTTTAGTCAAAATGAAAGTTGACCAGTAACCCAGGAGGAGCAATGACAGAGAGCGGACTGATAAAAAAATTACGAATCCAATCTGGCCAGCGGATTTTGATCTTGAATCCACCCCAAGGTTATCTTGAAGAATTGGGAGTCCTCCCTCCAAATGTGGAGCTGGCAGAAAAATTGGAGGGGACATTTGATTTTATCCAATGGTTTATTAAGCAGCGCTCAGAGTTGGAAGACCAGTTAGCGGGCATCCAACAAGCGATCATATACGATGCCTTATTGTGGATTTGTTACCCGAAACAAAGCTCTAAGGTAGGTTCAGACCTCAATCGCGATATCATCTGGGGAATCGTCTCTAAAAAGGGACTGGAAGGCGTTACGTTGGTTTCGCTCAACGAAGTCTGGTCAGCCATGCGTTTCCGTCCAGCCGAGCGGGTGGGAAAATGATCTGCTAAGCATGGCACCTTACAATTTTGTACTATGCCCGTAGGGCAAGCGTAGGATAAGCGTCAAGTAGTACGGGAATTTCTGGCATAGAATATTCTTGGCATGGGGAAAATGTCCTCTTGCATGAACAATAATGAGGTCCGGGGCATAAAGCACCGGACCTCGACCATTTAAGCGGCCCGTACTAAATCTAAATTTTATAAATCGCTAACAAAACATTAACTTGACAATTGATATCCGATAAGATATAATTTTGATATCAAATCGTTTGATATGATATTGATATATACTGAATAATATGATGATCATAGATCATAACCGATATCAAAGGAGAGTATTAAAATGTCTTGGAAAATTGATCCAGCCCACTCTGAAATTAACTTTACCGTACGTCATATGATGATCTCGAATGTACGCGGCCGCTTCGAAAAATTCAGCGGTACCGTTGATTTTGTTGAGGATAATCCAACCCAATCGACCGTCGATGTTCAGATCGAGGCCGCCAGTATCAACACCAAAGAATCTGCCCGGGATGCTCATTTGAAATCACCCGATTTCTTTAATGTCGAGCAATATCCCTATCTTATTTTTAAAGGCAAAAAGGCAGAGTTACTGGACGCAAATCATGGACGAATTACAGGTGATCTTACCATCCGGGATGTGACCAAAGAAGTTTTTTTGGATGTGGAATACGCCGGTCAGGCCAAGAACCCCTGGGGTATGGTTAGCGCCGGTTTCAGCGCCAGCACAACCATTAACCGTAAAGATTGGGGATTAACCTGGAATGTTGGTTTGGAAACAGGCGGCGTGTTAGTTAGCGATGAGGTCAAGATTTCTATCGAGGTTGAAATTGTAAAGCAGGCCGAAGCGGAAAGCGAAGCCATGCTCGCCTGATAGAATTTCTTTCTGATCGTTTTGCAAAAGGCCAATTCACATTGGCCTTTTTTATATCAACCGGTGGTTTTATGGAAATCATTTCAGCCCCACAAAATTCTTTCGGGGATCTAATATCCTTTTAATGACATTATCAATCCAAATTGATATGATGATATGGGAAAATCCATTGGCTTGGGGTGAGTGGATTTTTATTAACCAGTCTGTCTTAATATAAACCAGCACCACAATTTGAAAAGGAGGGTTTTATGTTTTATAAAGCTTTAGATTCTCTCAGCCACGTTTTTAAGATTGAAAACGCCAAAGCTCATTGTGATATCCCCTGTGGCATTTATGATCCGCACCAGGCCCAGGTAGCTGCCTTGACCGTCATCCGTATGATCGATCTGATGAATGATCTTTCTACTGCAGCCAAACAGGAAAACCTCGAATATCATAACAGTATGTCGCGTTACATTATGGTCAAAGAGGAGCATGCCGAGCTGTGCAAGCGCGAGATCCGGGTCATTTGGGGCGATTATATCAAACAGCCTCAACAGGATAAATATCCCGAGCTGCCAGGTTTGGTGCATAAGATCATGCAGCTAGGTTCGAAAAGCCGCCAGACCGCCAGCCGTGAAACTGCTATGGAACTGTTGGGCGCAGTCAACCGCTTTGCTGAAATTTTCTGGGACACCAAGAATATCAAAACTAAGCGGGTCAAGGCTCCTTATAAACCCGATGAAGAGGTCGTTTATCCTGTTTTGTAATGGTTAAACTGCTCAAAGTAAGCGGTGTAAGCCTCGAACCGGATTACCAGGATGGGGATTTTGTATTAATATCCAAAATCCCCATTATTTTCAAGTACGTCCGAGCAGGTGACGTTATTGTCTTTCACCATGAGGTCTATGGCACGCTGATTAAACGGATTGCCCGGCTTGTATCAGATCAAAACGGCTATTACGTTCTGGGTACGCACCGGGATAGCATCGACAGCCGCCTTATCGGAACCATTGCGACAAAAGATGTGCTCGGTAAGGTCATTTGGCACATCTCGAAAACTTCTAAATAAGTTTCTGCTTGATGGATTAGCAGAAAATTATAGTTTGATTGAATTGTTTTAAGGAGAACAGCTATGGGTAAGATGAAAGCGATTGTGGCTGAGCCACAATCCGAAGCCCATTTGGTCTTATCTGATGTTGACCAGCCGGTACCAGGCCCTTCACAGGCGTTGGTACGAGTGGCCGCATTTTCTCTTAACCGGGGTGAAGTGCGTTCAGCTTTCGCTGCCAAAGAGCGCTATGTACCGGGTTGGGATCTGGCTGGAACGGTAGAAAAACCCGCCGCGGATGGCAGTGGCCCGGCGGCTGGGACGCGTGTAGTTGGATTCCTTCGGTCGGGCGCCTGGGCTGAAATTGCAGCCGTTTCGACCGATTTTTTGGCCGAGCTTCCGCCGGAAGTGACTTTCAGCCAGGCTGCTACTTTACCGGTAGCCGGTTTAACGGCCTTATATGTAATTCAAAAGGGCGGTAGTCTGTTGGCCCGCAAAGTATTGGTAACTGGCGCGTCAGGTGGGGTGGGAATGTTTATCGTTGAACTGGCGGCCTTTTCGGGTGCAAAAGTGGTTGGGCTGATCCACCAGGCCGCCAATAAGTCATTAGTTCAAGAAGCGGGCGCCTGGCAGGTGGTAATTGGCGATGACGCTTCCGGCGCGGCATCGTTTGGCCCATATCAGTTTATTGCAGACGCAGTGGGTGGGCCGGTTTTAGCCAGTGCATTCAGTCTGCTCGCCCCGCACGGACTTTGCGTCAATTATGGAGCTGTCATTACACCGGAGGTAACCTTCAATAGCCCCGTGTTTTTTAGAATCCCAGGCGCCAGATATTCCGGCTTCCTCTTATTCAATGAGCTGGTAGAAGAGACAGCCGCAGCCGGGCTTAAAAGGCTGCTCGGTCTGGTCGCTGAAGGGCATTTACACCCCCATATTGCGGTCGAAGCTTCCTGGAATCAGGTATCTGAAATCTCTCATCGTTTGATAGGCCGAGATTTTCCGGGCAAAGCAGTCTTGCTGGTCAACGGACGTTGAGATTACGAGAAATTTATCCGATTAACCTGGCACGCACATCCACTGCAAAAGCGCCTTCACCGGCCGCCAGCACCCGCAGCGGATTAATTTCAATTTCCGCCAGCTGTGGGAAATCGTAGGCCAGTTGGGCCAGCCTTAATAAAACCTTGGCGACTCCGGCGCGGTCGGCGGCCGGCAAGTTACGGAACCCCGCCAGTTTTCGACCGGCCCAGGTATTGTCCAGCAGGCGGTTGGCGTCTTGCATTGAAAGCGGCGCCAGGGCAAAGGCCACGTCCTTCATTCCTTCAACCTCGACCCCGCCAGATCCAAACATCACCAGCGGGCCAAACTGCGGATCCTGAACCACTCCAACGATGACCTCCTGACCATTTGGCAGCATACGTTGGATGTGAACGCCCTCGATCCTGGCGTCCGGGCGAGCCAGCCGGGCTTTCTGAACGACGGCCTGGTAGCCTTCCATAACGGCATTGGCACTGTTTAAATTAAGCAGCACGCCACCCACGTCCGATTTATGGGGAATATCAGGAGAAGCAACTTTCAGAACCACCGGATAGCCCAACAGGTCGGCCATTTCGGCAGCCTTTTCCGGACTATCAGCCAGCTCAACCTTTAAAACTGGCAGACCATAAATATCAAATAGCCCATGGATGGTTTCTTGGTCTATAAATTGACCGGCGGGCTGGCTGGCCAGCAGCCCAGCCGCCTTTTTGCGATCGATATCCGGGAATATAGCGGGCTCTTCGGCCAGCCGCTGCAGAATATCTGCTCGTTGGGACAGAACACCCAGAGCTGAGGCGCTTTCTTCCGGAAAGCGAAATTCCAGGATACGCGCCGCCCGAAAGAACTCAACCCCTTCCTGTATCAAACGGTCACCCATTAATGTGACCACCACCGGTTTTTCCGTCATCTGAATCACCGGGATAATCGCTTTTGCAACCGCCCCGGCGCTAGAAGTGGGCGGCGGTGGGGCGATAATCAGTACACTATCCACTCCCGGATCAGCTAACAGCAGCCGCAGGCTTTCGGCATAATGTTCAGGGCTGGCTGAGGCCAGCATATCCACCGGGTTGTGCAGGCTGGCTGCTGCCGGTAAAAAGGATTTTAGCCCGCTTTGAGTAGCTTCCGCCAGCGAAGCCAATCTCAAACCGTGAAGTTCCAGTGCGTCTGCGGCAGTAACCCCCGGACCGCCGGCATTGGTCAAAACGGCTACATTCCTTCCGGCTGGTAATGGACTCCAGGCCAGGGCGCGTGCCCATTGGAACATCTCCAATGTAGTGTTCGCGCGAATCACCCCAGCCTTTTGAAATGCGGCATCATAAGCCGATTCTTGACCTGCCAGAGCGCCGGTATGGCTGGCTGCGGCGCGTTTTCCGCTTTCAAACCGTCCTACTTTTAACGCCACCACCGGTTTCTGGCGGCAAACCTGGCGGGCCTGTTCCACAAAACGCCGCCCATTGCTGACCCCTTCCATATATAACGTGATAACATGGGTGTTTGGATCGGCTGCAACCGGCGCCAATACGTCCGTTTCGTTGACATCAGCCTGGTTCCCGAGGCTGATTAGTGTAGATAGCCCAAAGCCCTGGCCGCGGATCCAATCGATGACAGCCGCGCAGATGGCCCCAGAATGGGAAATGAAAGAAATCTCGCCAACAGGTGGGGGCGGGGGCTGTAAAAAGGTTGTATCCAACGGTAAATGAGTGTCGCTCAAACCAATGCAGTTTGGTCCAATCAGCCGCATTTGATATTGTTTGGCAATTTCAAGGCAGCGATTTTCCAATGCGGCTCCCTCACTACCGGTCTCTTTAAAGCCACCCGTCGCGATTATCGCAGCCCGGATGCCGCGCTTTCCACATTCTTCCAGGGTTTGGGGGACAAATTCGGGCGGCACCAGCAAGACGGCTAAATCAACCGGGTCAGGTACATCACCGATTTTGGCGTAGATTGGGTGACCGAACAACATTCCGCCGCGCGGATTTACGAAATGGATAGCTCCTCGATATCCACTTTGGACCAGGTTACGAGACAACCCGTATCCCAGCTTGGTTGGGTCGCGCGATGCGCCCAGAACGGCCACGCCCTGAGGGGCGAAAAATGGGGTAAGAGACGTGTCTGTTGGCATAGTTTGAAAAGGGGGTTAGTAAATATATAAGCCTGTTCCACCAGAGGATTAGTGAAACAGGATGAAAAAACGGTCGAACCTCATTATAACAAAGATGAATCGGTGTGGTTTAATCGAGCTTTGTCCGCAGCACTAAAATCTCAGCAAGCCTGGTCAGGGTAGTCTTCTGTCGAATGATTTTTTTGCGTTGCTTGCTTAAGAATGAATAGTGAAAAGGCAAGTGATTCTCTAATTCTGATAGATATCCACGAGAATAGTATGAGCCTAATCCGGCAGCAGAAACGATTAATAGAGGATGGATGCTTTTTTGGAGGATTTCTCTAATGGGTTTTTGGGCGGTTGAATTAAAACAATCCAGGCGGTTCAATAATATTTGACCCATAGCAAAAGTGCGGTTAGTCAACCCATCCAGAGGGATTTTCAAGCGGGCGCTTTGTGAGAAAAGAGTTAATATTCCGTCTTTTAGGTCCTGTTGTACGTCTTCCAGATCATCCATTAACTGTGTAAAGACGCCGTATGTGAACATAAAATCGGCTTCGGCTGGACTGAGTGAGCCAGCTACCAGATAACCATCTGCCAGAACAGCTGTGCCACCTTTTTCAAATACGATCTCCAAAATATTTGTATCATAAGGTGAGGTATTGATGTGCTGCAATTTCAGGCTTTTCTGCTGGGCATCCTGGATGGCATTCAGGCTCTGGTAAACCTGAGGATACTGAGCTCTCTCAAATTGGCCTTCCACCATACCGATCAAATCGAATATCGTTTGTTCGCGCTGATTGGCTGGCCTGATGAGCTCGCCGTTTAAGCGCCTTTTGAAGTGCTCACCAAAAGTGAGCTTGGTCTGGCCTGAAATGGACGGGTCGTCCAAATAGTTATCGCTAAAAGGATACAACATGCTGTAAGCAAATATTGCCGGGCTGATTTGAACGGGCAGGTTTAATAATAATTGCAATAGATTCATTGTCATCACATTACGCCCGGCCTGGTAGATATCCTCGCCACTGATTTGAGGATCAAAACAGCGCGCCATCTGTGCAAAATCGACCAGCACTTCAGCCAATCCGGAGGATTGTATAAAATCCAATTGGCTCTTTTCAAAACCCAAAATAGAGCAAGCCAGCCTGCTGTATTTGTTTGAAATTTGCTGATGTACTTTCTGGATTTCTGAGGGTGTCTTGGGCAGCCGTCTGGCTTGTTGGCTTAGTTCATTGGTGAACAGACCCAGCTGTTTTTCATTCGTATCCTGTAAATGGCCTGTATAGCTGGGCATCTCAGGATAAGCGTTGTTTTCACATTCCCACCACAAGGAGATCGTTTGTTGTAATAAATATTGGACCTGTAATCGAACAAATAAGTCTTGATTTATATGCAGGTCTGTCGAAGAATTTTTAAGCATTTTTTACCTCTTTATATGATACCTTGTATTGTATACGCAATATTCTCGAAATCGTCGCAAGCATGGATTATAAAAGGTAAGATTCTTCTGCCAACCAGCTTGAACGAGCCTGACGTTTAATTTATACTTGGATAGTGTTTTTTTGGAGAGATAACCAAGTGAGCGATCGTGAATAATCCTATTGAAATCAATGCAGTTTCAGCGCCGAAAGCGTTTGATATTAAACGGCTACGCTCTGATTTATCCCTGCTGATGGCAGCCCTTATCTGGGGCACGGCTTTTGTTGCTCAGCGTCTGGGGGCTGAACAGAGTGGCATCTTTATTTTTAACGGGCTGCGTTTTCTATTGGCAGTCCTGGTTTTACTGCCTTTTATCCGCTTTCATTGGAAAGTGGAGCGAACTGTGCTGCCCCAGGTGCTGTTGACTGGTTTGGTTTTGTTCGCAGCCAGTACCGTTCAACAAGCCGGTCTCCAGTTTACCACTGCCGGGAATGCCGGTTTTATCACTACCCTTTATGTAGTGCTTGTACCCATATTATTGATGATATTCTGGCGGCAAAAAATTAGCAGGTTGGCCTGGGCCGCGGCCGTTCTGGCGGTGGCCGGGGGCTGGCTATTAAGCACCCGTGGCACCTTTCAAATGGCTCCAGGAGATGGGCTTGAGCTGGCTGGTTCTTTGCTTTGGGCCTTTCATGTGATCCTGATCGGCAGATTGGCCCAGCAGATGGATCCCCTGAAGCTGGCAGTTGGTCAGTCTTTTGTAGCAGCCATCTTAAGCCTTACGACAGGTCTGTTCTTTGAAACGCATACACTTGCCCAAATTGCCAGTTCCTGGTTACCACTCTTGTATTTGGGCATTATTTCCACCGCGGTTGCATTTACATTACAGATTATAGGGCAGCGGCATGCTCCGGCCACCGATGCTGCCGTCATCATGAGTATGGAAGCGGTCTTTGCGGTAATTTCCGGGTATTTTCTGTTGGGTGAGGTTTTATATACCATTCAGATTATCGGTTGTGCTATGATATTTGTGGCTATGCTGTTGGCTCAGGTGCGTAGAACATAAAAAACTCACTATCTCAGCCTGCGGCATGCTGCGCGATCCCAGAGGGAGAGCAAAAGAAGCACAGGATCATAGCAAATAAGGAGCAAATAATGGATCAAATGCAAATATCTGCCGCTTTGAAACAAGCCGGCCTGGGCCGGATTATTGGCGATATTGAAAACCTAGAACAACCATCGCTGCGCCTGGTAAGCCAGGCGGCCGGCAGCCAACGGTTAGAACCGGCTTCATCCAGGTTGGGTGGTTTGCCGGAATTGCCTTCGCAAATGGCCTGGCCGTTATTGAATGGAATACCTCAATCCTTTATCGCTCAAATTCGACTGGAAGAGCTTAAGCCTTATGGAATCAGTGCAGATTTACCGTCGCAAGGCTTGATCTATTTTTTCTACGATGCTCATCAGGAAACTTATGGTGAAAAACCGGCCGATCGTGGTGGCTGGCAGGTATTTTATTATGGTGAGGATCCTGCTCGCTTACAGCAGCGTTCTGCACCGCCCGGATTACCTGCTGAAGGGCTTTTTCAGCCTTGTTCCATCTCTTTCTATAGTGAAATCACCTTGCCTGGCAAGCCGGATATTTTCCTGCCGGATTTCAATTGGACAGCAGATGAACAAACTCGTTATGAAGATTTCTTGTATAATTTTCCAAGTCCACAAGATCGCTCCGCTATTCATGACCGTTTGCTGGGGCATCCCGATACCATACAGGACGATATGCACCTGCAGTGCGCCTTGATGGCAAATGGTATAGCCAGTATCGATGATCCGGGTGCGGAAGCCTTTGCAAAAACTTCCCTGGATTGGCACCTTTTGCTACAAGTTGATTCAGATGAGCACGCAGGGATGAAATGGGCGTCTGCCGGTATGTTGTATTTTTGGATTAAGCGAGCTGATTTAGCTGCTGGGCATTTTGACAATACCTGGGTTGTGCTTCAATCTGATTAGATCGCAATTTTAAAGGGAGAGATTAATGACAACCAGTCATAAACTGTTCATCTTGGGCTTTTCTGCAATTATTCTCATTTCGTGCGCACTGCTCTTGCCCATAACCCAATCAACCCAAACGCCTGTGACTGGCTCAAGCACCTCGGTGGTGGCGGCTCCCACAGAAAATGTCCCAGCTAGCTGGGGAAAACAGACCAAGACCTCCGGCTGTCAGGTGAACGGGCCTCTCCAGGATCGGTCCTGTACGCCGGGTGCTATTTTTACAAACGTAACCAAGAGTGATATTTGTCATTCTGGCTACGCTCGCTCAGTGCGCAATGTGCCAGAAAGTGAGAAATACCAGGACTATGCTGAATATGGGATTACTCACCATACTACCGGGCAATATGAGGTAGACCATCTGATCAGTCTGGAATTGGGGGGCTCGAATGATATCGCAAACCTGTGGCCGGAGGCAGCCTCACCGACGCCGGGCTTCCATGAGAAAGACGAACTAGAAAATTATCTGCATGACCAGGTTTGCTCTGGGGCGGTCAGTCTGCAGCAGGCGCAGATCGAGATTTCAACGAATTGGCTGGCAGTTTACAATGTGATGCCCAAAAATTAAAACGCTTCAGGAGGCAGGATTGGACCATAAAATAACGGACAACCTGGCACAAGATAACCGCATACCAGCGCTGGCTCGCCAAATCCGTAAAGCCATGAAGCATTACCGGTTTCCTGTAGTAGCCCTCGGTATCCTGCGAGCAGGTAAAGAAGGATTCGTCTGGTGATTTTCTCTACAAGCCGGATGGAAGTGTTGCCCGGATCCGTTTTAGTGGGCGAGTTCACGCCAGGATCGACTGATGAACAACGCAAGAGGATAGAAAAACAGCCATGCGGATAGAACATATGGCGCTCTGGAGCAGAGATCTTGAAAGCCTTACGGCTTTTTATATAAAATATTTTGGTGTTAAACCTGGTCTTCTTTATGAAAACCCCAAAAAGCATTTTATCTCCTGTTTTTTAACCTTTGACAGCGGGGCTCGTCTGGAGATTATGCAAAAAGAGCCGCTGCAGGAAAGGAAACCTACTGATGAAACAGAATCGGTCGGTTACGCTCATTTTTCTATTTCCGTTGGTTCCAAAGAAGCGGTCGATGTTCTGACCGCCTGTTTTCAGAGCGATGGTCTGTCAATTTTGAGCGGTCCACGTTGGACTGGTGATGGTTATTATGAAAGTGTTGTCCTCGATCCGGACGGCAATCCAGTTGAAATTACAATTTAATACCAGCCAGAATAACGATTGCGAATATCAGAACGATCAAACCGGATACCCGGTTGACCCACAGCAAAATGTCTGAGGTCAGGCGGCTGCGCAACAGGCTCGCGCCAGTGCTCAAAAGCAGCCACCAGCCGGCCGAACCGGTAAAAACGCCCAGTACGACGCTTGCCACTGTGCCGTAGCCATGGCCTGATAGCCCTGCGCCCAAACCGGCAAAAATTGCTGCAAACGAGAGAATCGTCATTGGATTGGTCAGCGTCAGCAGCAGGGTGGACGAATATGCCCCGGCCAGGTTCGTTACACCTACCTGTGCAGGCCGCTGCGCTGGTTTAGATAAAAGTATTTTGATTCCTAGATAGGCCAAAAATAATCCACCTACCAGGCGGATCCAGCCGGCTTGCCCGATCAGAAAACCGGATATTATAGTCAGGCCGAAAGCTGCGATGCTGCCATAAAACGCATCGGCCGTAGCTGCTCCCAGGCCGGTGACAAGACCGGCCAGCCGGCCCTCGGCTAAAGAACGCCGGATGCATAGAATACCGATTGGCCCGACGGGTGCAGCAATGGAAAAACCGATCAGCAAGCTGCGCAAGAAAAAATTGATATTCATGGAATGGGGAGGATTGTATATGAATAATGCCCATTCGTCAATTTAAGAAGGCAATCTGGCCGTTTTCCCGTCCCTTTCCAAGGGGAAATTTTAACTTTGGATAAATGGAACTTTGCCATTCGCTTCTGGCTACGTTTGCAATTCCGGGAAATTAAAAGTGCAAAGAAATTATGAGTCTGTCCCAAAGCTGGTAGGTTTTGAAAAAAGAGCAAGCTGAGAGTAAGATCAATTTGCGAAAATTAGCCTTACTCGAGAGCTTGCCATGTCTATTGTCACGCTACAATTACCCGAAGTCAAGGATAGTCAGCCGGAACGGCCAAAACAATGTCCGTATTGC
>DATFYI010000058.1:0-4148 GCA_035315125.1 Anaerolineaceae bacterium | reverse complement strand
GATGCCTACAGCGTCAAAACCCCCAGCCTGGAAACACCCATCAAAAACCTGTCTGGCGGGAATATCCAGAAGCTGATTCTGGCGCGCGAATTATCGCGCAAACCCAAGGTGCTGATCGCCGCCCAACCCACGCGTGGGGTGGATATCGGCGCCAGCGAGTATATTCACCTGCGCCTGTTGGAACAAAGAAAAGCCGGCACGGCCACGCTGCTGATATCCGAAGACCTGGATGAAATCATGGCCCTCTCCGACCGCATTGCAGTCATCTACGAGGGCAGGATCATGGGTGTGGTGGAAAACGGCAAGACCACCCAGGAAGAGGTGGGCCTGATGATGGCCGGGGTCAAAGAGAAAACGGAATAAGCATTTTTAGATAAAACAGGTAGGTTGGGTTGAGTGCGGTAATCGAACAAATCCGGTCATTACCTTATCCGCACGAAACCCAACGTTATTGACCATCGGAATGTGTTGGTTTTCGGGGATTATGGGAATTTGGCCGTTGCCATGTACTTTGCCCCTCAACCCAACCTACGCAAAAATGAATAATTTTTATACCTGGCAAACGGGTCGCTTAGCTTATGCTGTAAAAAATCAATGCCAATATTAATAGAAAAAAGATTAGAATGGCGTTGATAAAGCTATGTTTTACATCTTCAATATTTTTATCTTTTGATGGCGTACTTGCAACAATAAATTCGAAGAATCTTAATGTATCTCTTGCTTGCGTTCCGAAAAACGGAAAATAAGTAATATCGTGCCAGATTTCATAATAATTTTTCTTTAAATATCTACTAATCCTTTCGGATTCTATGAATGTTAAAGTACAAGCTGTAACCCAAATAATAAATTGAATAAGGTTTTTATCTACCAGCCCAGGGTCTATTTTCAAAGTAAAATATTTGAGTAAAACCAAAAATAAAATACATCCTCCAAAAGCCTTCCAATAAATTAGTGATAAATTCACATATGGGGGTTTATTCGACTTTTGAATCTCTAAGTCACTTTCAACCTCTAAGTCACTTTCTTTCCATTCTTCTCGTAAAGGAATTCTTATATTCCTAGATATTATTATTTCCTTTATGGCGTCAAAGGCTGCATCAGACCATTCAGCACGGTCATTCTTCATCCAGATAGCTATTAATTCATTATCTGTTTTTGCGTCCATACTTCTATAAATTTGCTGTCTGGGTGCTTGATCTGTCATACTTCGACACCCCATTTTTAGAAAAAAAACACTATTTCGTTCTACTTATTGCAGATATCCCCCACAGCAGCCATTCATAAGCCGGTAATAATTGACGATAAACCCCTGGCTTAACTGGCGACCGTTTCTATCTTTCTGATATCGACATCCGTTGGGATATCGCGCGCCGCCCAATGTTTGCGGCAGCCGGCGTAGTCCAGTAAGATGCCCTGGGCCGGCAAACCCAGGCGCTCGGCTTCCCAGCCCGCCCCCCAATTGGTGAGAGCGCAGGAGACGCCGATCAGGCCGATGTTGCTGCCGGCCTGACCGCTGGAGATGCACAACTTGCTCAACTGGTCGTCCGGGATGGAATAAACGACCAGGCCTTTTTGCTGGCCGAGTTTTGTAATCTGGTGCACCCGGCAGGTGGGCGTGCAGCCGGTGCATTTTGCGCCCAGCGGCGTTTGTTCGGCCTGGCAGCGCCCCTCCGGCTGGGCCCTCAGGCAGGGCGGCACGATAACCATTTTGTGCTGTGAAGCGAGAAAGCGCTGCCGGTAAGCGCGATCCAGGATTTCAGTGCCCAGCATGCCCAGGTGATAATCCAAACGCGAGCTGGTTACCAGGCAGACATCGTAACGCCAGCGCGCCCGCGGCGTCACTTCTTTCAGGAATTTTTCCACGCCCTGGGTGTATTTTCCAAAAGCCGCCATACTGTTGCGGTTGAAATCTTCGGCCAGGCTGCGGCACAGCACCAGCGCCTGCGCCGAAGCGGCCGGTTGCTGGACGTTAAAGTAGGCCTGCCACTCTGCCAGGCGGGCGGCCTTGGTATGTTCGCCCTGGGCACGCAGCCACAGCAACAGCCGCTCCAGGCTGACCAGGCCTTTCCCGGCCGATTCGCCGGGGTCGGAGATGCCGTTCACCAGGCCGCGCAGCGTCTTGACCACATCTTCGGCCCAATGCAGCTCTTCCTGAGCGTCCAGCAAGGTCTCCAGCAGCACGGCAGCCGCCTCGGGAAAGTTTTCGGCCTGAGCGCCGTGCTCGCGCAGATATACCCCTAAAACCAGCAGCTCGAAAGCGTGCTCGCCAATGGAGCGCACGGCCAGGCTCTGGCCGGCTCGCCAGACCTGAAAATCTGCCACCAGCGCGCCGACAGTTTTTTGGGTCTCTTCCAGCCAGGCATCCGTAAAAGCGCGGATGGTCTGATAATATTCTTCGTCATTACCGGCCTGCTCGGAGCGCAGAGAATAAGTGATCGCCTCAATCATTTTGATTCCAACCTTTTGCTGTTCAAGACAGATGATCTTAAATCAATGCTACCTTGATAGTATACGTAACCGGACGATGAAGGTTGCAAGGAAAAATATATCACGAATGGAACGAATGAGCTGTTGATATTTAAATTGTCGAAACTCAGGTGCTCGGTACGGGCAAGCGCGCTTGAAATTAGGTGATAATTTGGATTAAAATTATACGAATTGGATTTGGGTTTTATTAAATCCAGTCATCATGAAAATCTCTATCTGTGTCTGGAAGTCGTAACACCGGAGGTTTTTCAATGGTACCCTCTGATTATTCTACATTTTTTATTACCATGGCAGGCGTCGGCGCAACCTTATTTGGTTTGATTTTCGTGGCGGTCTCGATAGCCCCGGAAAGTTTTGCCACAGAAAAAGCCACACTGGATCGACAGGTCAAGGCGACTGCAGCTTATACTGCCTTGCTCAACCCTCTCATCATTTCCTTGTTTGCACTGGTGCCTCACCTGCAGATCGGAATTGCGGTGATCGCGGCAAGTTTGATCAGTCTCGCAAATACCTTCGCCCTGACCCTGTCTTTGCTGCAAAATGCGGAGCAGAGGTATGAGCGGGTTCGACACAGCCTGTTTATCCTGGCCGGCTTTACACTGTACGGCTATGAGGTCTACTTTGCAGTGCGCCTGCTGCAATTCCCTCAAGAGATTTTTGGGTTTTTCGGCCTGGCCAACATGTTGATCATCATCTATATCTTTGGGGTTATCCGGGCCTGGGAGCTAATCGGAATTCGCCAATTTCGTGTAAAAAATTGGGTCGACGCCTTCAAAGCTGATAAACAATATGGGAATAAGGAAAACCAGAGCCCGGCCAATTCACCTGCCGACACCAAGAAAGGGGAAAATTAAGGATATAAGCAGAAGGCCGGAATTTACCCGAAACTCTGGTGCTCCGTTCTGGCGATGATCTCGTCCTGCAGGGATTCGCTCAGGTTGCAGAAATAATCGCTGTAACCGGCTACACGCACAATTAAATCCCGGTATTGCTCGGGCTGCCGCTGCGCCTTTTTTAAGGTGGCCGCATCCACCACGTTGAACTGGACGTGGTGCCCGTCCAATTTGAAATAAGTGCGCACCAACTGCACCATTTTGGTCAGCCCGTCATCGTCTTTGAGCAGATCGGGTGTAAATTTCATATTGAGCAGCGTGCCGCCCGTGCGGATGTGATCCATCTTGCCAACCGAGCGCAGCACCGCCGTTGGCCCGCGCCGGTCGGCGCCCTGCACCGGCGAAATGCCCTCCGAGAGCGGTTTGGCAGCCTGGCGTCCATCCGGCATGGCCCCGATGACCGAGCCAAAATAGACATGGCAGGTGGTCGGCAGCATGTCGATGTGATAGGCGCCGCCGCGCGTGTTCGGCCTGCCATCGATGGCGCGGTAGTACATATCAAACACGCCGGTCATAATCTGGTCGGAATAATCATCGTCGTTGCCGTATTTGGGCGTCTTGTTCAGCAGCACCTGGCGCAGCGGCTCCTGGCCGGCAAAATCACAATCCAGCGCATCCAACAGGGCTGACATGCTGAAAGTTTTGCAATCATAGATGTGGTACTTAATGGCGGACAGCTCATCCGTGATCGAACCTAGGCCCACACCCTGGATGTAGGAGCTGTTATAGCGTGCGCCGCCGTCGTGGTAATCCTGGCCGTTTTTAATG
>DATFYI010000057.1:0-5151 GCA_035315125.1 Anaerolineaceae bacterium | reverse complement strand
ACACTGCCGGCGGGAGTAGAGATGGTAATGCCAGGGGATAATGTAAACCTGGAAGTCGAGCTGATCGTACCGGTGGCATTGGAACAGGGCTCGAAGTTTGCTATTCGTGAGGGTGGTCTGACGGTTGGTTCCGGCGTGATCACCAAGATTCTGGACTAAAAGGGAGTACCGGCTCATTTGGATGAGCTGGGATAGTGAAGTATGCCGTCAAAAAAGAAAGATATTCGTCCTACTATATATTTGGCCTGCACTGAGTGCAAGGAACGAAACTATACGACTGAGAAAAATCGTCGAAATGATCCCGGTCGCATGGAACTAAAAAAGTTTTGCCACCGTTGCCGCAAACACACATTGCACCGGGAGACGAAGTAATATGGATTGATGGGTTGTGGGTGAGCCTTTTTTGCTCTACCCACAACCGTTTAGGCCAGTAGCTCAATTGGCAGAGCGTCCGTCTCCAAAACGGAAGGTTGTGGGTTCAATTCCTACCTGGCCTGCCTCAAGTCCGGAGATGCCGTCCATCGTGGCGGCGTCCAATGCGCAAAACCAGGAGTAAACACATGCCTGATAAGAATGTGAAAGAGAAAAAGCCGAACGCCGTCCAGAAACTTTGGCGAGAAACAGTCGGGGAACTGCGAAAAGTTACCTGGCCAACCATACCTGAAGCCAGGCGGTTGACGGTCATTGTGTTAATCGTCATGGTGGTGATGAGTACTCTATTGGGTGGCTTAGACCTGGTATTTTCGAAATTGATTGCCCTGATTTTGGCCTGAGCCAGTGGCCAATGGGTTATGTTGTCAGTAAGGAGCGTAGATGGACGCGCAGGATGATTTTGACCAGGAAGAAAATAACATAAAACCGGTACCTACCCCGGCACCTTCAAGCAGTGCCCCGGTTATGCCGTTGCATCAGAATGCTGGCGCTCCGTCATACAATAATCAGTCTGATGAACAGCTTGTTGTAACTACCGAAGAACGTTCGTGGTATGTTATCCACTGCTATTCGGGTTATGAGAATAAAGTCCGCCACAATCTGGAACAGCGTATTGAAACCATGGGGATGAAAGATAAAATCTTTGATGTTGTCATCCCTACCCAGGAAGAAATTGAGGTAAAAGAAGGCAAGCGCCGGGTAGTTGAGCGCCATGTTTTCCCTGGCTACGTCCTGGTAAACATGATCCTTTCTGAAGAATCCTGGTACGTGGTTCGCAATACACCGGGAGTGACCGGGTTTGTTGGCATGGGCAATTCACCTACGGCTTTGCGTCCTGAGGAAGTATCTCAAATCCTCAAGCGTATGGAAGCCGAAGCTCCTCATATAAAGGTTACTTTCAAAGTTGGAGAACGGGTGCGTATTGTGGATGGGCCGTTCAATGACTTTCGCGGCACAGTTGCTGAAATTGACATGGAACGCACCAAAGTGCGTGTAATGGTCAATTTCTTTGGACGTGAAACACCGGTTGAGTTGGATTTTCTACAGGTTGAGAAAGCGTAAAACTGGTATCCAATCGGAAACCAGATTTGGTGGGAGGGTGCTCCCCATATCACCCGTTATAACCACAAAGGAGAAAAGCTGTGGCAAAGAAACTAAAGGCAGTAGTTCGTTTACAATTGATCGCTGGTAAAGCGAATCCAGCGCCGCCGGTTGGGCCTGCCCTGGCCGGGCATGGCATCAATATTATGGCATTTTGCAAGGAATACAATGCTCGTACTCAGAATCGGGCGGGTGAAGTTATTCCTGCCGAGATTACCATCTATACCGACGGATCATTTGCTTTCATTCTAAAATCGCCCCCTGCTTCTGTTTTATTAAGAAAAGCAGCAGGCGTTGAAAAAGGCTCTGACCAACCGAATCACAATAAAGTCGGTAAGGTCACGCGCTCTCAGATTCGCGAGATTGCTGATATCAAGATGAAGGATATGAACGCCAACGATATTGAAGCAGCCATGCGCCAAATCGAAGGCACCGCCCGTAATATGGGAATTACAGTCGAAGGATAACCGTACGTGGGAGGGTTGGTAGCCAACCCGTCAGAACCACAAAGGAGAAAAAATGGCTAAGCATGGAAAGAAGTTCCTGGCTGTCCAGGAAAAAGTTTCGGAAAATGTGTATTATGAACCGCACAAGGCGCTCAGCCTGGTAATAGAAACCAGTTATACCAAGTTTGACGCTACGGTTGAAGTCCATTTACGGATGGGGCTCGATCCTCGTCAGGCTGACCAGCAGGTGCGTGATGTTGTTGTGCTGCCCAATGGGTTGGGTAAGACGGTGCGTGTGCTTGTATTTGCTCAGGGTGAAGCTGCCGCTCGCGCCCAGGAAGCTGGCGCTGATCAAATCGCTGACAGTGATGAATGGATTAACAAAATCCAGGGCGGCTTTACCGATTTTGATGTCGCCATTGCAACCCCGGACATGATGAGCAAAGTTGGCCGTCTGGGTCGTGTATTGGGTCCACGTGGTTTAATGCCGAACCCCAAGGCTGGTACTGTGGTTCCAGGAGAAGATCTGCCGCGAGTCATCCGTGAGGCAAAGGCTGGTCGGGTTGAATTCCGCCTAGATAAGACCGCCAATATCCATGTACCAATTGGGAAAGTTTCGTTCGATAGTCAAAAATTGTACGAAAATTTCTCAGCTCTAATGGAGGCGATTAAAAAGGCCAAACCCTCCGCCGCAAAAGGGACTTATATCCGCCGCATTACCCTGTCTTCGACCATGGGGCCCGGCATCAAAGTAGATGCATTGCAGGCTCAAACCATGGAGGCTGCTGAATAAAAAGATTTATGGTACAATAAGGCTTGCTTCACCCATGAAAGCCGGTGCCGATTAAGGCTTAATATCCTGCTCAGGTGGAGGCTTACCGTCAAGAACCAGTAATTGCAGTATCAGTATCGCTGCATTTTTGAATGATGGAAGTCTTTGCCTGGCAGTTCAAGGTAAAGACTTTTTATTTTGTAAAGAGAGGAGGTGAATTTTCATTGGCATTTACAAAGGAACATAAAAGTGAAATTATTGCCCAATATGAGGATTGGCTGCGCCAGAGTAAGGCGGTACTGATCGTGGAATATAACCATATGAGTATGAAAGAAATTGATGGTTTCCGCGCTAAAGTCCGTGAAGCGGGTGGCCAGGTCCATGTGGCGAAAAATACACTGATGAAGATTGCAATGGAGAACGCCGGCATGCATGACCAGCAATTTCTGGAAAAGACCAGCCTGGTTGGGTTTGCTTTCAGCGATGCGGCGGCATTGGCAAAAGTCTTTAATGAGGCTACCAAGAACTCCGAGGTCTTCAAAATTAAAGGCGGTTACCTGGATGGACGTCCTGTCAAAGCTCAGGATGTGAAGTCACTGGCCGAACTGCCACCTCTGCCTGTCATGCGCGCAAAACTGTTGGGAGTTTTGCTTGCTCCCGCCACCAAGACAGTCCGCACGATTGCAGAACCTGCTCGCCAGGTTGCTGCCGTGATCAAGGCTTACTCGGAAAGGGGAGCAGCCCCTGCTGCTGGGTAAGTACCTACAAGAAGACGATAATCTTCTTCCAAAGTACTCTTACCTGTATCGACTGAATTCTAATCTCTGTTTTTGAAATAATTAATCAATGAAGGAGTTTTAAAATGGCTGATCTTGAAAAACTGGTTACAGAACTGAGCTCGCTTTCAGTTCTTGAGGCTTCCGAGCTTGTCAAAATGCTGGAAGGAAAATGGGGCGTTTCTGCGGCCGCTTCCGTAGCTGTTGCTGCTACTGCAGGTCCTGCTGCTGCCGCGGCTGAACCTGTTGAAGAAAAGACTGAATTTGATGTCATTCTGAAGGACCCCGGTCCAAAGAAGATCGAAGTCATCAAAGTCATCCGCCAATTGACCAGCCTGGGTTTGGTAGAAGCAAAAACTATGGCTGAGACTGCAGGTGCCAAGGTTCTGAGCGGCGTCAGCAAGCAGGCTGCTGCCGATGCCAAAGCCAAGCTCGAAACTGCTGGTGGTGTTGTCGAAGTCGCTTAATTTAGCATAAGCTGAAATTACAAAAATATCTCATCCGGATGATCGGGATGAGATATTTTTCATTAGAACAAAGAGAAATTTATAAAATCAAATAGAGATGTTCTTTACCTGGCGGATGACCATAACTACCTTGCCCATAATGCGTAATTGCTTGGGGTTTTCGACGAAGATGGGCTGCATGGTTGGATTGGCAGGCTGTAAGCGGATACGACCATTTTCTTTGTAAAAATATTTGAGTGTAGTTTCGTCGCTATCATCTAACCAAACAGCCACCATTTCGCCATTGGTGGCTTCCTGAGCCCGCCTCATGATGACGATATCGCCATCATTGACCATCGCATCAATCATTGAGTCCCCTTTAACTTCCAGCGCAAACAGTTCGCTGGTGTTCACTCGAGCGGGCAACAGACTGCGGGCGATTTCAACCTTGCTATCCGGGTCAAAATAGCTCAAATCGGAGGGCGGTACCGGGATCGGCGCGCTGGCGACAATCCGTCCAACCAATGGGATGCTTAACAGATCGTTGACTGCCTGGGCAGCTTTTTCGACCACCTCGGTCACGCGCCCAGAAAATGAAGGCTGGACCTCTTGTAAGATACGAATGCTGCGGGAGACATGGGTATCTCGGTCGATATAGCCCATTCCTTCGAGCTGCTTAAGATAGTAATCCACCAGAGAAGTTGAATTAACTCCAATGTTTTCACCGATCTGACGGATGGAGGGGCTGTAACCGTTCTTTTCCTGGAAGGTTGTCAGGAATCTCATAATTTTTCCGTGCCGCTCCGTCAAACCTTCACTTTTTCTGGCCATGTTCTTACTCCTTGAGTGCTTATTATTCGATCATTTGTGCTATTTATATAATACACGAACATTCGTTCTGTGTCAAGCACCCAATTTGCAAATTATTATGTAAGCCTTCGCAGGCATTGGTATAATCACCCTATTATTTTGTATTGATAGGAGTACATTGTGACTTACGCTGGCGTTCTTGCCCATTATGGTTCATTACTGGATATTCCTACTCATACCTCATCTGTGACTTTGCTGGAGGGAAATACTCCCCTGATCCCAATGCCGCGTCTGGCGGACGAATTGGGTGGCGGTTTTGATCTATATGTTAAATTTGAAGGTCTGAACCCGACCGGCTCATTCAAGGA
>DATFYI010000056.1:0-15936 GCA_035315125.1 Anaerolineaceae bacterium | reverse complement strand
GTGTTTGCCGTTCAACCCGGCAGGAACGTCCTGGCGCTTTGGATAAACCGGTGGTCATGTTCAAACCTCATTCTCTAATGCTTCAATCAGGCGGTCAGTGTCTTGCGGACGACCAACCCCGATGCGCAAGCTATTTGGCAGCGAGGGTATATCGAAAAGCCTTACCAGGATGCCTCGCTCGGCCAATCCATTTTTCAGCTCGGCGGCAGCGCGACCCAGGACTTTGCACAGGATGAAATTTCCCTGGGAAGAATAGGGCCGCAGGTATGGGATGCGGCAAAGCGCTTCGTACAGGCGGCGCCGTTCAGCTTTTATCCAGCCCACCCTCTCGGCCAGGATATCCAGATCCTTCAGACTGGCCAGGGCGGCGCTCACGGCAGCTACATTATTATTATACGGGGGTTTCACTTTCCACAATACCGGAATAAGCCAATCCGGAAAAGCGCCAAAGCCAATGCGCAAACCGGCCAGACCGGCCCATTTGCTGAACGTCCTGAGGACAATCAGGTTTTCACGGGCGGACACCCTGCGAATCCGGCTGAGATTTTCTCCCAAAAAGCCACCATCATCGACAAACTCAATATAAGCCTCGTCCAGCACCACCAGCACGGGTAGTTTGAGCAGAATATCCAGGTCGGCAGGATCGATCAGACTGCCATCCGGATTATTCGGCGAGGTGATGAAAAGCAGTTTTGGCCGTTGCTGCTCGACCATGCTGCAAATTGCCGGCACGTCATGGCTGAAATCGGGACGCCGGTTGACCGCCAGGATCTTCCCAAAATTGAGCTGCGTATCCAGGGCGTACATACTGAAGGCGGGCGGGCAAATCAGCACCCGGTCGTCCGGATCGAGCACGGCGCGCAGTAGCAGATCGATCAGCTCATCTGCGCCTGAACCAAGCATCAGGTTCTCGGTTGGGGCGCCGGTGAAACGGGACAGCGCTGCGCGCAGCTCCAGGCCATCCGAATCGGGATAATAATTGGGGAATTGCAGATCCGCCAGCGCCTTAACGGCCAGCGGCGACGGTCCGTAAGGATTTTCATTGGCATCCAGCTTGATAATCTGACCCGGGCTCAGGCCAAGACGATCGGCCAGCGCCTGCAGCGCTTCGCCCTGCTCATAAGGAGTAATCGTTTCAAATCGTTGGGGAATTTTCATAAGCGCTTCTCAGCTGCCCGTGCGTGGGCATCCAATCCTTCAGAACGAGCAATGGTAGCAGCAAAAGGGCCAATCTGGGCGGCAGTCTGCGGGTCGAGTGCGATCAGGCTGATGATATGGACGAAATCCAGTACATTCAGGGGCGAAGCATAGCGAGCCGAGCCGCCGGTGGGCATGATGTGACTGGGGCCGGCAGCATAATCGCCCAATACCTCAAAGGAATGTTCGCCCAGGAAAACACCTCCGGCGCACTGAACCCTGCCGACCCACTGCCACGGATCAGTCACCGAAAGACAGAGGTGCTCGGGGCCGTAGCGGTTGGCCAGCAAAACCGCCTGCTCCAGGTTTTCGGTCAAAACGATGCCGCTGCGCCTGCCCAGAGAAGCCTGGATGATCTCGGCCCGGCTGAGGCTCTCGATCTGCTGAGCAACCTCAGCCTGAACGGCTTCAGCCAGCGCTCTGGAGGGGGTAATCAAAATCGCCGCAGCCAAAACGTCGTGTTCGGCCTGCGCTAACAAATCAGCGGCTACCCAGTCGGGGCGAGCCTGACCATCCGCCACCACAATCGTCTCGGTTGGACCGGCCAGCGTGTCGATGCCCACCACCCCAAAAACCTGTTTTTTTGCCAGGGTGACAAACAGGTTGCCCGGCCCAAAAATTTTATCAACCGGCGGGATGCTCTCGCTGCCGTAGGCCAGCGCCGCAATGGCCTGCGCTCCACCCACGGCATAGATTTCCTGGATGCCGAGCAAGCCAGCCGCCGCCAGGATGACCGCAGATATTTTCCCGGTTTTTCGCTGGGGCGGCACGGCCAGGACAATCTCTGGCACTTTAGCCACCTGGGCCGGTATAGCGGACATCAGCACACTGGAAGGCAGCGGGGCGGTGCCGGCCGGAATATACAGCCCCACCCTGCGAATTGGCCGAACCAACTGGCCCAATGTGCCGCCCAGTTCCTGCGTCAGCCAGGATGTGAGCGGTTGGCGTTCGTGAAAGCGGCGGATCCGGCTGGCGGCCTCTTCTAAAGCCAGGCGCTGACCAGGGGGCAGTGTTTCCAGAGCCTCTTGCAGCTCACTCTCAGGAACGCGCAGCGAGCCGGAACGGTTGCCATCCAGTCTGGCAGTCCATTCCAATAAAGCTGCATCCCCGCGCAAACGAACATCCTGCAAAATATGGTCAACGGCCTGGCTGGGTGTCAGTCGCTCACCAAACAGGGTTGCAAGACTTTCTTCCAGCGCCGGGGTGACGGTCAATTCATCCGGCGGTTGGCGGTGAAGAATGGTTTTAAGGGCGGTATCGGCATCATAGATGTTGAGCATGCAGGATCTCCTTTAGTTCGGTTTATATTCGGCCAGCTTTTGAAGCATGGCGGTATAACGCGGCGGTTCTTCATCAAAAATATAGGTCACCGGCATCACTACCACGCCGCTGCCGCCGATGGAACGCAGCTCGGTGATGGACTGAAAGAGCTTCTGGCGTGGCACGATCAGGTTGACGGCATACCAGTTTGGATCGCCGTTCGCCACAATGACGCGCGAGATGGTCGGGCCTTGCAGCCCGCGCATGCTGCAGCGCTCGAAGATCAAATCGGCAATCGCTTCGGGAGAGATACCGCGCATATTCGCAAAAACGGCCAGATTTGTGTTGGCGCGCAGATGGCCTTCAAAGAATTCTAACAGCGTACGGGCAATTTGCAGCGCCTGAGGCCGGGTTCTAAGCGAGGTGACATTGGCAATCAAAACTGCCTGCGAGGAAAGCAACTGCCCATCCGTAAGTGGTCTCAGGCGGTTGTCGCGCAGCGTCTGCCCTGAGCTGACAATATCACAGATCAAATCAGCATAACCGATAGCCGGGGCTGTTTCCAGGGTACCTTCGGCAGATATGAGCGTATGGGGAATTTCGTAACTGTTCAAAAATCTGCTTGCCAGAACAGGATATTTGGTCGCCACCCGCAGCGGGCGGTTCAGCTCAGCCGCCCGGGCGACCAGATCGGAAACGCAGGTGACGTTTTCCCAGGCTTCCGGGACAGCCAGGTTTAGCGTGCATTGGCCAAAATTCAGAGAGTCGTGCAAGATCATTAAATTTTGATCGCCATTTTTACGTTCTTCCACTACATCCAGGCCGGTGATGCCAAAATCGACACTGCCATCGCGCACGCTGACCACAATATCGCCCGGACGCTGGAACAGCACGTGCAGCCCAGGCAAAGCCGGCAGCAGAGCTTCATACTGGCGCGGATTGGGCTTATAAACGCTCAGGCCGCAAGCGTCCAGGAAATTCAGCGCATCATCGGCCAAACGGCCTTTGGAAGGCAGAGAAATACGGGCTACAGGGAAATCGTTATCGGGCATAAGCACATCCTGTTCTATGAAAATAAAAAACCCCTCGGTCGACCGACGGGTTTTCATCATTACAGATTCCAGATACGCCAAACGAACCTCCGGTCAGATAGGGGGGAGATGGGTATGGTGATGATGGATAGAAAGGAGATCAGGTTTCATTTCGGACAATATTACTCCTCAAAATCACGGCTGTCAAGAGCGAACAGCAAAAAAAGAATAGTCACGAATGGGACAAATCCTTCGAATGAAACAAATGTTTTTGGCTCTTAGACAATTTTAAGGAGCTACAGAGTAGCTAGAAGCGATTGAAGTAAGGACTTGCCTCTGCGACGGACATTGTGGATGAACTCGAAAAATCCGAGGTAAAAAGGCAGCTTTTCCTGGGAAATCCCCCTATGTGGTCGTAACCAAGAGCGAAGCAACGACCAAAATCCTTCCATCGAGTTGACGTGGACTTCATGAAATCCGTCTCCATCTTCGTCTCTGGCGTATTCTCCGGCAGAATGGTTGACGCTTTTATGCTCATACCCCCATTCAGGCAAGCGGTTATAAATATCATACTCATCCGTGTAGATCATGCTTCCAGTAGCGACCATCTTGGTGATGATGGGTTGGATGGTCTTTTGCTGAACATTGGGTAGCATTTGGATGAAAACCTCGCCATTCCGCTGGAGTAGACCCAAAACTGGCGGTTTTTCCTCTGCTAAAGTACCTCGTCCACGTCTGCCACGCAATTTTCGTCGCCTTCCCTTACGCCCTAGTCGAGCAACCACTTCGGGATAACCTTTGTGACCAGCCGTGATGTAGACCTCGTCGGTCTCGATTTCGCCTTTCAAGTGAATGGGCTTTTTTTACCACAATCCCTTCGCGCAATTGCGTGGTCATCGCCTGGACATCTCCAACCGACAGTCCAAGTTCAGCAGCGATTTGTTCATTAGAAAGGTTCAGCCCCATGAAATAGAGGCAAATCACCCAAACTCTTAGCGGTTAATGATGTCCTTGAAAGATGGTTCCGCTCAGAT
This sequence comes from Anaerolineaceae bacterium, assembly GCA_035315125.1. GTDB lineage: Bacteria > Chloroflexota > Anaerolineae > Anaerolineales > Anaerolineaceae > DATFYI01. The sequence continues at coordinate 11,414 of DATFYI010000056.1, read as the reverse complement.
CGTCAAATTGCTGCCCGCAGATTTTGCATTCGTAGCGTTGACGATAATTGTAACGATCGTGCCGCCCTCGTTTTTTGATATCACTTGAATTACATTCTGGACATCTGACCCCTTCCGACCAGCGCAGTTTGCGCACAACATCGTACCATTTCGCATCATCGATCAGTTGCTCTATGGTCACCATTCCGCTATCCTACACTGGTTTTGTACCTTCTTGAAATACGTTATAAGCCTACCGATTTAAATTCGTTAATAAATCAAGCGTGGGTAATGCCTGTTCACGGCTTTGTCCGAAAATAGTTAATATAATCCTCTTGACTCCCGCAGTTTCCATTTCTTCGATCGTTTTTTTGTTAGGGATAGACTCTTCAAAAAGGGATATTTCCAGCGAATTCGGGTCACGTCCGTTTGCGACTGCTTGCTTCTTTAATTCGCTAATTCCTTCCTTGACCTTTGTCCATTCCATGAACCACGGAGCCCAACCATCGCATAATTCCGCCGCACATTCAATTGCCTTTCCGCCTCCCCCACCCATTATGATTGGGGGGTAGGGTTGCTGATAAGGTTTGGGATACGCCTTCATCTTGTCGAAATTCACAAACTTGCCGTGAAACTCGGATTCGTCTTTTGTCCAAATTTCTATAATTGCTCGAATTTGTTCTTTTAGGAGCTGAAAACGGGTGCGGTAGGCAACGCCATGATCAGCCATTTCTGCCTCAATCCATCCTGCTCCAATGCCAAAAATGAAACGTCCTTTCGAAAGAAGATCTAGCGTTGCGATCTCTTTTGCAAGGAAAATTGGATTGCGCTCAACAACAAGAGAAATGCCAGTTCCAACTTTGAGCTTTTTTGTAGCTGTTGCGGCAACAGTCATAGCGACAAAGATATCATATGTTTGCCAATAATAATCTGGCGGAGAGGATATATTTAGAAAACGAACGGGCATATGGGTATGTTCTGAGAACCAAACCGACTCCAACCCGCGTTCCTCAGCGGCTTGCGCTAATTCATAGGGTTGATAAGAAAATTGAGTAGGGAAAATATGAACACCGAATTGCATGTTGCCTCCAGATATTGATTTACTGTTCATTTCTTATTTAATGTGTTAATTTGAACCCCCAGCAATTTGTTGTAAAACGCCTCTTTGGATTGTTCAACCTAAATCTGTATAACAGACTATATACACATGTAAATTATAAGCCATTGTTTTTTAACTTTGAAATTCTTAAAGTTAAAAACAAGCTATAACGGATTCTAGTTATTATTTCACACTTGACCCCTACAAATCGAAGATTTTCTCGGAAATAATTACCTTGACCACTTCGACTTTTTGAACTTATCTACAAAGTCCGTCACATAAGTAAGCCTTTACCTCCTTCACAGATAGTCAATCCTATAGCTCCTTGGAATGGTTAAAGAGCCATGTTTTTTATTAATTCCTTAAGGTAACTACTCAGGTATCGCAGGGCGAATATTGGACAATGACTTGATTACAATACGGTCAGGCCAAGCATCGATAAATGTATAACATTCAAGGAAGTCCAATTTACCGTTTCGTACGAATAAGACACAGTCCGCTCCACCGGGAAGGTTTTCCAAATCGATCAATATACCCTCAGCCTCAAAATTGGACGGATGCACGAGCGGAGCGTCATCTGGAACTTCAAAACTAGTAAAGAAGCCAACTCCAGAAAATTTTCGGCTGACGATTTTTGCAAAAGCATATTGCTGGCGTAAGACTGTAAGAACAGGATGATCGCCTCGTAGGAGAAGCTCCATCAATTGTTGTTCCAGGTCTTCTTGGGACACTTCCATAATAGTCACTCAAGTAGATAATGAAACGAAAGAAGGGTAGTAGGGTTTTCCAGCAAGGGCCAGGCAAAGCACATCGACCATCCTTTGGTTTTTACTCACCCAATTCGGTAAATTCGTCTTATTCGTGTTTGATTTTGCATCGATCATCGACAGGTACAATCAATCAAAGGGGTTCAGCCGAGGTTGCGCCGGATGATATCGACAATATTCATGTGATGGCGGGCTTCAAGCTGGCTGTTCATCATCTGGATTTGTTTTCTGGGAGAATAGAAAACCTCACTCCAACCATATCCGGCGCAGGCCGTGTCGGCAATGCAATTATTATTGCCGTCTTTACCCCACCATTGGCGGTATTCTTGCTCCAATTCGGGCTGGATATGGAATTCGGGGATGTTGAAATGGGCCGAATAGTAATAATCGGGGGGCAGCGCATTCAGCAGGGTTTCAAACACGTGCACGCGCAGGTGGCTTTGTTTGGCGCAATTCGACTTGGCAATCCGGCACAGGCCGCGAATGGTTGCCAAAGGCGAAATGACCTCTACCTGCTCGATCTGGTCAAAACGTTCCTTCACCCGCTCGATCGTTTCTTTCATCACCAGGCCGCTGGCGATACTGTCAGTGATGAAAGCCACAGAAATATTTTCGCGCTGCTGTTTATCCAAATCTTTATCTTTGAAGAGCGTCATTTCAACTTTACGGTTGTAGACCGGCACCGAACTGTCAAATACATGATGGGCGTCCAGCACAATCTCATCACAGTAATATCCGAAATTTTCAAAAAGGGCTTCCGCCACCTGATATTTCAGACCCTCGCGGGCAATTGGAAAAATTGCCAGGTTTTGTTGCTTGCGATCTCGGATGGTGCGTCTTAAGGCGGGCGAGCTGAACATGTCTTTGATGGCGCACCGGATCAATTTTGAGCGGTCCGAGCCCATGCACAATTGGCCGGGCAGACGCAGGGCTGATATTTTCGAAATCTCTTCCTGGGATAAACCGATAATATCCAATAAATTTGCATCGATAGCGCTATTACGCATATAGATGAAGGATGAAGTCGCCACACTGTGATAAAGGACGATATCTAAATCTGCACACCCTTCCAGAATAATCTTCCCGGGACGATAAAAGCCGCTTCCCCGTGAATTGTTGTGAAAGGGAAGCGGCTCGTCCAGTTGCAGGTGACCCCGTATTTGGGAGGTGTCATCTTCGGAAAATTGGATCGGGGAGATGAATTTGGCCATGATTTCTCCTTAAGAGCGATGGTCGTGTAACAATTATATAACTTCCCATCTTAAAGAGACAGGCGGCATTTGGTACCAACCAAATAAATAATCGCCTGCCTTTATGATTTTATCTCAGTGCTGGAATTTTGTGGTCATTTTGATAGGTGAGAAAAGTAATATATTTTATATGTTACAATAAGGGCCCTGGCTATCCAATTAACCTTGTTGGCCAATTATTCCCCAAAAATCCCGGTTGCGCATTTCGAAATTTAATTTTACTTTCGAACCTTTATGGGATGAGAAGGGTTTTTAATTTTATGGCGATCACCGAAACATTCCAGGGGGATGTTTTATTTCGATTGATCCCATTCAATTTAACAAGTAAACCATCCGGAGCTGAGAAACATGGGATCCAAGGCGTCGAAAAAGACACACGATATAAATTATCAACTGCGTAACACACCTGTTGCGGTGATTGGCATGGCCTCCATTTTCCCTCAGGCCAGCAATTTACAGGAATACTGGGACAATATCCTAAATAAAATAAACTGCGTTAGCGATGTGCCGGCTTCCCGCTGGAACGTGGAGGATTATTATGATCCCGATCCGCACGCGCCCGACAAATCGTATTGCAAACGCGGCGGTTTTATTCCGGATATCGATTTTGACCCGACCGAGTTTGGCCTTCCGCCCAATATTCTGGAAGTGACGGATGTTTCTCAATTGCTGTCACTGGTGGTAGCCAGGGACGCGCTGGAAGATGCCGGCTACGGTGAAGGTCAGGAATTTGACCGCCAGAATACCGGTGTTATTCTTGGGGTAGTGGGTGTCTCGATGAAATTGTACGTGCCTTTGATGGCTCGCTTGCAATACCCCATTTGGGAAAAAGTTTTGAAGGCCAGCGGTGTTTCAGACGAGGATACCCAAAAACTTGTTGAAAAGTTCAAGATGGCCTATGTGGGATGGGAAGAAAACTCTTTTCCCGGCTCGCTGGCAAACGTGGTCTCAGGACGGGTGGCCAACCGCTTTGATTTGGGTGGCACGAATTGCATATTGGATGCGGCTTGCGCCACGTCACTGGCTGCTATCAAAATGGCGGTTATGGAGCTGGTGGAAGGCCGTGTGAATATGATGATCACCGGCGGGGTCGATACGGATAACTCCATCGGGGTCTATATGAGCTTTAGCAAAACGCCTGCCTTTTCAAAGGGCGAGTCGGTGCGCACATTTGACGCCGAATCGGACGGTATGATGGCCGGCGAAGGCATCGGCATGGTGGTGCTCAAGCGGCTGGCGGATGCCGAACGAGATGGCGACCGCATTTACGCCGTCATCCGGGGCATTGGTTCTTCCAGTGATGGACGCTACAAGAGCATTTATGCGCCGCGTCCGGATGGCCAGTCCCTGGCGCTGCGCCGCGCCTATGAAGAAGCCGGTTATTCGCCGGCCACTGTCGGACTGGTGGAAGCGCACGGCACGGGCACTCCGGCCGGCGATCCGGCCGAGTTCCAGGGTCTGCGCCAGGTATTTGGCGAGAACAATCCAGACCGCCAATACATTGCGCTCGGTTCAGTAAAATCCCAGATTGCCCATACCAAAGGCGCGGCCGGGTCGGCCAGTTTGATAAAAGTTTGTATGGCTTTGTACAATAAGGTCTTGCCGCCGACCATCAACGTCACCAAACCAAACCCCAAGCTGGATGTTGAGAACTCGCCCTTTTACATCAATACCGAAACACGTCCCTGGTTCCGCTTTAACCCGGATACGCCCCGGCGGGCCGGCATTAGCTCCTTCGGCTTCGGGGGCACCAATTTTCATATTGCCCTGGAAGAATATCAGAGCGAACAGCAGGGCGCTTACCGTTTCAATTCGGTGGCCCAAACCGTGCTGCTTACGGCGCCTTCTCCCACAGAGCTGCTGGCGCTTTGCCAGGCAAACCTGGCAAAACTGCACGGCGATCAGGGCAGCCCGTTCTATAACGAGCTGATAAAAGACTCGCAAACCGTTGAACCAGCCCCACAACAAGCTCGCCTGGGTTTCATGGCCGGCTCAATTCAGGAAGCCAAAGAGCTCCTGCAAACCAGCATCGACTTTTTAAAGCAGAAGCTGGCAGATGAGTCCTGGGAGCATCCCAAAGGCATCTATTATCGCAAATCCGGCCTTGATCCGCAGGGCAAAGTAGTGGGGTTGTTTTCCGGACAGGGCTCACAATACCTGGAGATGGGACGGGAGTTGCAATGCAATTTTCCACCCATGCGCCAGGTCCTGGCTGAGATGGACAATTTGTTTAGCGCGGATGGCCTGAAACCGATTTCAAGCCGGGTTTATCCCCCGCCGGTTTTTGAACAGGAGCAGAAGAATCAGCTTTCCGATACGCTCACCCGTACGGAAAATGCCCAACCGGCCATCGGCGCCATAAGCGCCGGCCTTTATAAGCTGCTGCAGCAGGCCGGCTTCAGGCCCGATTTTGTGGCCGGGCACAGTTTTGGCGAGCTGACCGCCTTGTGGGCGGCTGGAGTTCTGAGCGACCGGGATTATTATGCTCTGGCAAAAGCGCGCGGCCAGGCCATGTCTCCGCCGGACGACCCGAATTTTGACAGCGGTACTATGCTGGCGGTCAAAGGGGACGACCGTAAAATTGCCGGGCTGATCAAAGATTTTCCCGAAATTACCCTGGCAAATTTGAATTCTGCCAACCAGGTTGTTCTGGCAGGCGCAAAACCGGCTATCGCCAAGGTGCAACAGTTTCTCAATGAGCAGGGCTATTCTGCCGTGCTGCTGCCTGTTTCGGCCGCTTTCCATACCCCGCTGGTAGGTCACGCCCAGAAACCGTTCGCTGAAGCCATCGATCGGGTAACCTTCAATGCGCCCAAGCTGCGGCTATTTTCGAATACCACCGGCCAGGCTCATTCCTCCAACCCGGATGAGATCCGCAAAGTGCTGGCAAAGCACATTCTCAACCCGGTCTTATTCAAAGATGAAATTGAAAATATCTATGCCGAAGGCGGATATATCTTTGTTGAGTTCGGGCCGAAAAATGTGCTGACCAACCTGGTTAAAAATATTCTCGAAAACCGTCCGCACATTGCTGTGGCTCTCAACGCCAGCGCTAAAAAGGACAGCGACCGCCAGTTGCGCGAGGCCGTCTTGCAGTTGCGCGTGGCCGGAATGAATCTCAAATCGGTTGACCCATACCAGGCCGCTTTCAGGACGAAACCTGCCCGCAAGAAAAGCGCGGCCACGGTCACTTTAAACGGCGGCGAGTATGTTTCCCCCAAGACCCGCTCTGCTTTCGAAAAATCTCTGCAGGATGGTTTTAAAATCTCAATGGCTGGTGTCCAGCCTCAGCCAACCCTGAACGAGACCCCCGCAAGTCCAGTCAGTCATTTCGAGCAAAACCTGCCGGCGCTGAATGACAACCCCCAGCCGGCCGCCAGCCCGGAAGTTGAGTCGCAGCCTTTACCCGTAAATTCAGCCAGCGATCCATCTGCAGCCGGAATAATGGAGCAAAATCTGGCTCAATTCCGTGAGCACCAGAGCGAAGTCGTGCACCTGCACACGCAATACCTGAACAATGAAGAAGAGTACGGCAAAATTTTCGCAAAACTATCCGAGCTCGAGATGGCGCTGATCTCCAATGCTTCGCCGGATAAATTAGAGCAAATCGTGCCGGTCTTCGAAGGCCTGGAACGCAGTATGGCGCGCTTCCACGATCACCAGGCCGAAACCCTGCGGGTGCATGCCCAATATCTAAAAAGCCAGGAAGAATTCTCGCACAACTTTGTAAAACTGGTCGAACAACAATTTGGCTCGGCTATGACTGGCGCAGCCGCCCCTGCCGGGCAGGCCAGAGTTGCCGCAGGGCCTGAGCCAAAACAGGTCTTACCGGTTGCCCCTGTAAAAACGCAAGCGCTTGAAGAGCGCAAATTAGCCCCCGCCCAAAAACCGCTGCCGGAAAGCCCATTGCCAAAACGAGCTGAGCTGCCAAACCGGGAGCTTTCAGCACCGAATGTGCATCCGGTTAACGGAAATGGCTTCAAACCAGCCGTTCAAAGCCAACCGGCTGCCATTGTAGAAAAGCCCTCCCCAGCCGGTTATGATGTTGAAACCCTGACCAGCTCGTTATTGCAAGTGGTCAGCGAGAAAACCGGCTATCCGGTTGAAATGCTGGAGCTTTCCTCAGATATGGAAGCGGATTTGGGGATCGACTCAATTAAACGGGTTGAGATCATGGGTGAAATGCGTAGCATCTTCCCCAATCTGCCCAAGGCCGATCCGGAAGCCTTTGCCGAAATGCGCACACTCGGCCAAATTGTTAATTACCTGAGCAACCGACCAGGCCAGGCTGACGCCGCCCCGGCTCAAATCGCAGCGGTGCCGGTTGAAGTTGCGCCTGAGCCTACTGTTGCCGTAAGCGCCTACGATCAAAAGACCCTGACCTCAGCCCTCCTGGCGGTAGTCAGTGAGAAAACCGGTTATCCGGTGGAGATGCTCGAGCTCAGCTCAGACATGGAAGCCGACCTGGGCATCGACTCGATCAAGCGGGTCGAGATTATGGGCGCCTTGCGGGCTCAATTCCCCAATCTGCCCAAGGCCGACCCGGAAGCCTTTGCCGAGATGCGCACGTTGGGCCAGATCATCCAATACATGGGCAGGCAACCTGACCAGACCACACCCGAACCACTTCCAGTAATCACAGCACCCACCATGCAGACGGAGCAAGCTGCCCCAATTCAAGAGACCGCAACGGTTGAGTCGAGCGCGGCCGGCTACGTTTCAGGTGACCTCAAGACAGCCTTGTTGAGCATTGTCAGTGAAAAAACCGGTTATCCGGTCGAAATGCTGGAGCTAAATCAGGATTTAGAGTCCGACCTGGGCATCGACTCAATCAAACGGGTCGAGATCATGGGCGCCTTGCGGGCTCAATTCCCCAATCTGCCCAAGGCCGATCCCGAAGCCTTCGCCGAGGCTCGCACGCTTGAAAAAATCATCGATTATCTCGGTAAAAGTGATTCGGCCGAGCCAGTCGCCCCCCTGTCCGATACTGAGACGAAAAGCGCCCCGCTGGCCCCTGCCATTCCGCGTGGAATCGTCAACCTCAAGTCGCTGCCAGAACCGGATTTTTCGAACTTTTCTCTGCCGGAAAAAGCTATTTGCCTGCTGACCGATAACGGCGCCGATGAAACCGTAGCGCTGGCCCGGCAACTGGTTCAGCGCGGTTGGAAACCGGTTGTGTTGAGCTTCCCGTCCTCGCTGGTCCCGGTCCAACTGCCGTTGCCGGCAGGCGTCGAGCGGGTGACGCTCAGCGACCTGAGCGAAGAGACTCTTCAGCAACAGTTGGCTCACATCTCTAAGAAATATGGGCCGGTCGCCGCTTTGGTTCATCTGAATCCCCGCGCCGTATCCTCTAAAAACGACGGAATATTCTCGGAAGTGGAAAAGGAAATTATCCGGCATGTTTTCTTGCTGGCTAAACATCTTAAAGAACCACTGACCAGCGCTGCCAGGATTGGAAACGGCGTCTTCATGCTGGTGGTAAACCTGGATGGTGAATTTGGGCTGGGCAACCAGATGGATTTCGACCCCATCAGCGGTGGTTTGTTTGGATTGGCCAAAACAGTTAACCTGGAATGGGAAGCCGTCTATTGCCGAGCTGTCGATATCAGCCCCCGTTTGGAACCCGAACAAGCCGCCCGAAATATCATCGCCGAGCTTTTTGATCCCAACCGCCGGCTCACCGAAGTGGGCTACTCCGCAAACGGCAGATCCACTTTAGTCATCGAAGAAGCGCTTGAAATCGAGGAAATGGAATGACACTAGAAGGAATTATCCGGCCATCGGATGTTATTTTGGTCAGCGGCGGTGCTAGAGGCATCACCGCTCAGTGTGTAATCCGCCTGGCAGAGCAGGCCCGCTGCAAATTTATTCTGCTGGGAAGATCTTCAGCCGACGGTCTGGAACCAGGTTGGATAAAAGACACCCACAGCGAGGCAGATATCAAACAACGCCTGATGGAAGACATGAAGTCAAGCGGCGAAAAGCCCACCCTGCAGAAAATTCAGGAGGCTTTCAAGAGCCTTCTTGCAAAACGCGAAATTAAAGAGACCCTGACCGCCATCAAACGCGCCGGTGGATATGCCGAGTACGTCAGCGTTGACATCACCAATGGGCCACAACTGGCTGAAAAAATCACTGAAACAACCAGCCGTTTGGGACCGGTCACCGGAATTATTCACGGCGCCGGTAATCTGGCCGATAAATTGATTGAAAAGAAATCGATCAATGATTTTGAGACGGTGTTTTCAACCAAGATCAACGGCCTGGAGAACCTGCTGCACACGGTGCCGGTCAGCCAGCTCAATTTCCTGGTGCTGTTCTCGTCGATTGTCGGTTTCTTCGGAAACATTGGCCAGGCAGATTATGCCATGGCAAACGAGATCTTAAATAAAACCGCCCATTTTATCAAGCGTAAATTTCCGTCCTGCCACGTGCTTTCCATCGGTTGGGGACCGTGGGACAGCGGCATGGTTACCCCGGAATTGAAAAAGGCATTTGAGGAACGTGACGTCCAGGTCATCCCGGCGGATGTTGGCGCCAGCATCCTGGTCAACGAGTTGCTGCCCTCCAAAAACACGGCGGCGCAGGTTATCGTTGGAAATGCGCCTGCCCGCCCGGCTGAGGATACCAGTTCCGAATTACGCCAGTATGAAATCCATCGCAAGCTCACGCTGGATGCCAATCCTTTTCTAAACGATCACCGCATTGGCGAACATGCGGTGCTACCGGCCACCTGCGCCGCCACCTGGGTCGCCAGCGCCTGCGAACAGCTTTATCCGGGTTATGTATTTTTCAGCATCGATACTTATAAAGTGCTGAAAGGGATTGTGTTCGATGAGCAGTTGGCAGATGAATATGTGCTGGATTTAAAAGAGATCGCAAAATCTCAAAGCGGCGAAATCGATTTTGAGGCAGTCATCTGGAGTAAAAATCAGAAAGGCAGAAAGATTTATAACTACAGCCTGCGGGTCAGGCTGGTGAAAGAGTCGCCGGCCATGCCAGTTGACCCCGCCTTCAATCTGACCTCTATGACCGGTGCACAAATCATCCCGGGCGACCTGCTGTATAAAAACGGCACCCTTTTCCACGGCCCGGCTTTCCAGGGCGTGGAAGAGGTCCTGCAAGTCAGCCCTGGCAAACTGATCACAAAATGCTCTTTGCCAAAACTGGACGAAAAAATGCAGGGCCAATTCACCGTACAAACCGGCAACCCGTTTATTTACGATGCCATCGTTCAAAGTTTGTTGATCTGGGCGCAACGCTACTACCAGGCACCCTGCCTGCCCTCCTACATGGAACGGCTCGAGCAGTATAAAGCCATCCCGTTTGGTGAGACCATTTATGTAACGCTGGATGTAACCTCTCAATCCGAAACGGCCGTACTGGGCGATTTAACCGTGCAAGATGCGACCGGGCAATCCTATGTATGGATCAAGGGACTGCAAGGAACCATCAGCCCACGCTTAAAAAACCTGATCGGATCCCATAACTCAGCGAACTAGCTGCTGGAGTAATAGACCCAGCTATGGTAGAAATCAATCCTAAAAGTATGCTGCCGCCGGTCAATTTTGATCATCTGGCAATCATCGGTATGGATGCCCTGTTCGGAGAAATGGATAGCCTGGCAGCTTTTGAACACGCCATCATTACTGGAGCCCAGCATACCCGTTTATCGCAAGATTTCTCCACCGATATTACGGAAGTCGAGCCGTTGCTGCTTGATTCTGCTGAAAGAAGCCTGTCGCCCGAAGATTATCTACTGCTTAAAGTAGGTTGGCGAGCGCTGCGGGATGCCAATTTCAGGAAAAAAGGAAACGCTTTTCCACGAACCGCCTTTATTTTTGTTAGAGGCAGCGAGCTGGTTGCGGCCGTATCCTCTCCAGTAGAAAACAGCGGCGCTGGTCTCCGGCCAAGGGCGCCGGTTGAAAAGATCTGCAACCTTTCAGGCCCCTTTATCAACCTTTCAGTAGATGTCAATCCGTTGGCAACGGCCCTGCGCCAGGCGCAAAACCTGTTGTACCTGGGCATTGTGGATGCGGTATTGATCGCCTCTGCCATACTGGCCCAGGATTTTGACAGGCTTTTTAAAAATGGCGCCGGCAGCCTCAATACCGCTATTCATACACTCGGTTTTGACAGCCGGGTGGATGGCTGGACCAACGGCGAGGGAGCATCCGCCTTGCTGCTGGCGCGCTATGACACCGCCTTGAACAGCAATCACAGAATTTATGCCGTGCTGGATGCCCTGGCCTCCACTGCACGGAATTCGCCAACCTCCAAAAAGAATATTTTTCCAACTTTGTTATCGTCCGATACCAT